>NZ_JAABRP010000022.1 GCF_011390875.1 Thiocapsa sp.
GAAGAGGGCGCGACCTGCAGGGCACCGAGGGCATAGGCCAAGGCGCACTTGGCGCAATCGAAGAGAGAATCGCCGCCGTCTCCGGGCGTGGCTTGCGGATCGCCTTGGGAGAGGGATGTGCCGTGCATGGGACAGCTACCGCCGAGATCGGCGATGTGCTCGCAGGGCAGCGCGACACGCGACCAGGTCTGCGTCTGGAATGCCAAGACGCAGAAGAGGATCAGCATCACGGTGGCGGGATGAGCGCGGCGCATCATCTCAATATGGGCCCGTCACCAGGATCGCGCAAGCGAGATTGCGATCGCCGGCCAGGTCGTTGATCGGAACCCGTCGGTTAGAAAAAACCTCGCCTCGGATGCCCGACGCCTGCTGCACTGCAACATTCTACGGTACAATAGTTGCTAAACTTCTAATGGACCTAATAGACCCCATGGTCTCATCGTTCTTTTCACGCATCCATCGGCAGTAGCGCATATGAGCAGTCCCGACAGTTTCAAGCAGTCCCTGACCCGCGCCCGCGAGTACGGTCTCGAGGAGTTCCTCGAGATCATCAGCGAGATGTCTCAGGTCAGTACCCGCAAGGGCATCATCGATCGGAAAAACAAAGAGCTGATCACCTTGGGTATGGCCCTGACGAAGCAGTGCAGACGCTGCATCGACATCCACACCAAGGAGGCCATCCGCCTGCACGTGATGCCCGGAGAGCTCACGCAGGTCCGCAAGATTGCGCTCTTTCTCAAGGCGAGCCCGCGTGAAGGCGGCGAGATGTGGGACTCTTGGGAGGATTCCTGGCGGGAATACGTCCTCGGGCGCGGACCGATCCAGCATCACGTCCGCGAGTTGATCGCCTTGGGCATCGCACTGGTGGAGCAGCGCCGCGATCATATCCACCTGCACGCACGTGCTGCGCTCGATTTCGGTGCGCCGCCCGAGGAGATCTTCGAGGTCATGCCGATCGCGCTGCTCATGGACGGCGCGCCGGCCTTGTCGCAAATCCCCCATCTCGTCGACGCCCTCGACGGCCCTCCCCTCGCCATGAGCGCCTAAGGAACGATTCAAAAACAACCGAAACACGTAGGATGGGTAGAGCGCAGCGAAACCCATCCTACCCGCTCAGACGCCCAATCCAGGTGGCGGGGCGGAAAAGAAGGGTTTCGCTACGCTCTACCCATCCCGTGAATCAGGTATTCACCTTGTTTCTGTATCGTTAAACCGCGCCTGCTGCGGCGGTCGTCCGAGCATGCGCGGCCAAGCCAATCCAAAAAACGACGCATACCGCACCGGGCGCGGTTTAGCGACCGCATCTACCTCCCCCACTGTGCGGGAGATTGTTTCATCTCGCATCATCGACACCGGCGGCTGCGCGCTGCAGTCGGGAGAGTCGATCCTCGACCTCGCGCCCGCGCCCCGTGCAAACATGCTGAGCAAATCCGGCACCCGCCTCTGCATAGAGGTTGAAGACCTGGCTGACGCCGGCGGCCCGCAGGATCGCCTCGTCATCGGGAAATTTTGCGATGGCGCCGATGGTTCCCGCGAAACCCTCCTTGATCAGGTGCTCGGCGGCGAAGACGTTCTCCGAGACCTGCGGCATCGCCAAGAGCACCACCTTGATGTGACCGTCGTTCAGATGCAAACGGTGCCAAAAGTCAGCGTCCGTTGCGCTGCCCTGAACGACATTGCGACCGCTCGCCGAGTGCCGTGCGACGGCATCCGGGTCCGCGTCGATACCGACGGGTTTGAGCCCCTTGTCCATCGTGAGCGTATCGTAGGCGCCGGTGCCGACGCGCCCCATCCCGATAATCATCGCGTTGGCGTCCGCAGGATCGATCTCGCGCTCGATCGGCAGGCGTACGGTTCGCTCCTGGCGCCGCAGCCGATCGCTGAACAGCTCGTAGAGGCCATGCGCGCGCGAATCGAGGAAAGCGGCAATCACCAGCGACACGCCGACGGTGATCGCGACGATGGCGAGCCAATCCGACGACAACCAGCCCGACTTCTCGGCGATGGCGGCCACGATCAGACCGAACTCGCTGTAGCTCGCCAGCGACAGGCTCCCGAGCAAGGCCGTGCGGGCACGCAGCCGAAAGGCCAACAACAGCTGCTCGAACAGGAACCCCTTCAACACCAGGAACAGCACCAGCAGCAGCACGGTCGGCGCCATATCGGCACTGGGTACTGCGGTCAACCCGATGCTCAGGAAGAACCCGACCAGAAAGAGATCCTTGAGTCCGAGTAGGGTCTTCGCCAACTCCCCGGACTTGGCATGCGGGGCGATCAAGATCCCGAGCAGCAGGGCGCCCAAATCACCCTTGATGTGCAGCGCCTCGAAGAGCTGGGCGCCGCCGAGCGCGAAGGTGATACCGAACAACAACAGCAGCTCGCCATGTCCGGCGCGATCCAGGACCCGGCCGATGACGCCGCGCAAAGGGATCAAGGAGAAGAGCAGCAAGGACCAGAGCATCGGCACCTTGCCCAAGGAGAAGGCCAGAAAAAGCACCGCCGCGAGATCCTGAACGATCAGGATACCGATCGCGATGGTGCCGTACAGCGAGCCCATCTCGCCCTTCTCCTCGAGCACCTTCACGGCGAAGACGGTGCTCGAGAAGCTGAGCGCGAAGGCGAGGATCAGAGTGTTCCGATGACCGAGCTCGCCCAGATAGGGCACGCCGAGCGCACCGAACGTCAAGAGGGCCGGCACGAGCACACCGATGAAGGCAACCATATGCAGGCCGGCGACGCCCCAGACCTGGGGCTCGGCCAGGCTCTTCAGCTTGAGCTTGAGGCCGATGGAAAAGAGCAGAAGGGTCACGCCCAAGTCCGATAGCGTGTTGACCATCGAGGTCGCCTCTGCCCCGAAAGCGTGCAAGGTAAAACCCGCCACGAGATAGCCCACCAGCGGCGGCAATCCGATCTGGCGCGCGGCCAAGCCGGCCGCAAAAGCAAGGGCCAGCCAGCTTATCGTATCAATCATTCAGTCAGCTCCGCCTCGATGTCCGTCAGGCAGCGGCTCCCGGATCGCTGCCGTCGAAACTGCCTGCGAACGGTTTGGAAGCCTGCCGGGTTGCCTAAGCAAACACTGCGCCCGATAAGCCAACACCATACCGAGCGCACGTGGCTTTTTCGAAAGGCGGGGTCCGGGACGTGTAATGTGGCTGAAAGCCAGCGTACATTCGCTATAAATCCGAGTGCAACGTGCCAGACTGCTCCCCGAGCTGCTTCAGGACTGGATCGTCCGGGGCTTGAACGCGGAGTCTCTCAAGCCAGCGCTCGGCGGCATCCGCTCGGTCGAGCTTGGCATTGTATTGGATCAGGGCGATCAGGATGTCGCGATCGGTCGGGGCTTTACCCTGGGCGGCTTCGAGGATGGAGAGTGCCTCCGGGGTCCGATCGGCACCGTCGAGCGCGACGGCGTAGACGTAGGCATAGCGGCTGTTGTGCGGGGACAGATCCGCGGCACGCGCCAGCTCTTGGACGGCGGCATCGAGCCGCTTTGATCGGACCTGGGCAAGACCCAATGCGTAGTGTAGGTCGGCGCGCTCTGAGGCTGTGGCGGGCTCCGCGGCGAGTCCGGCCGTCAGCTCTGCCACGGCATCGGACTCGCGGCCCAGCGCCCGATAGAGGTCGGCCAGGTTCACTCGCGCCGGGGTGAAGCGTCGATCAAGGCTCAGGGCGGTGCGATACGCCTGCTCGGCGACACGCGACTCGCCGGCATCGAATGCCAGCAGGCCGAGATTCAGGTGTGCCTCCGGTCGGTCGGCATTCACCATCTCCGCCATCGCATACTCCTCCAATGCGGCACTGAGGCGATCCGCCAGCTCGCCCCCGATGCCTTGCGTCATCATCGGCGCCAGCACGCGCGCGGCCTCCAGTCTCACCGTAAGCGCCGGATCGGAGAGCAGCGGCCAGACCAGCTCGACCCGGGTCTGCAGGTCCGCGAGGTCCAGGACGCGCACCGCTTGCGCGCGCACCTGTGCCTGCGGGTCGTCGAGCAGGCGCTGCACGGTCGGAAGTGCAGTCGGATCTGCGTGGTCGCGGAGCCGCTCCAGGGCGCTGGCCCGAGCAATGGCGGGTTGGGTTGAATCGGCCGCGAGTGCGAGCAGCCGCGCGCCGGCATCCGGGGCATTGGTGTCCGCCGCATGCAGCGCCTCGCCGAAGTGCGGTCCCCGATACGCCGGGTCCGGATACCAGGTCTCCACCGCGCTCGCGGCCCAAGCGGCATCCTTATCCTGATGACAGGCGTTGCAGGCGTTCGGTGTGCCAAGCGTCAGGGACAGATCAGGCCGAGGCACGCGCAGGCTGTGGTCGGCGCGCTCGTCCACGACCATGTAAAAGCGTTGGGGCATATGACAGGCCACGCAGGCGGCGCCGGTCGAGCCGGCCGGGTGGTGATGGTGCTCGGGCGAATCGTAGCGGGCGGGCGTATGGCAGCGGGCGCAGACGGCGTTGCCCTCGGCGAGCAGTTCGAGGCTATGAGGCTCGTGGCAGTCGCTGCACACGACCCCTTGATGGTACATCCGGCTTTGGATAAAGGAGCCGTGGACGAAGACCTCGTCCTTGATCTGGCCATCCGGGAAGTAGAGCGCGGGATCGAGCAGGGCGAGGCGGAAACCCTGATGCAGGGGTTCGCCCGGGCTCGGCGTGTCCTGGATACGGCCGCGTCTGGAATGACAACGGGCGCAGGTCTCGCTCTGGAGGTGCGGACCGCCTTGGGGCGAGCGGGTCACGGATCGCTCCGGCTTGCCTGTCTCGGGATTGATCTGCCAGACACCGCCGTCGCGATCCTTAAGTTCGACCAGTAAACCGCGACCGTCGGCATCGGTCGCCGCAGCCGACTCGGCGTTCTCACCGGCCGGCCGCGCCTTGGCCCATTCGACATGACGGGCACCGGGTCCGTGACAGGCCTCGCAGGCGACGTTGATCTCCGCGTATCGGGTGTCGTAGATCTGTCGCTCGGCGTCGTAGCGTTTTTGCAGGTCGGTGGAATGGCAGTCCGCGCATTGATAGTTCCAGGTCTGCTCCGCGGCGGTCCAATGGACCGGGTTGCTGTGGTCCATCGGCGCATTCGGATCGGCATCGGGGTAGAGATGAAACCAGCGCTGCCCGCCCTCCTCCGGCGAGCGCGTATCCCAGGCCAGGCCGAGCGCCTGGAGTCGCCCGCCCGGAAACGCGATCAGATATTGCTGCAAGGGAGACCAGCCGAAGGTGTAGCGGATCGGATAGTCCCGCAGCGCCCCGTCGGGTCCGTCGGTCTGCACGAAGTAGCCGCCGTCCCGGCGAAAGAAGCGGGATGTGACGCCGTGCGCCTCGATCTCGGCATCGTCGAAGTTGCCGAGGACGGTGTCCGGCGTCGCCTGCGTCATCGCACGGTCATGGTCGGAGCCATTCCAAAGATCAAACTCCGCCTGGTGGCACTCTGCGCAGACCGCGACGCCCACATAGCCGCGTTGCATGTGCTCCGGATCCAGATGCGGATCCAGAGACGGTTCAGGCCCGGTCGACCGGGGTGCACCCGTCTCGACGGGCACATCCGCGGCCTGCACCAAGGGGGCCAGCAGGAGGGCGAGGCAGATGGCGCGCAGGTCCATGGGCGTGGGCTTCTCCGGAGGACACTCAAGATACGCTGAATGGTATACCCGTTGCGCCGTAAGAGAATGGTCGGCGCATCAAAGACCGGCATCGGACGATGCTTCAGGCAGCGAACGCACCAACAATGGGCACGCCGACCGGGCCGCCACGGGGCACGTCGCTGGATCGGCGCACGCCCCCGCCCCCGACTCGCGCTTGACCGAACGGCTCGGGCTTGCGTGCAGCGGACTCCCTGTCCCCGTTGACCTCGAAACCCCTCGGCAGCCGACGCGCAAGCCGTTTCGCAAGACAGCGCCGGAATTTTGTGGGATCGTTGGCACCTGAACCGAATCCCTCGGCGACACTTCGGAACGATCTTTGCTTAATGATCACCGCGGATCGCCACCCCACGGTAAGACAGCAACACCTCGAACCGTCCTTCGTTGTCTGACCGAACCCGGCCTGCGCCGCGGTACGACAGTCCGACTCGACACACGACACTTCAGTTAGGAACCCAGCCCCGATGTCGATCCTCGTCGCCATTAATCATAAGACCGAATACCGCTTCGACCGCTCGGTGAACCTCGCGCCGCATGTCGTGCGCCTGCGTCCGGCCCCGCACTGCCGCACACCGATCCGTTCCTACTCGCTGAAGGTCGAACCCGCCGAGCATTTCATCAACTGGCAGCAGGATGCCTTCGGCAACTACCTGGCACGCCTGGTCTTTCCCGAAAAAGCCAAGACGCTGACGGTCGAGGTCGACGTGATCGCCGAGATGATCACGATCAATCCCTTCGACTTCTTTCTCGAAGACTATGCCTTCTATTACCCCTTCGAGTACGAGCCCGACCTGCGCAAAGAGCTGGCACCCTACCTCGAAGTGACCGAGAGCGGAGCGCTGCTGACGGAGTGGCTCTCGGCCGTGGACCGGACCAAGCGCGAGACGGTCTACTTCCTCGTGGATCTGAACCAGCGTCTTCAGCAAGACATCAACTACGTCATCCGCATGGAGGTCGGGGTCCAGACCTGCGAGGAGACCCTGAACCGGCGTCTGGGCTCGTGCCGCGATTCCGCCTGGCTGCTGGTGCAGATCCTGCGCCACCTGGGTCTGGCTGCGCGTTTTGTCTCCGGCTACCTGGTGCAGTTGACGGCGGATGTGAAATCGCTCGACGGCCCGTCCGGTCCGGAGGCCGACTTCACCGACCTGCACGCCTGGGCCGAGGTCTATGTGCCGGGCGCCGGCTGGATCGGGCTCGATCCCACCTCGGGGCTGTTCGCGGGCGAAGGCCACATCCCGCTCGCCTGCTCGCCGGCACCGCGCAGCGCCGCACCCATCACGGGCGCGACGGACAAGTGCGAGGTCGAGCTCTATTTCCACAACGAGATCACGCGCATCCACGAGGACCCGCGGGTCACCAAGCCCTACACCGACGAGCAGTGGGCAGCGATCGAGTCGCTCGGCCATCAGGTCGACGCCGAGCTCAAGGCCAACGACGTGCGCCTGACCATGGGGGGCGAGCCGACCTTCGTCTCGATCGACGACATGGACGGCGCGGAGTGGAATATCGCAGCCCTCGGCCCGACCAAGAAGATCCTGGCCGAGGATCTGATGCTGCGCCTCAAGCGCCACTTCGCACCCGGCGGGCTTCTGCACATCGGGCAAGGCAAATGGTACCCGGGCGAACAGCTGCCGCGCTGGGCGCTGTCCTGTTTCTGGCGCAAGGACGGTCAGCCGGTCTGGCGAAACCCCGAGCTGTTCGGCCTGGAGAACACGCAATACGGCCACGGGCCCGCGGAGGCCGAGATCTTCGTGCGCACCCTGGCCCGTCACCTGGGCGTGGATCCGACGTTCGCGTCGGAGGCCCATGAAGACGTCTTCTACTATCTTTGGAAAGAGGCACGCCTGCCGGCGAACGTCGACCCGCTCGACAACAAGCTCAAGGACCCCAACGAACGCAAGCGCCTGACCCGGCTCTTTCAACAGGGCCTGAACCGCGTCGCGGGCTATGTGCTGCCGTTGCGCTGGTGGGGATTCGGTGCCGAGGGGCGCTGGAAGAGCGGGCGCTGGACCTTCCGCGACGGCAACCTCTTCCTGATCCCGGGCGACTCCCCGATGGGCTTCCGCCTGCCCCTGGATGCCCTGCCCTACATCCCCGAGGGTGAGCTGGATACGGTCCCCGAGCGCAACCCCTTCGAGGCGGTCACCGCGCTGCGCTCGCCCTTCGACGAGGTGGCGCGCCGTTACACGCGTCTGGTCGAGCCGGCCCAAGCGCCGCAGACCATCCGCGAGCAGGGTCACCGGCCGCAGGATCTCGCCGCGCGCTACGGGCGCGTGACGCCTCCGGACGAGTCGCACCAGTCGCTGCACCCGCAGGTCGCCTTGCCGGACGACCTGCATCCGGACCTGATCCGCACCGCGCTTTGCATCGAGCCGCGCGAAGGTCGGCTGTACTGCTTCATGCCGCCGCTCACGCATCTGGAGCATTGGTTGGATCTTGTGCTCTGTCTGGAGGACACGGCTGCCGAGCTCAAGATGCCCATCATCATCGAGGGCTACGAGCCGCCGCGCGACCATCGGCTCCAGAAGCTGGCGGTCACGCCCGATCCCGGCGTCATCGAGGTCAACATCCATCCGTCCGAGAGCTGGGACGACATGGTGCGCGACACCCAGATCCTCTACGAAGAGGCACGCCAAGCCCGGCTCGGCACCGAGAAGTTCATGCTCGACGGCCGCCACACGGGCACCGGCGGCGGAAACCACGTCACCCTCGGCGGCCCGACCCCGGCGGACAGCCCGCTCCTGCGCAAGCCCGATCTGGTGCAGAGCCTGATCGGCTACTGGCAGCATCACCCGAGCCTGTCCTATCTCTTCTCGGGGATGTTCATCGGCCCGACCAGCCAGGCCCCGCGGGTCGACGAGGCACGCGACGACCGGCTCTACGAGCTCGACATCGCATTCCAGCAGATGCCGCCCGGCGAGGTGCCGCAGCCTTGGGTGGTCGATCGGGTGCTGCGCAACCTGCTGACCGACGTCACCGGCAACACCCACCGCACCGAGTTCTGCATCGACAAGCTCTACTCGCCCGACAGCGCCTCCGGGCGTCAGGGCCTGGTCGAGTTCCGCGCCTTCGAGATGCCGCCGCACGCCCGCATGAGCCTCGCCCAGATGCTCCTGCTGCGGACCCTGGTCGCGCGCTTCTGGAAGGAACCCTACCGCCGTAAGCCCGTGCGCTGGGGCACCGAGCTGCATGATCGTTTCCTGCTGCCCCATTTCGTGCGGCAGGACTTCAACGACGTCATCTGCGACCTGCAGCGTGCCGGCTATCCCTTCGATCCGGCCTGGTTCGATCCCTTCTTCGAGTTCCGCTTCCCGCACTACGGGGATCTGGTCACCGAGAACGGGATCGACATGGAGCTGCGTGCAGCCATCGAGCCTTGGCATGTCCTGGGCGAAGAGGTCACGGCGCAGGGCACCGCCCGCTTCGTCGACAGCTCGGTGGAGCGGATGCAGGTGAAGGTCAACGGCATGGTCGGCGATCGGCATGTACTGGTGTGCAATGGCCGGCGTGTGCCGCTGCGACCGACGGGACGCAAGGCCGAGTTCGTGGCGGGGATCCGCTTCAAGGCGTGGAGCCCGCCGTCCGGTCTACACCCGACCATCCCCTCGCACAGCCCGCTTCTGTTCGAGATTGTCGATCTCTGGAACCGGGCGAGCCTGGGTGGCTGCACCTACTATGTCGCCCATCCGGGCGGTCGCAGCGAGAGCAACTTCCCGGTGAACAGCTACGAGGCGGAAAGCCGACGTATCGCCCGCTTCCGGCTGATGGGCCATACCCCGGGGCCGATCGACCCGCCGCCGCACGAGCCGGCGGGGGAGCATCCCTATACGCTGGATCTGCGGTACAAACCGGGGTGCTGAGCTAAAACGCGTCCCGAGCGGATATCCGGGCTGCGTTGAAAGACGCGGCCCGGTGCATGCCGAGGGGTCTGCTTTGGACGAGGTTTAGAGATCGAGTGGATCACCAACTCGTAAAGTCATCGGCGTTGCCGTTCCGGCACACGGCAGGCACAAATGGACGCCGCGCGACTTGATCGTTGACGATACAGCGAAAACGCACGCCGCCATCGGTACCCTTTGCCTGAAGGCATAGACCGATATCGACATTGCCGGTGACCTTTGACCCGATCGTCCGCAGTACCAGGAGGCCGCAATTACCGGCTGTGGGGCAGTTCGACTTGACCTGCCACTCAAGATGGCTCCAGAGATCGCTCTCGAATCCGAAGACATCCTCGAATAAAGCTCGCTCTGTTTTCGTCTTGCCGAATCCCGGATCCGAGGAGTTGATCCCACCCCAGCCCAAATCCTCTAAAGAGGCGGGCATCGAGCCTGTCGACGCATAGTGCTCCGCAATCGCAGGCTTTGCACCGGACATCAGCCCCAGGCCCTCGCTGACGCGCGCTCGGATCACATAGTTCTGATACGCCGGCACGGCGAGTGCCGCCAAGATCCCGATGATGGCCACGACGATCATCAACTCTACGAGCGTGAAACCGCTCGCTCGATTACCCTTGATGCGACGCAACCCCTTGCGCTCGAACCGCTGAGAGCGCGATACAACATCGAAGCTCCACCCTGGGCTACACGGGTGCAAACCGAGGGATGCGAGGTCGCTGACCCGCAATCGTGAAGCCATTTTGAATCTCCGCAATTCCGACGGACTCGAAATACTTTCCGATTCTCGGAAATCGGAATGCAAGTCCGGGGCCATGAGCAAACACCCTTTTTTCGCCGGGATGGTGCCTGAGACCGAACGCAAAATGCCGCTAAGTCACCTTTTTCGCGCGGTGTATCACCGTCTCAATCGGCGAAATCGGCGCTCTCGACCTGACCCGGATCCGGCCGAAGAGCCGCCTGCGGTACGACCCGCAGAGCGCCGCACGGGCACGGCATGGTAACCTTTCACAGCCACTTTCACCCCCCCGATCGATCGCCCATGGCGACGGCAATCGGGTTCCCTGTTTCCCGGAGACCAAGCACCATGTCCACCGCCCCGAGCCGTGCGCTCGAGACCTTTCCCAACCCACAGCCCGAGCGTGACTACAGCATCCGGATCCAGATCCCGGAGTTCACCTGTCTGTGCCCCAAGACCGGACAGCCGGACTTTGCGGAGCTGACGCTGGAGTATGTCCCGGAGGCGCGTTGCGTGGAGCTCAAGGCGCTGAAACTCTACGTCTGGACCTATCGCGACCAAGGTGCCTTTCACGAGGCGGTGACCAACGAGATCCTCGGCGACCTGGTCGCGGCGACCGAGCCGCGCTTCATGCGTCTGACCGCGGCCTTCAATGTCCGCGGCGGGATCTACACGACGGTGGTCGCCGAACATCGCGCCGCCGGTTGGCGCCCGGCGGATCCCGTCCAGCTCCCCTGATCTCGGCGGTTCCCCGGCAGGGATTCCGAAACCCGATGGCACACGGCGCCAGGTCGACGCGCGGTCTGGCCTGGATCGGTATCGATCTCGGCACATCCGGCTGTCGCGCGGTAGCGATCGACGCAGCCGGCAGGGAGCTCGCTTCGGCACGCACCTGCCTTGCCGGGCCGCTGAGCCCGGCTCCCGGCCGGTACGAACAGGATCCCGAGCTGTGGTGGCAGGTGGTGCTCGACACCCTGACGCAGGTCGGCGCCGCTCTGCCGCCCGGGCGAGAGGCGGCGGCCATCTGTCTCGACGCTACCTCCGCCACCCTCCTGCTGACGACGCCCGACGGCAAGCCGTGCGGGCCCGCGCTCATGTACAACGACCGGCGCGCGGTTGCGGAGTCGGCCCTGATCGATGCGGTGGCCCCACCGGACAGCCCGGCGCGCGGGCCAAGCGCAAGTCTCGCCAAGCTCATGCATCTGAGCAGACAACGCCCACGTACCACCGCGCTGGCGCTGCACCAAGCGGACTGGATCCTCGGGCGCCTGACCGGGCACCATGGTGTCAGCGACTGGAACAATGCCTTGAAGCTGGGGTACGACACCGAGCATCTGCGCTGGCCGGATTGGGTGTCGGCGCTGATCCCCGACGGGATTCGCCTGCCGCATGTCGTCGCACCCGGTGATCCGATCGGCCCCCTCGACACAACCCTCGCGGACCGGCTCGGCTGGCCGTCGACCGTTCAGGTTCTTGCCGGGACAACGGACAGCACGGCCGCAGTGATTGCCGCCGGGGCACAGCAGCCCGGCGATGCGGTCACCTGCCTGGGCAGCACGCTGGTTCTGAAGATCCTGTCGGAGCGTCCGGTGACGGCTTCCGCCTACGGGATCTACAGCCATCGCTTCGGCGACGCTTGGTTGGTCGGAGGCGCATCCAACAGCGGCGGCGCGGTCTTGCGCAGGTACTTCAGCAACGCCGAGATCGCCTCGCTCAGCCTCGGGATCGATCCCGAGAGACCATCCGGCCTGGATTATTACCCGCTCATCGGAACCGGCGAGCGCTTTCCGAGGAACGATCCCGGCCTCGCACCTCGCCTATCACCGCGCCCGAGCGAGCCGCAGGACTTCCTGCACGGTCTCCTGGAAGGCATCGCCCGCATCGAGGCGGAAGGCTACGCGCGGCTGGCCGAGCTGGGCGCACCGCCGCCTCGGCGGATCGCGAGCATCGGAGGTGGCGCGGCGAATCCGACTTGGACGGCGATGCGCACCCAGATCCTCGGAATCCCGGTGATGAGCGCCGAGCATCAGGATGCCGCTTACGGTGCCGCCCTGCTCGCCCTGACGCGCAAGAGGCTGTAGTCCGGTGGAACAGACCCTCGGCGCGGCGCGTCAGCTCGGTTCCGACGGCCGTCCCAAGAGATACCCCGAGCCCCAATCGACGCCCAGCTCGAGGAGCCGTTGTAAGGTGCTCTCGTCTTCGATTTGCTTGGCAATGGTCGTAATGCCGAGATCCTTCGCGGAGTGCTGAATCGTGGCCAAGATGGACTGCGCACGCGCGGATTCGCTGGCCAACCGAACGAGGTTCGCATCGAGCTGGATAAAGCTGACCGGCAGATGGATCAAAAAGCGAAACGACGAGGCGTCTCCTCCGTAGTCGCTCACCGCGATCTTGCATCCCAGGTCCAGCAGGGGCGCCAGCGCCCGTGCGACCTGCTCCGTTTCTGCCGTAATCTGTCGCTCGTTGAGCGTCAGCACCAGGGGCAGCGCGCCGTTCGCAGTCTTGCACACCCCGTCCAGCTCGCGCGCCAAGGCCATCAGGATGTCCGGATGGCGGACCAGGTCTCCCGACAGGTGCACGAAGTCGAACAGCGGGCTTTCAGTCGATTCACCGGGAAATTTGAGCCGGGCCGCGGTCGCACTCAGGAGCATGCTGTCGATGCGATGCAGCAGGCCAAGCTGCTCGGCGATCTCGATGAAGGCGGATGCGGCCAGGATACGGCCGTCCGCAGCAACGATGCGGGCCAACGATTCTTCGGCGACAACCCGGCGATCACGAAGGTCGAGGATGGGCTGAAACGCCGGAAGGATGCGTGCGGTCTGAAGCGCTGACTGGACCAAAACAGCCATCGAAACCGCGTAAACGCCGCTGTCGTTTCCGTCGTAGCACACCCGGTTCCGTCCTGCGTTCTTGGCATGGTAGAGGGCCATATCCGCTCGGGCCAAAACGTCCCGCGGATCACCCTCGTCGGAATGGCAGGTCGCAAAACCGATGCTCAAGGTCACGCGAATCTCCTGGCCATTGATCTCGAGTGACCGAGCGGCGACGCTCTCGCGAATGCGCTCGAGACCGGTTCGCGCCTGCACCTCGTTCGTCTCGGGCAGCGCGATCACGAATTCCTCGCCACCCCAACGCCCCAGCCAATCGGCTTGCCGTACCTCCCGGAGCAATATCGCAGATACGCGTTTCAATACCTCGTCACCGACACCATGGCCATAGGCGTCATTGACGAGCTTGAAGTGGTCGAGGTCCAGGATTGCAAGACAGCACGGCCTGCCCGAACGCAGACCCTGGGCATGAATCCGCTGCACCGACTGCCAGACGCCGCGTCGATTCAGCAGGCCGGTCAACTCGTCGTGACCGACGAGGTACTCGAGCTTCAACTCCGCGACCTTGCGCCGGGTGACGTCGATGTGGGTGCCGGCGATACGTATGGCATTGCCGTCCGCGTCCCGCTCGTAGATCCGGGCACGGTCCTGGATCCAGACCCAATGCCCGTCACGATGACGCATTCGGTACTCCGCCTCGAACCGATCGAGGCCGCCACCCGTCACCGGCTCGGCAAGGGCCGCGACGCGGTCGCGATCGTCCGGATGCAGCATCTGTCGCCAGCTCTCGAGATTGATTTGAATCTCGCCGACGCCATAGCCGAGCATGGCCAAATAGCGGGCATCGACCGTCATGTCCAAGGACAAAACGGAGCCGTCGTAAAGACCGATTTCGCCGCCCTCAACGGCAAGCTCGAACCGCCGCGTTGCCGCCGCCAATTCGGCCTCGGTCTCTTTGCGCTCGGTCACGTCGCGTCCGACACCGATGATCGCCGAGACCCGTCCGTCGGGATCCAGGACCGCGGTATCGGACCACGCGAACCATCGCCAGCCGTCGACGGTCAAGGCCCGTTGCTCGATGGTACAGGTATGCGGAGGCTTGAGAAGTTTCGCCATCGCCGCCGCGGTTGCGGCTCGGTCGTCCTCGTGCACAGAGGGCATGAAGGTGCGCCCGATCAGCTCGGCCTTGGTTCGACCGAAGGTACGACAATAACTGGGACTGACGAACAGGAAGCGACCCTCGGGGTCGACCTTCACGACAAGATCCGTCTGATTCTCGATCAGCAGGCGATAGTCTTCGTCGGGCGTCTGGTCCACACCCTGTGCCAACGTCTGCTCAGCCTTGTCTTGGGTCATGGACCGGATCGCGCTGTGATGGGCTCGGGAGCGCGCTTCCGGTCATCAGCGATCGATCAACCGGAGACGCCTCACCGCGTTACGTCAGCAACCTCGCCCCGAGGGATTCCGAGGCCATCGCGTCAGGCATCAGCCAAAAGGAAACCGAGCCCGGCATCCGGGGCGGGATACCACAAGCGGGAGGTTAGCGCGCCGCCGCTGTCAGGTCGAGCCCGGGTGTCGGACAAACGAGATAAACCGCACTCGGTGCGGTGTACGTCGCTTGTTGGATTGGCTTGGCCGCGCCAGCTCCGGCAACTGGCGGAGCTGGCGCGACTTAAAGCATTAAAAAATATTAAATTTTAAACCGCGCCGGATCCAGCGGTGATCAAGTCTGCCGGGGCCGATCCCATCCAAAAACATCGCATACCGCACTGGGCGCGGTTTAAGCCTCGATGTGAAAATTCACACACGCTGATCCGATCCACCGAACGAGGACATGCCGAGCTCGCTCCGACCCTCCCGCGCCGTCGCGGACCGCGGATTCAAGACGTGGCGTCAATCGCGCTGCGCCGCATCCACATAGCGATCGCGAGCCGCCTTGGCTCGCTCGAAGATGGCCAGCAGGCGCTCGCCGTCGGCGCTGCGAATACTCTCTGCGAGATCGGTCATCTCGATGCCGAAGCGCGCCAGCATGGCGCTCAATGCCTCGCGATTTGCGATACAAATGTCGCGCCACATGACTGGGTTGCTCGAGGCGATACGGGTGAAGTCTCGGAAACCACCGGCGGCATAGCGAAAGATCTCGTCGTTCTCGCGCATGCGCGCCAGCGCATCGACCAGCCCATAAGCGAGCATGTGGGGCAGATGGCTGGTGGCCGCGAGTACCTCGTCGTGATGCGCGACGGACATACAGGTCACCTCGGCTCCGCAGGTCTCCCACATCGCGGTGACCCGTGCGAGCGCGTCGGCATCGGTCTCGGGCAGCGGGGTCAGGATAACGCGACGCTGCCGGTAAAGCTCGGCGACGGATGCCTCCACGCCGCTATGCTCGGTCCCGGCGATCGGATGGCCGGGGACCAGTCGCGGCGGCACCCCGCCGAAGACACCGCTCGCATCCGCCACCACGCTGCCTTTCACGCTGCCCCCGTCGGTCACCACCGCCGCAGGGTCGAGCCGGTCGCGGATCGCCTCGAAGACACCGCGCATGGCGCCGAGCGGCACGGAGACAAACACCATGTCCGCACCCGTCACCGCCTCGGCGGGATCCTGCGTCAGCAGATCGACCACACCCAACTCACGCGCCCGCTCGAGGTTGGCAAGCCCGCGCCCGCAGCCGATGACCTGCCGCACGGCTCCGGCCTCGCGCAGGGCTCGGGCGAGGGATCCGCCGATGAGTCCAACCCCGATGATCGCCAGCCGCTCGATCATGACGCGAGAACGTCCTCGAGCGCGGCGATGCAGCGGGCGTTCTCGGACTCCAGACCGATGCTGATCCGCAGGTGGTTGGGCAGACCGTAGTTGCCGACCGGTCGCACGATGACGCCGCGTTTCAGCAGGTCATGATTCACCGGACCGGCCGGTCGGCCGACATCGACCGTGATGAAGTTGCCGACCGACGGGATGTACGCGAGGCCCATGCGCTGGAAGGCGTTAAGGTACTGCCGCATCCCCGCACGGTTGAGCTCGACCGACGCACGCACATGCTCGCGATCGCCGATTGCAGCGGCCGCGGCGGCCTGAGCGAACGCGTTGACATTGAAGGGCTGACGCACCCGATTGAGCAGATCCGCCACCTGCGGATCGCTGAGCCCGTACCCGACTCGCAGCGCGGCCAAACCATGGGCCTTCGCGAAGGTCCGGGTCACGATGAGATTCGGAAACTGTTCGAGCCAGTGCGTGGCATCCGGGAAGTCCGGCTCGCCGACGTACTCCGTATAGGCCTCGTCGATCACGACGATGCAGGTCCCTGGTATGGCCTCGATGAATGACTTCAGCGGCGCGGCCGCCAACCAGGTCCCGGTCGGATTGTTCGGGTTGGCGATCCAGACCACGCGGGTCTTGTCCGATACGAGACGGGCCATCGCGTCGAGATCGTTACCGTGATCGCGCGCCTTGGCGACTCGAGCGGTCGCACCGACCGCCTGAGTCGAGATGGGATAGACCGCAAAGGCATGTTCGGAAAAGACCGACTCCACACCCGGATACAGGAAGGTCCGGGCGATCAGGTCGAGCACGTCGTTCGATCCGTTCCCGATGGTCACGGCGGTCTGCGGAACACCGTGAAACTCGGCGAGCACACGGCGCAGCTCGAACCCGCCGCCATCGGGATAGCGACCGATCTCGCCCATCAAACCGGCGATTGCCTCGCGCGCCCGCGGGCCGGGGCCCAACGGATTCTCGTTCGAGGCCAGCTTCACCGAGTCGCGAATACCGAGCTCGCGCTCCAGCTCCGAGACCGGCTTGCCGGGGACGTAAGGCGTAAGTCCGGCGATTCCGGGGGCGGTGAGAGGAAGGAAGGGATTGTCTTGGACAGTCATGAGTAGCGGTTCGGGTTCAAGTGTTGGCATTTGGACGCCCTCGATCGGCAGAACAATCGAAGGCTCGACATGATAAACGCCTCGAAGAGACCGTCGGACAAACGAAATCCTCGATCATTCGCTTTCACGAGAATCTGCTTCGCGGATTCCGCATCCAGGATCTCACGCTGGACCGCAAGCGACAGGAGGCCGACCAATCCGAGCACTCCGTAAAAGGGGAATCGAAGTATAGCAGAGTGGCTTGAACAGACCTCCGGGGACGCGCAGCAGACGGGGTTTTTGGCGCAGATCATGCCTAAGTACTTGAGCACTTAAGCGCCCGGAGGCCGCACATCGAAGCGAACCCGTCCGTGATCGTGAAGCCTGTCATACCGGACGCGGCCCGAAGGTTCAAAGCACCGCTAATGGATAAGATCCGAGCACCTTGAACAAGAGCGATGCCTGCCTGAGGTTCTCGAGCGCGAGCGCGACCTTCGGGTCGTCTCTATGACCCATGATGTCGATGAAGAAGACATAGTCCCAGATGCCGCGGCGTGAGGGGCGCGACTCGATGCGGGTCATGCTGATGCCGTGGGCGGCCAAAGGTGTCAGCAGATTGTGGAGGCCGCCGGCATGGTTGCGGCAAGAGAGAAGTAGGCTGGTCTTGTCCTGGCCTTGGCCGCTCGGCCGAGAGTCCTGCGGACCGATGACGAGGAAGCGGGTGGTGTTGCCGGGTTCGTCTTCAATGCGCTCGGCGAGCACCTTGAGTCGGTAAATCTCGGCGGCCTGTAGACCCGCGACAGCCGCGGCATCCTCCTCCGTCGCAGCGGTCCGTGCGGCCTCGGCATTGCTGCCGACGGCGATGCGCTCGGCGTTCGGGAGATGGCGATCGAGCCAGCCGCGGCATTGTGCCAAGGACTGCTGATGCGAATACAGGGTGCGGATCGCGCAGAGATCCTCGGTCACGCTCATGAGGTGATGGTGGATCCGCAGGCTCACCTCGCCGGTGATCATTAGGGGCGAGGTCATGAACATGTCCAGGGTATGGCTGACCACGCCCTCGGTCGAGTTCTCGACCGGGACCACGCCGAAATCGCAGGAGCCGGCCTCCACCTCGCGAAAGATCTCGCCGATGGTGGCCAAGGCAAATGTCTTCACCGAATGGCCGAAGTGCTTGATGGCCGCAGCCTGTGTGAAGGTTCCGGCCGGACCGAGAAAGGCGACGTTGAGCGGACGTTCGAGGGCCAGACAGGCTGACATGATCTCGCGAAAGAGTCGGGCGACCTCTTCGCCGTCGAGTGGACCGGGGTTGGCGGCCTTGATGCGACGCAGGACCGCGACCTCGCGCTCGGGTCGATAGAACTGCACCCGATTGCCGTCCGCCGAGGTCTTGATGTGGGCGACCTGTTGGGCGCAACTGGCGCGCTCGCTGATCAGACGAAGCAGTTCAAGATCGATCGCGTCGATCCGATTCCGCACGTCTTCCAAGGCGTCGCCCTGTGCGCTGTTTTGCTCCATCAGTCAATCCGTTCCTGAGCTCCGAGACAACGCACGGAGAGGACGCCCTCGATGGCACGCAATTGCTTCGCCGTGTCTTCCGGGCACCGCTGATCGATATCGATCAGGGTCACCGCCACGTTGCCGCGCGAACGATTGAGCATATCGAGGATGTTCAGCCCGGCAGCGGCCAGATCGGTCGAAATCTGCCCGACCATGTTGGGCACGTTACTGTTGACGATCGCGATGCGATAGCCGCCGTTGCGCGGGAGATTGATCTCGGGAAAGTTCACCGAGTTGGTCACATTGCCGTTCTCGAGATAATCGCGGACCTCTTCGGCGACCATGACCGCGCAGTTCTCCTCCGCCTCTTTGGTCGAGGCGCCGAGATGCGGCAGGGTGATCACCCGCGGGTGGTCTTTCAAGAGGTTGCTCGGGAAATCGCAACAATAGGCATAAAGGTACCCCTGATCCAGTGCGGTGACGACGGCGTCGTCGTCGATGATCCCGTCGCGCGAGAAGTTCAGAAGGACAGCGCCCTTGCGCAGTGTACGCAGCCGCTCGGCGTTGATCATGTGTCGCGTATCGGCGGTGAGCGGGACGTGGAAGGTGACGAAATCCGAGCGCGAGAGCAGATCGTCGATGCTCAGCGCCGGCTGCACATCGCTCTCGAGCTGCCAAGCGCGCTGGACCGTGATGGTCGGATCATAGCCGACGACGCGCATCCCGAGCGAGCGAGCCGCATTGGCGACCTTCACACCGATCGCGCCGAGACCGATGACACCCAGCGTACGGCCCGGAAGCTCGAAGCCCACGAACTGCTTCTTGCCGGCCTCGACCGCCTGATGGATGGCCATATCGTCGCCCTCGAGCCCGCGCGCGAAGCGCCACGCCTGCCCGATGTTGCGTGCCGCGATCAACATGCCGGCGATCACCAGCTCCTTGACGGCGTTCGCATTGGCGCCGGGCGCGTTGAAGACCGCCACGCCGCGCGCCGTCATCGCCTCGACCGGGACATTGTTGGTCCCGGCGCCGGCGCGTCCGATCGCCTGGACACTCGGCGGGATATCCGCCGCCTGCATCTTGGCCGAGCGCACCAGAATGGCATCCGGATGTGCGATCTCCGAGGCGACCTCGTAGCGATCCCGCGGCAACCGATCGAGCCCGGCGACGGCGATATTATTAAGCGTCTGGATTTTGAACACTGAATCGCGTCCTCAGTGATAAACGGATGTTGGAGTGAAGGGCCAAGCGCCAAGCGAATCAATGGCCTTTGAGCCGACGCGATTCAGAAAAAGAAAAAAGATTCATTCCTGAACCGCGTCCGCGCCGAGGACCGAGGCGACATGCGTGGCCAAGCCAAAACCCCGACCGCGCATGTCACACCGGCGACGCGGTTCAGCCGTGCTTGCGCTCGAATTCCTGCATGAAGCCGACCAGCGCCTCGACGCCTTCCTGCGGCATTGCATTGTAGATGCTCGCGCGCATACCGCCGACCGAGCGATGACCCTTGAGCGTGGTCAGGTTCGCAGCCTTCGCCTCTTTGATGAAGGTGTCGTCCAGCTCCGAGTCGGCGAGCGTGAAAGGCACGTTCATCCAAGAGCGCGAAGCCGGCTCGACCGGGTTTTTGAAGAAGCCCGAGCCATCGATCGTCTTGTAGAGGAGCTCGGCCTTGCGTGCGTTGATCTTGCCCATCGCCTCCAAACCACCCAGGCCCTTCAGCCACTCGAACACCAGTCCGGCGAGGTACCAGGCGTAAGTCGGCGGGGTGTTGTACATGGAGTCGTTGTCGGCTTGGACCTTGTAGTCCAGCATCGTCGGTGTTGCGGGCAGGGTCTGGCCGAGCAGATCCTCGCGGACGATCACGATGACGAGACCGGCCGGACCGATGTTCTTCTGGGCACCGGCATAGATGAGCCCGAAGCGCGAGACATCGATCGGACGCGACAGGATGGTCGAGGACATGTCCGCAACCAGGGGTTTGTCGCCGACATCCGGGATATAGGGAAACTCGACGCCCTCGATGGTCTCGTTCGGGGTGTAGTGGACGTAGGCGGCATCGGCGCTCAGGGTCAGCTCGTCCTGACGCGGTGCGCGGGTGAAGCGCTCGGCCTCGGTACTGGCAGCCACCTTGACCTCGCCGTAACGGCGCGCCTCGGCGATGGCCTTCTTCGACCAAGAGCCGGTGTTCAGATAGTCCGCACCCGCCGCGCCGCGCAGCAGATTCATCGGGATGGCGGCAAACTGGGTGGAGGCGCCGCCCTGTAGGAACAGGACCTTGTAGTTGCTCGGGACCGCCAGGAGCTCGCGCAGATCGGCCTCGGCTTGGGCCGCGATCGACATGAATTCCTTGCCGCGATGGCTCATCTCGGCGACACACATACCGCTGCCGCGCCACTCGAGCATCTCGTCGCGCGCCCTGCTCAGGACAGGCTCAGGAAGCATTGCAGGGCCTGCGCTGAAGTTGTAAACCCGAGCCATTCTGTAATCTCCGTTGAACCGCGCCCAGCGCGGTGTGCGATGTTTTTGGATGGGATCGGCCCCGGCAGCCTTAACGACCGTTGGAGCCGGCGCGGTTTAAAATATTAAAAAATGTATCATTTAAAGCCGCGTCCCCGCTAAGGGCCGTGGATTCGCCAAACGGCGAACTCACTCGAAAATCAGCATCTCGCTCCGGACGCGGTTGAGTCTCGACAAAACGTTTGAGATTCAAACCGCGAAGGCGCAAAGGGCGCGACGTGATTCAGGTTCCGATCTGTTGCGTCATCATGCCGATGGATGGCGCGGTTGTCGATTTTCCGGGGTCGTGCGTCGACACGCTTCATCGACGGCACGCCTCCGCAGCCGTGCATAAACCGCGTCCAGAGCGACATGCGTAGTTTTCATTTTGCGTTTGGCTTCGGAGATGTCCTCGATTCCGGTGAGACGCGGTTTAGAATTTAATATTCTTTAAGACTTTAAACCGCGCTAGCTCCGACAGTCGTCGGGGCTGGTGCGGCCCAGCCATTCCAACGAATTTACGCATACCGCACCGGGCGCGGTTTAGACCTGCGGATCGCCGTCGGGGTCCGGCTCGGAGTCGCCGGAGACATCGTCGCCCGTCGGTTCCTCCGGATCCTGCTCGTCGTCCTCGGCGAGGCCCCCATTGCCCTCCTTCTCGCCTTCCAACGCAACGATCCGCTCGAGGTAGACTAGCCGCTCGCCGTCGCCGAGATTGATCAGCTTCACACCCTGCGCACTGCGACCCACGACCGGAATCTGATCGATCGGGGTGCGAATCAGGGTTCCGCCCTCGGTGATCAACATGATCTCGTCGCCGGGACGTACCAGCACTGCGCCGACCTGGGCGCCGTTGCGCTCGGAGGTACTGATGCCTATCACGCCCTTGGTGCCGCGACCCTTGGTCGGGAAGTCCTCGACGCGGGTGCGCTTGCCGTAGCCGTTTTCGGTCACGCTGAGCACGGTTCCCGGCTCGGCGATCAAGAGCGAAATGACCTTCTGGCCGGGCGCGAGCTGGACGCCGCGCACGCCATGCGCCGTCCGGCCCATCGCACGTACCGCCCCCTCGCTGAAACGCACCGCCTTACCGGCGGAGGTGAAGAGCATGAGATCCTGCTTGCCGTCGGTGATCGCAACGCCGACCAGATATTCGTCATCGCGCAGGTCGATCGCGATGATGCCGCGCGAGAGTGGCCGCGAGAAGTCGCCGAGCGGGGTCTTCTTGACCGTGCCGGCACTGGTGGCCATGAAGACGAAATAGCCGGACTCGTAGTCGCGCACCGGCAGTACGGCGTTGATGCGCTCGCCCGGCTCCAGCGGCAGGAGGTTGACCATCGGCCGACCGCGCGCGCCGCGACCGGCCTGCGGCAGCTCATAGACCTTGAGCCAATAGACCCGGCCACGGCTGGAGAAACAGAGCACGGTGTCACGCGAGTTGGCGACGAAGATGCGGTCGATGAAATCCTCTTCCTTGAATGAGGTCGCGCTCTTGCCCTTGCCGCCGCGCCGCTGCGCCTGATAGTCGCTGATCGGTTGGGCCTTCACATAGCCCTGGTGCGACATGGTCACCACGACCTCCTCCGGTGCGATCATGTCCTCCAGGGTGAGGTCGGTATGGTCGACTTGGATCTCGGTGCGACGCTCGTCGCCGAACTGATCGCGGATCGCCACAAGCTCTTCGCGGATCACGTCCATCAGACGGTCCGAGTCGGAGAGGATCATCAACAGGGCGGCGATCTTGTCGAGGATCTCCTTGAACTCGTCGAGGATCTTGTCCTGCTCCAGCCCGGTCAGGCGCTGCAGCTGCAGATCCAGGATTGCCTTGGCCTGACGCTCGCTCAGGCGATAGCCCCCGTCGACCAGACCGAAGGCGGCTTCGAGCTCCTCGGGACGGGTGTGCTCCGCGCCGGCACGCTCGAGCATGCCGGTCACCGAGCCGGGCGCCCAAGTGCGCTCCATCATGCGCTCGCGCGCCTCGGCCGGGTTGGCCGACGCCTTGATCAGGGCGATGATCTCGTCGATGTTCGCCAGCGCGATCGCATAGCCTTCCAGGACATGGGCGCGATCGCGCGCCTTGCGCAGCTCGAAGAGGGTGCGGCGCGTCACCACGTCGCGGCGATGACGGATAAAGTATTCGAGGATCTGTTTGAGGTTCAGGGTCCGTGGCTGGCCGTCGACCAGGGCGACCATATTGATGCCGAAGACCTGCTGCATCTGGGTGTGCTGGTAGAGGTTGGCCAGCAGCACCTCGGCATAGGCATCGCGCTTGAGCTCGATGACGACACGCATCCCGTCCTTGTCTGATTCGTCGCGCAACCCGTCCTGGGCAATGCCCTCGATCTTCTTCTCCTTCACCAGCTCGGCGATGCGCTCGAGCAATCGCGCCTTGTTGACCTGGTAAGGCAGCTCGGTGACGACGATCGCCTCGCGCCCGCTGCGTTTCTGGACCTCGACCATGGTGCGGGCGCGGATGACCGCACGGCCGCGTCCGGTCCGATAGGCCTCGCGGATCCCGCGCACGCCGTTGATGAGCGCCGCGGTCGGGAAATCCGGGCCGGGCACCAGCACCATCAGCTCTTCGATCGTCATCGCCGGGTTGTCGATGATCGCCAGACAGGCGTCGATGACCTCGCGCAGGTTGTGCGGCGGGATGTTGGTGGCCATGCCGACCGCGATCCCCGAGGAGCCGTTCACCAGCAGATTCGGGAAGCGCGCCGGGAGGACGACGGGCTCGTGCTCGGTGTTGTCGTAGTTGGGAATGAAGTCGACCGTGTCCTTGTCGAGGTCGTCGAGCAGCGCATCGGCGATGCGCGTCATCCGCACCTCGGTGTAACGCATGGCCGCCGGTGGATCGCCATCGACAGAGCCGAAGTTGCCCTGCCCGTCCACCAGCAGGTAGCGCATCGAGAAGCGCTGCGCCATGCGGACCATGGTGTCGTAGATGGCCGAGTCGCCGTGAGGGTGGTACTTACCCATGACGTCGCCGACCACGCGGGCGGATTTACGGTAGGCACGGTTCCAAACGTTGCCCTGCTCGCTCATCGAGAAGAGGACGCGCCGGTGAACCGGCTTGAGTCCGTCGCGAACATCGGGAAGCGCGCGTCCCACGATCACGCTCATGGCGTAATCGAGGTAGGACTGACGCATCTCGTCCTCGAGATTGATGGGTATAACTTCTCTCGCGAAATCTGCCATGGGCGTGGTGAACCGACGTTGAGGCGTGCCGCGCGGAGCACCGTAACGGGCCGCGTTCGTACGGATGGTGAGCCGGTGAAGTTTACCACGCGGGGCACCCCTTCCCCATCCACAACGGCCACTTTGTCGCCGATTCGCGCTGCTTCAGGGGCGATCGCAGACCGCCGCGTCATGGAGCCTGTTCGGCGACAGAGCCCAGCTGCCGCGAAGGCCCGGATTTGGTGTATCGTGGCGCCTATGAACAGGAACTTTGCTGATTTTTTGCTTCCGGACGCGCTCATGCGCGGACTGGAAAAAGAGGGTTTCGAGACCCCGACCGAGGTCCAGGCCCAGGTGATTCCGGCCGCGATGGAGGGCCTGGATCTTTTGGTCTCGGCCGCGACGGGCTCGGGGAAAACCGCCGCCTTTTTGCTTCCGATCATGGAACGCCTGGTCGGCGCGCCACGCTCCGACAGCGGAACACGCGCCTTGGTGCTGGTGCCGACCCGCGAGCTCGCCCGCCAGATCCATGTGCATTTCACGCGCCTCGGCAGCTACACGCGCCTGAACAACGGCGTGATTACGGGCGGCGATTCAAAGGCCCATCAGATCGCAACCTTGCGCAAGAACCCGGAAATCCTGGTGGCGACGCCCGGTCGCATGCTCGAGCTTCTGGAAAAGGGCGAGGCCGACCTGAGCGACCTCGAGATCCTGGTCCTCGACGAGGCCGACCGCATGCTCGACATGGGTTTCGTCGACGATGTCCTCACGATCATCGGCCGAACCAATCCGGCACGCCAATCCATGTTGTTCTCCGCGACCCTCCACCATCGGGGCCTGAGTCGCATCACCGAGCGCCTGTTGCGGGAACCGCGCGTACTGACCGTCAATCCGGTGCGCGAGCAACACCCCGACATCACCAATCAGATCCTCCTGAGCGACGGCCCGGAGCACAAGCAGCAGCAGATCCTTTGGCTGCTCCGCAACGAGACCTACGACAAGGCGCTGGTCTTCACCAATACCCGCGACGGCGCAACGGCGCTCGGCAACTTCCTGATGGGTGAAGGGCAACGCGTCGCCGTGCTGCACGGCGAGCTGGAGCAACGCGAGCGCAACCGCGTTGTCGGGCTCCTGCACAGCGGGCGTGTCAACGTCCTGATCGCCACCGATGTCGCCGCGCGCGGGCTCGACATCCCGGGCGTTGAGCGGGTGATCAACTTCGACCTGCCGCGCAGCGGGGACGATTATCTTCACCGCACGGGTCGGACCGGCCGGGCCGGCGAGCAGGGCGTGGCTATCTCGCTGGTCGGTGCCTCCGAATGGAATCGGCTCGAGAGCATCGAGCGATATCTGAATCTCGCTCTCGAGCGTCGTAGCATCGAAGGACTCAAGGCATCCTTCAAGGGGCCGATCAAGCGGTCGGGGGCGAAAAAGGGGGCGAGGAAGAACGCATCCAAGGCCGTTGATGCGAAGGCTGCCGCGCCCAAGTCGAAAGACCGTCTACGCGACCGCAAGAACATCGGAAAACGGCGTCGGCCCAAGACGATCGCGGGACGCGAGGTCGGGGTCGAGGCCGGTCATGCACCGCTCGGGAAGAGACAGACCGCTCAAGCGCATCCCAAACCCGAACAAGGCGACGGGGCGAAGGACTGACCCGCGCCCGAGTCGGTCTCGGGCGCGGGGGCAGCAAGCACTCCTGGCCACGGAGGCACGGTACGACACGGCAGGAGATCCGAGGGTTCGTGCCTTTTCCCGTACTTCCGCGGCAAGTTCCGATTCGGCGTCCTCAGACCGCAACGCCCATCGACTGGTGGATGTGTTGCACGACGAGCGGATGCAGTCCGGCCTTCTCGGCAAAGTCGCGCAGATAGTCCTTCTCTTGCGGGGTGTCCACCTCGACCGCAAGCAGCGATGCGGCATAGACCTCCGCAGCCACCTCGGGGCTCGGGATCTCGGCCACAAAGGCATCCAGATTCAGCGGCTGACGCAGCTCCGTCATCAACCACTCCTGCGCGTCTGAACCCATACCGGCGGCCTCGATCTTTCCGACGATGCGCTGGATCTCGTCCACACTCACCTGGCCATCCGACTTGGCGATGTTGATCATACCCTTGATGACCAACTGCGCGGTGTTCTCCATGGCCTGCTCCTCCGCCGTGGTCTGCGGAGCCCGGAGGCCCAACGGCAACTCTTGCGCACCGCTCGCGACGGGTATTCCGGAGGCCTGAGCCGCTTGCCCCGATTCTGTGAATGCCTTGTAGGCGATCCCCGCCAACATCGCCAGCGCACCCCCGGTCATCGCGCCTTTCACGGAGTTTCCGCCGCCGCCCAACACCGAACCGAGCACGGCCCCGATCCCGCCAGCCTGCATGGGGTTCTGCGAGGCACTTCCGAGTTTACCCTTGGCCATCTCGAGGAGGTTGCCGAGCATCTCGCCACCGGACCCACCGCCCTGCGCGCCGGTCATCCGACCGAAAGTCGCCTGAAGGTCTTGAAGCGCGTTCCCCATCCGGCCGGAGCCGGACTGGGACATATTGCTCTGAATGAAGCTGCCGAGTAGATCGCCGAAGTTCGCCATGTCGTTCTCCGATGCAGATGGATCGAAAGATGGTCCTCGCGCGGGGCGTGCTCCGGGGGTCCAGCGCCCGTCACCCGGGCGGTGACGGTGAGCCATCGTCGGACGAACGCCGTTGTCAGGGGCATTCAAACCCCGGCATGAAGCACGAAGCGGTGAACTGCAAAACCTCGGGCGAGGAGTCGTGAACTACGGGACGATTCCGTGCGGCGTCTCCCGGACACCTCGCTCTATCCCCCGGCGTGCGTAATCTAGTGCCTCGAAGAACCAAAAACTAGAGGCGTCGACGAAAACGCATCGACTTCGGCCCGATTCAAACGGGAGCAGGACGTGGTGAGGGGCGATCCGCTCAATTCGGATGCGTGAAGGGTCCGATGGAATCGCCGGGCGAGAGGCCGAGCAGACAATCCGCGCGACCTTGGTTCACGGCGATCTCAACGAGGCCGAGGGCGTTTTCATACCAGAAGGCCTCGCCCGGCATCACCTCGCAGAAGGTTCGCGCATGGGCAAGTGTACGCGTGCCGATACGCAGTGATTGCATCGAGCCATGATTCGCCGCCCGCAGCCCGGTCATGAGATTGCCGAAACGATCGACATAGACCACCGCGGCGCGTTCGCTCGGCCAGTCGGATCCGACCATCTCGGCAGAATCGATCGGCGTCGGCTGAAGATCCTCGCCGGCGACCAACCGGGCTGCAGCGGGGGCAAACCAATCCCGCCCGTGAAAACTCGCCGACAGCGCGGCGGGACGCCATCCGATCCGCGCCACGGACGCACCGTCGGAGCAATGTACGAGCGGAGCCAAAAGTCCGTTGTCGGGCCCGATAAACCAGCAGTCCTGCGCACCCACCAGAAGCCCGCCACGCTCACTGCCGACACCCGGATCGACCACACAGACATAGATCCCGCCGCCGGGCATGTCGCGAATCAATGCCGGAAGGAGGTAGGCAGCCAGATCGGCGCGGAACGGCGGAAGGTCGTGAACGAGATCCACGACCGGAACTGCGGGCAGAAGATTCCCGAGCCGAGCCCGCATTTGCCCGACATAGATGCCGTCACCGAAATCCGTGACGAGCACGATGGGTTGGATGGGCATCGTCATGAATCAACAAAAAACCGGGCAAAGGCCCGGTTTTCGATGACAACGGCGTCGGGAGACAAATCAATCCTCGTCGGCATCCACGGCGGTGGCATCCGCCGGACGATCGACCAGCTCCACGTATGCCATCGGCGCGGCGTCACCGGCGCGATAGCCACACTTGAGGATACGCAGATAGCCGCCGGGACGCGTCTGATAGCGCGGCCCCAGCTCGACGAAGAGCTTGCCGACCGCTTCCTTGTCGCGCAGTCGCGCGAACGCAAGGCGTCGGGTATGAACGGAATCGCTCTTCGCCAATGTGATCAGGGGCTCGGCGACGCGGCGCAGCTCCTTGGCCTTCGGCAACGTGGTCTTGATCAGCTCATGGCGAAACAACGAGGCCGCCATGTTGCGAAACATGGCCTCGCGGTGCGAGCCGGTGCGATTGAGGTGCCTTCCGGCATTGCGATGACGCATGGTCCTAATCCCGAATAGTTCTTGAGTCGAATAGCGTTAACGAATGCCGAGCTCGGCGATATTGTCCGGCGGCCAGTTCTCGAGACGCATCCCCAGCGAGAGTCCACGCGTCGCAAGCACGTCCTTGATCTCGGTCAGTGACTTCTTGCCGAGATTCGGCGTCTTGAGAAGCTCGACCTCGGTGCGCTGGATCAGATCGCCGATCAAATAGATATTCTCGGCCTTCAAGCAGTTCGCAGAGCGAACCGTAAGCTCCAGATCATCGACCGGCCGAAGAAGAATCGGATCGTACGGTGACTCGTCGCGGGCCTCGAGGACCTGAGTGTCGGACGGACCGGAACCTTCCAAGGCGACGAAGCTCGACAACTGATCCCGGAGAATCGTCGCGGCGCGCTGGATGGCCTCGCGCGGATCGATCGTGCCGTTGGTCTCCAGGTCGATTACCAGACGATCCAAATCCGTGCGCTGCTCGACGCGGGCGGACTGGACCTCGATCGCGACGCGCCGGACCGGACTATAGGATGCGTCGAGTGGAAGCTTGCCGATCGGACGATCCTCGCCCTCGTCGAGCTCGCGTTGCGTCGCCGGCTCGTAACCGCGGCCACGCCGGATCGTCATCGACATGCTCAACTCACCCTCGGTCATGTTTGCAATGACCAGATGGGGATTGGCGATCTCGGCGGTATGGTCGATCGCGATGTCCGCGGCGGTCACGACACCCGGGCCGGTCTTGCTCACTGTAAAGGTCGCTTCGTCCTTGCCCTTGAGCGAGATGGCGAGTTGCTTCAGATTGAGCAGGATCTCGAGGACATCCTCTTGAACGCCCGGGATCGTGGTGTACTCGTGCAAGACGCCCTGGATCTCGACCTCCGTCACCGCCCAGCCGTCCATCGAGGATAAGAGAATACGGCGCAGCGCGTTGCCGAGGGTATGCCCGAAGCCACGCTCAAGCGGCTCCAAGGAGACCTTGGCATGTGTCGTGCTGCCGTCGACCGCCTCGACACGTACGATGCGCGGCTTGAGAAATTCGCCAATAGCGTCAGTCATTCAGTGCCCCTCACGAAGCTCCTTACTTGGAGTACAACTCGACGATCAGCGATTCGTTGATGTCGGCCGGCAGATCCGAGCGATCCGGAATCCGCTTGAAGACGCCCTTGAAGCCTTTGGTATCGACATCCACCCAATCCGGGAAGCCGTACTGCTCGGCGAGCGCCAATGCGTTCTGCACGCGCACCTGCTTCTTCGCGACCTCTCGGACCTCGACGTGGTCATCGGCGCCGACTTGGTAGGAGGCGATGTTCACGACCCGGCCGTTGACCAAAATGGCCTTGTGGCTTACCAATTGACGCGCCTCGGAACGTGTGGCGCCGAAACCCATGCGATACACGACGTTGTCGAGCCGGCGCTCGAGAAGCTGCAACAGGTTCTCGCCGGTCGCGCCCTTGGCTTGCGCCGCCTTCTTGTAATAATTACGGAACTGACGCTCCATGAGTCCGTAAATACGGCGAACCTTCTGCTTCTCGCGAAGCTGAACACCGTAATCGGAAAGCCGACGCCGACGGTCCGTGGTCTGACCGGGCTGCTTCTCGAGGTTGCACTTGGTATCCAGCGAGCGCGCGCGACTCTTCAGGGCGAGATCGGTCCCCTCGCGCCGTGCGAGTTTGCAGGTTGGGCCTGTATAACGTGCCATTTCTCTACCTGTTCCTATATCAGACGCGCCGCTTTTTGGGCGGGCGGCAGCCGTTGTGCGGAATCGGCGTCACGTCGGTAATGCTCGTGATCTTGAATCCGGCGTTGTTGAGTGCACGCACCGCCGATTCACGACCCGGACCGGGCCCCTTCACGTTGACGTCGAGATTGCGCAGCCCGTAATCCTTCACCGCCTGGCCGGCCTTGTCGGCCGCAACCTGCGCAGCGAAGGGCGTGCTCTTGCGCGAACCCCGGAACCCGGAGCCCCCTGCGGTCGCCCAAGACAACACATTGCCTTGGCGGTCCGTGATGGTGATGATGGTGTTGTTGAAGGAGGCGTGAACGTGAGCAATTCCGTCCGCCACCTGCTTCTTGATCTTTTTCTTGATCGTACGAGTCGGTTTAGCCATTCGAGGTTATCCAGCCCTTTCGCTGCGCCCAAGCGCCCTTATCGTTTGATGGGACGACGCGGACCCTTGCGGGTACGTGCGTTCGTGCGGGTCCGCTGTCCACGCAACGGCAAGCCACGACGGTGGCGGATACCGCGGTTACAGCCGAGGTCCATCAAGCGCTTGATGTTCATCGACACTTCGCGCCGCAAGTCGCCTTCGACGGAATATTTGCCGACCTCGTTGCGGAGCTTGTCGACCTCTTCTTCCGTGAGGTTCTGAACCTTGGCATCGCGCGGAACACCGGCGGCGTCGCAGATCACAGCGGCACGCACGCGGCCGATGCCATAAATCGAAGTCAACGCAATCACTGCGTGCTTCTTGTCCGGGATGTTGACGCCGGCGATACGGGCCATAGCTTAGAAACCCCTGAAATCCAAATTGCCAAGCGGGTAAACCGCGTAGTATATCAAACTGAAGCCTTCAATCAAGCCGGAGATCCTATCCCTGGCGTTGCTTGTGGCGTGGGTCCTTGCAGATGACCCGAACAGTCCCGTTGCGCCGGATAATCTTGCAGTTTCGGCACAGCTTCTTAACGGATGCTCTCACTTTCATTTGTTCTCTCCTTCAGACTCGAGCGCCACTCAGCGCAGCATGCCGGCGCCCGGCGACTTTAGGTTTGCCTTCCGCATCAAGCCCTCGTATTGATGTGACATCAAGTGAGCTTGAACCTGGGCCATGAAATCCATCACCACCACGACGACGATCAGCAAGGAGGTGCCGCCGAAGTAGAAAGGCACGTTGTAACCGACGATGAGAAACTCGGGCAGCAAACAAACCGCGGTGATGTAGATCGCACCCGCCGCGGTCAACCGCGTCATGACGGTGTCGATGTAGCGCGCTGTTTGCTCGCCGGGCCTGATCCCCGGAATAAAGGCCCCGGAGCGCTTCAGATTGTCGGCCGTATCCTTGGCGTTGAAGACCAAGGCGGTATAGAAAAAGCAGAAGAAGATGATCGCAGCCGCATACAAAAGGACATAGACGGGCTCTCCCGGCGACAGCTTCGAGGTGATGTCCGCCAACCAGCGCATGTCCTCGCTACTCCCGAACCATTGGCCCAGGGTGCCGGGAAACAAAATGATACTGGACGCGAAGATCGGCGGAATCACGCCGGCCATGTTCAGCTTCAGCGGCAGGTGCGTGCTCTGCGCCTGCATCATCTTCCGCCCCTGCTGGCGCCGCGCGTAGTTCACGGTAATCCGCCGCTGACCCCGCTCGACGAAGACCACGAAGGCCGTCACCGCGAGCGCCATGGCGAACAGTGCCAGCACCGCCAGAGAGTTCATCTCCCCGGTACGCGCCAGCTCCAATGTCCCGCCCAACGCAGACGGCAGTCCGGCGACGATACCGGCGAAGATGATCAACGAGATGCCGTTGCCGATGCCGCGTTCGGTGATCTGCTCGCCGAGCCACATCAGGAACATCGTCCCGGTCACCAGCGACACCGTGGCCGTGAAGACGAAGCCCAATCCCGCGTGACTGACCAGAGCCGAGCCACCGGCGGTCTGCCCCTGCAGCGCCATCGAGATCCCGACCGCTTGGAAGGTCGCCAAAACGACCGTGCCGTAGCGGGTGTACTGAGTGATCTTACGACGTCCCGATTCGCCTTCCTTCTTCAGCTGCTCTAGCTTCGGAACCACGGCCGTCATCAGCTGCATGATGATCGACGCAGAGATGTAGGGCATGATCCCGAGCGCAAACAGACTCGCACGCTCCAAGGCTCCACCCGAGAACATGTTGAACATGTCCAGGATGGAGCCTTGGTTTTGGTCGAACAGGATGGCCAACGCCTCGGGGTTCACACCCGGAACGGGGATGAAGGTCCCGATGCGATAGACCAGGAGGGCACCGACCACGAACAGCAATCGCGCCCGCAGCTCGGTCAGCCGCCCCATACCGCCGAGCGACTGTCCCATCGATCCGACATTCTTAGCCATCCGATTCGTGCCTTTAAGCTAGTCTTCGATCTTGCCGCCGGCTGCTTCGATCGCGGCACGGGCACCCTTCGTCACACCCACACCGCGAACCGTGAAGGCCCGTCCGACCTCGCCCGAAGCAATGATCTTCGCACTCTTGATCGACTGACTCAGGACACGCGCCCGAACCAGCGAGAGCAAATCGATCGTGTCGCCTTCGACGCGCGAAAGCTCGCTCAGGCGAACCTCTGCACGTGTCGCAGCCGTACGCGAGCGGAAACCGACCTTCGGCAGGCGACGCTGCAAAGGCATCTGGCCGCCTTCGAAGCCGACCTTATGGAAACCGCCTTTACGGGACTTCTGCCCCTTGTGACCGCGTCCGCAGGTTTTGCCCAGCCCGCTGCCGATACCGCGACCGACCCGCTTGGCAACGGGACGGCTGCCCGGATCGGGCTTGAGATCATTGAGCCGCATTGCGAGACTCCTCCACGATCGAAACCATGTACGACACGGTGTTGACCATGCCGCGCGTGCAGGGCGTGTCCTCGACCTCGACCACGTGGTTCATGCGACGCAGCCCGAGACCGCGCACGCATGCCTTGTGGTTGGCGAGCCGGCCGTGGACGCTTCGCACCAACTTGACCTTCATCATCTTTTTGTCGGCCATCGTCTACCCCAGGATCTCGGCGACCGTCTTGCCGCGCTTCGCGGCAATGGTCTCGGGATCGTTCATGGTCCGCAGGCCTTGGACGGTAGCTCGGACCACGTTGATCGGGTTGTTGGTCCCGATGCACTTGGCCAGCACGTTCTGAACGCCCAGGACCTCGAAGACCGCGCGCATGGCGCCGCCCGCGATGATCCCCGTACCTTCGGACGCCGGCTTCATGAAGACCTTCGCCGCACCATGCCGCCCGTTCAGCGGGTATTGCAAGGTGTTGCCGTTGAGCTTCACCTCGATCATGTTCTTGCGCGCGTTTTCCATCGCCTTCTGAATCGCGACAGGCACCTCGCGGGCCTTGCCGCGCCCGAACCCGACACGCCCTTTACCGTCTCCGACGACCGTCAAGGCAGCGAAACCGAATTGGCGCCCGCCTTTGACGACCTTCGCGACCCGGTTAACCGCGATCAGCTTCTCGAGGAGGTCGTCTCCCTCGTTCTTCGGATTGAAGTTCGCCATGCTCGTACCCCTAGAATTTCAGACCGTTCTCACGCGCGGCATCCGCCAGCGCCTTGAGACGGCCGTGATAGCGAAACCCGGAGCGATCGAAGGCTACGGTCTCGACGCCGGCGGAAAGCGCGCGCTCGGCAATCGCCTTGCCGATGGTCGCAGCCGCGCCGACGTTTCCTTTGTGACCCGGAATGGCTTCGCGAAGCGTCGGCTCCACTGTCGAGGCGCTGGCCACGACCCGATTGCCTTCCGGCGCGATGACTTGGGCGTAGATGTGGCGAGGGGTGCGGTGTACGCAGAGGCGAAACACACCCAGCTCGCGAATCTTCGCCCGTGCCCGCGTCGCACGACGCAGGCGAGCTTGTTTCTTGTCCATTGTTTCTGAGACCCCTATTTCTTCTTGGCTTCCTTACGCAGAACATCTTCGTCCGCGTAACGCACGCCTTTACCCTTGTAGGGCTCCGGCGGCCGGAATCCTCGGATCTCCGAGGCAACCTGACCGACACGCTGCTTATCGGCACCCATGACGACGATTTCCGTCTGAGTCGGCGTCTCGATCGTGATACCCGCGGGAACCGGATAATCGATCGGATGGGAGAAGCCGAGGCTCAGATTGAGTACGTTACCCTTCGCCTGCGCGCGATAACCGACACCCACCAGCGACAGCTTGCGCACGAAACCCGTGCTGCAACCCACCACCATGTTGTTCAGCAGAGCGCGTGTCGTCCCCGCCATGGCCCAGGCATTCTCATGCCCTTCGGCCGGAGCGAACCGAAGCTCTCCGTCGACCTGCGAAATGACCACCGCGGGGTGGAC
>NZ_JAABRP010000023.1 GCF_011390875.1 Thiocapsa sp.
AGCCATGGTCCCCTTGGAACCCTTGACCGTGACGTCCTGGCCCGATATTTCGACCGTCACACCTTTCGGTACGACAATCGCAGCCTTTGCGACTCGTGACATGATCGGATCCTCTTAAGCGACGTAGGCGATGATCTCGCCACCGTGCCCCGCCTCGCGGGCGGCACGGTCGGTCATCAAGCCTTTGGACGTGGAGACGATCGCGATCCCGAGTCCCGCCCAGACTTTAGGCAGGTCGTCCTTGCCGCGGTAGATCCGCAGGCCGGGACGCGAGACACGGGTGAGTTGCTCGATCACGGGTTTACCCCGGAAATACTTGAGCTTGACTACCAACTCGGGCTTGTTGCCATTCGCCTCGACTGTCGCGTCGGCGATATAACCCTCGGCTTTGAGGAGGTTCGCAATCGCGACCTTCTGCTTTGACGAAGGCATCGCGATCGTGATCTTGCCGCGCTGCTGGCCGTTGCGGATACGCGTCAGCATATCCGCAATCGGATCCGACATACTCATGAGCTTCTCCGGGGGTCAGACCACCTCGTCGGTGCGATACCCGTCAGGTTTAAATAAACCGATACAGCCTGGTTGACCGTAACGGTAGGGGTCGAACGGTGTGCTACCAACTGGCCTTCACGACGCCGGGCGCGTCACCGCGCATCACGGCCTCGCGGATCTTGTTGCGCGAGAGCCCGAACTTGCGATAGACGGCATGCGGCCGCCCGCTGATCCGGCATCGGCGCTGTTGACGTGTCGGACCGGCGTCGCGCGGGAGCTGCTGCAACTTGGCCAGCGCCTCTTCGATCTGCTCGCCACTTGCACTGCGGTCATTGATCACCGCCTTAAGGGCGGTACGTTTGACCGCGAAACGGGCTGCGATCAGGGTGCGCTTACGATCTCGCGCGATCATGCTTTTTTTCGCCATCGTATCGGCCTCAGGTGCGGAATGGGAAGTTGAACGCCTCGAGCAGCGCACGCCCTTCCTCGTCCGTCCGCGCCGTCGTCGTGATGGTGATATCCAGACCCCGCAGCGTATCGATTTTGTCGTAATCGATCTCGGGGAAGATGATCTGCTCGCGCACGCCCATCGAGTAGTTGCCGCGTCCGTCGAACGCCTTCGCGCTTAGCCCGCGGAAATCGCGGATACGCGGGATGGCAACGCTGACCAGACGATCCAGAAACTCGTACATCCGTTCCCGACGCAGCGTCACCTTGCAGCCGATCGGCCATCCCTCGCGGATCTTGAACCCTGCAACGGACTTGCGCGCAAAGGTCACGATCGGCTGCTGGCCGGCGATGAGTCGCAGGTCGGCCACGGCGTTGTCCATGACCTTCTTGTCCGCGATCGCCTCGCCGACACCCATATTGAGGGTGATCTTCTCGATCCGCGGAACCTGCATCACGCTCTTGAAGCCGAAGCGCTCGCGCAGCTGCCCGACGACGCGGTCCTGGTAATCTTTCTGTAGTCTGGTCATCTCGTTTCCTTCGGTCAGACGTCGACGACTTCGCCGTCCGACTTGAATACGCGAACCTTTCGGCCGTCTTCGAGAATCTTGAAACCGACTCGATCCGGACCGCCTTTCTGCGGGTTGTAGAGCGCAACGTTCGACACCTGAATCGGCATCACCTTGTCGACGATGCCGCCCGGCTCGCCGGCCTGCGGGTTCGCCTTCTGGTGCTTCCGGGCGATGTTGATGTTCTCGACGACCACATGGTCCTTGTCGAGCACCTTCAGCACCGTGCCTCGCTTGCCCTTGTCTTTACCGGTGATGACCATGACGTCGTCACCTTTCTTGATCTTCTGCATCTCTCCCGGCCCCCTAAAGAACTTCAGGCGCAAGCGAGATGATCTTCATGAACCGCTCGCCGCGGAGCTCACGCGTCACGGGCCCGAAGATACGAGTCCCGATCGGTTGGAGCTGGTTGTTCAAGAGAACGGCTGCGTTGCCGTCGAAACGAACGGTGGAGCCGTCCGGCCGACGCACGCCCTTACGCGTCCGCACCACGACGGCGTTGTAGACGTCGCCTTTTTTGACCTTGCCGCGCGGGATGGCGTCCTTGACGGTCACCTTGATCACATCGCCGATACCCGCGTAACGCCGATGCGATCCGCCGAGCACCTTGATGCACTGCACCCGCCGTGCGCCGCTGTTGTCGGCGACACTGAGATCGGTCTGCATCTGAATCATTGTTGTTTACCTAAACCTGTTGTGCTGCCCGGATGACCTGCTTTCTCGGCATCGACTGCCACGCTGTCTGCGAGACGACGACGACGGGTCTCAACGGGCCTTTTCGATAATCTCGATCAAACGCCATGTCTTGGTCTTGGACAGCGGACGACATTGCTCCACACGAACCAAATCACCCGCGGAGCACGCGTTCTCTTCGTCATGGGCGTGAATCTTGGTCGAGCGGCGCATGAACTTGCCGTACAACGGATGCTTGACCTTGCGCTCGATGAGTACCGTAATCGTCTTGTCCATCGCGCTGCTGGTCACGCGTCCGTCGAGCGTGCGATTGCTGCTCGGGTTATTGACGGTTTCTTCGCTCATGACGTGGCCCTCGCCTTGTGCTCGCCCATAATCGTCTTCACGCGGGCGATCTCCCGACGCACGGCCTTCATTTGCGAGGGCTTCGACAATTGTCCGGTGCCCCTCTGCATCCGCAGGTTGAATTGCTCGCGCAACAGGTTCATCAGCTCTTTCTCAAGCTCTTCAGGGCTGCGTGTTCTTAGCTCGTTCGCCTTCATCACAAGATCGTCCGTCTCTCAAAGGTGGTCTGCACAGGGAGCTTGGCCGCGGCCAACTCAAACGCCTCGCGAGCCAGCTCTTCGGTCACGCCCTCGATCTCGTAGAGGACCCGACCCGGCTGAATCAGAGCCACCCAATACTCGACGTTACCCTTACCTTTACCCATACGCACTTCGAGCGGTTTCTTGGATACCGGCTTGTCGGGGAAGACGCGAATCCAGAGCTTCCCGCCGCGCTTGACCTTTCTCGTGATGGCACGTCGCGCGGCTTCGATCTGGCGCGCCGTTAGACGGCCTCGACCAACCGCCTTCAGCCCAAAGTCGCCGAAGCTGACCTTGTTGCCGCTTTGCGCAAGACCGCGGTTGCGGCCTTTGTGCTGTTTGCGGAATTTTGTACGTTTTGGTTGCAGCATGACTTATCCCCTTCTTGCGGACGCCTTCGGCGCCGGTTCCTCGGGGATCTGATCACCGAACACCTCGCCTTTGAAGATCCAAACCTTCACCCCGATCACGCCGTAGGTGGTACGGGCCTCGGCGAAGCCATAGTCGATGTCGGCACGCAGCGTATGCAAAGGGACGCGGCCCTCGCGCGCCCATTCCGTGCGCGCAATCTCGGCTCCGTTCAGGCGACCGGCGACGTTGACACGTACACCCTCGGCCCCGAGTCGCATGGTGTTCTGAATCGCACGCTTCATGGCGCGGCGGAACATGATGCGGCGCTCGAGCTGCTGTGCAATGCCTTCGGCAACCAGCTGGGCATCCAGCTCCGGCTTGCGGATCTCCTCGATGCTGATGTGAACCGGGATCCCCATCATCTTGGAGACCTTGGCACGCAGCTTATCGATATCCTCGCCCTTCTTGCCGATCACCACACCCGGTCGTGCCGTATGAATGGTGATATGAGCATTCTTCGCGGGTCGGTCGATCTGAATCCGACTTACCGAAGCCTTGGCCAATTCCTTGCGCAGGAAAGAGCGGACCTCGATGTCGGTATTCAGGAAATTCGCATAGTCCTTCGACGTTGCGTACCACTTCGAGGTCCAGTCCTTGACGATGCCAAGGCGGATGCCGGTCGGATGAACTTTCTGTCCCATACTGGTCCCCTTAGCCTTCCGCTACGGTCAGCCGAATGTGGCTGGTGCGTTTCATAATCCGATTCGCACGACCCTTGGCACGGGGGCGAATCCGCTTCATGGTCGGCCCCTCGTCCACTTGGATCGACGCGACCTTCAGCTCGTCGATGTCCGCGCCCTCGTTGTGCTCGGCATTGGCAACCGCCGACTCCAAGACCTTTTTGATGATCTGCGCACTCTTTTGTGTGCTGAAGGTCAAGGTGTTCAGGGCCTCTTCGACGTCGCGCCCGCGGATCATGTCCGCGATCAACCGGGCCTTTTGGGCCGAGACCCGTGCATATTTCAGTGTTGCTTCGGCTCGCATCCCCATCTCCGGCTAGCGCTTCTTCGCCTTGCGGTCGGCGGCATGTCCCCGGTAGGTCCGGGTCAATGCAAACTCGCCGAGCTTGTGGCCGATCATGTTTTCGTTGACGAGCACCGGCACGTGCAGACGCCCGTTGTGGACCGCAATGGTCAACCCAACCATCTCGGGCAGCACCATGGAACGGCGTGACCAAGTCTTGATGGGGCGCTTGCTGTTTTGCGCGACCGCCTCCTCGACCTTCTTGATCAGATGGTGGTCGACAAAGGGTCCTTTTCGAATCGAACGTGGCACTTGCTCAACCTCGCCTTGTTTACTTGCGTCCGCGACGTCGGACGATCATCGCGTCGGTCCGCTTGTTCTTGCGCGTCTTGTGACCCTTGGTCGGCACGCCCCAAGGTGTCACCGGGTGGCGCCCGCCGGAGGTGCGGCCTTCGCCGCCGCCGTGCGGATGATCAACCGGGTTCATGACCACCCCGCGGACGGTCGGCCGTACACCCCGCCAGCGCGACGCACCGGCTTTGCCGAGCTTGCGCAGAGAG
>NZ_JAABRP010000185.1 GCF_011390875.1 Thiocapsa sp.
ACGCATGCACGCCCGCACCACCTCGATCATGGTGCCGAACTTGAAGTTCACCGGCTGGCCGTAGGTCTCGGTGACCTCGTCGTGGATGCTGTCGACGAAGGACTTGACCAACCTCAGCTCCTGCGCGGTGCAGACCTGCGGCACCTTGATCTGGGGATGGACCTCGATGCCGGCCTTGGTGCATTCGGCGGCCGCTTCCAGGATCGCCCGGATCTGCATCTGGTAGATCTCGGGGAAGGTGATGCCGAGACGCACGCCGCGATGACCCAGCATGGGGTTGGTCTCGTAGAGCGCACGGACCTTGCGCAGCATCGCCTCCTTCTTGGCGATGGCCTCCTCGACGATCGCCGGATCGACCATGCGGCGAAGCGACTCGACATCCTGGCGGACATTGTCGGGCGAATGCAGCAGCCCCATCGCCCCGGCCAGCACAGTCATGCCGCGGGTCGTGCGGGCGAGGACGCGCAGATCCGTCAGCTCGCGCTCCAGGACATGCTCGTCGGGCAGGAACTCGTGGATGGGCGGGTCGAGCAAGCGGATGGTCACCGGATTCGGCGCCATGACCTCGAACAGATCGCGGAAGTCCTTGCGCTGCAGGGGCAGCAGCTTGTCGAGTGCCGCCTGTCGTGTCTCGGGCGTCTCGGCGACGATCATCTCGATCACGACCGGCAGGCGCTGCACATCGTTGAACATGCGCTCGGTGCGCGCCAAACCGATACCGACGGCGCCGTACTTACGGGCGCGACGGGCATCCTCGGGCGTGTCCGCGTTGGCCATGACCTTGAGCCGGGACATCTCGTCCGCCCAGCCGAGCAGGACGTCGAGCTCCGGCGTGAAGTCCGGCTCGACCGTCGGGATGGCACCGAGATAGACCTTGCCCGACGTGCCGTCGATGGTGATGACGTCGCCTTCTTTGAAACTGGTCAAGCCGACTCGCGCCTCGCGCCGGTTCACATCCACGCTGATGCCTTCCGCGCCGGCGACACAGGGCTTGCCCATGCCCCGCGCGACCACCGCCGCGTGCGAAGTCTTGCCGCCGCGCGAGGTCAGGATGCCCTCGGCCGCGAAGAAGCCATGGATGTCCTCGGGCTTGGTCTCCTCGCGGACCAGGATGACCTTTTGGCCGAGCTCATGGCCGAACTGCTCGGCACGATCCGCATCGAAGACCGCAATGCCCGATGCCGCGCCCGGCGATGCGGGTAGACCCTGCGCGACCGACTCAGCCTTAACAGTCGGATCCAGGCGCGGGAAGAGCATTTGCTCGAGCAGATCGGGCTGGATGCGCAGCAGCGCCTCCTCCTTGCTGATCAGGCCCTCGCGCTCCATCTCCACCGAGGTACGCACCATGGCGACCGCGTTCATTTTGCCGTTGCGCGTCTGCAGGCAGAACAGCTGACCGCGCTCGATGGTGAACTCGAAATCCTGCACCTCGCGATAGTGGGTCTCGAGCTTCTCGCGAAGGATGTCGAGCTGCGCTGCCATCTCGGACATCTCGACGCGCAGGCGCGAAATCGGCTTGGGCGTGCGGATCCCGGCAACCACGTCCTCGCCCTGAGCGTTGACCAGATACTCGCCGTAGAGCTTGTTTTCGCCCGAGCCCGGGTTACGCGTGAAGGCAACACCGGTCGCAGAGTCGTCGCCGCGATTGCCGAAGACCATGGTGACCACGTTCACCGCGGTGCCGTTGGCCATCTCCGGCGTGATGTGGAACTGCTTGCGGTAGTCAACCGCGCGTTTACCGCCCCAACTGTTGAAGACGGCCTTGATGGCGATCTCTAATTGACGATAGGGATCGGATGGGAAGGGCTGGCCGGTGTGGGACTCGACGACCTTCAGAAAGCGCTCGCTGACCTCCTTTAGGTCGCTCGCGCTGAGGTCGACGTCCTGCTTGGCGTGCGCCGCCTCCTTGACGGTGTCGAGCTCGTGATCGAAGGCCGCATCCGGCACACCGAGCGCAACCTTGCCGAAGAGCTGGATGAAGCGGCGATAGGCGTCGTAGCCGAAGCGCGCATCGCCGGTCGCGCGAATCTCGCCTCGCAGAGTCTCCTCGTTCAAACCCAAATTCAAAATGGTATCCATCATGCCCGGCATGGACATCGCCGAGCCGGAGCGCACGGAGACAAGCAATGGTTTGTCCGGATCGCCGAAGCCCTTACCGGTCTTCTTCTCGACCGCGCCCATCTGCTCGCGCACCGCATCCATCAGCCCCGCCGGCAGCGTGTGATCGGGGGAGTCGAGATATTCCAGGCAGGCCGCGGTCGAGATCACGAACCCGGGCGGAACATTCAGCCCCATCTGGGTCATCTCGCAGAGATTGGCGCCCTTGCCGCCGAGCAGTCTCTTGTCCTTGCCGTCCCCTTCTTCGAATGCGAACACATGTTTGGTGGTTTGGGATGCCATTGTTCGGATGTACCTCTCTCGTCTTTTCGTTGCGGGTTCTCTGGACTCAAGCACGCGGACCCGTGCCGCGGCAACCGGCGTATTGTCGCAGAGCTTCGCGGTTCGGTCGGGGGGAATTTCGTGCGGGGGGTTCCGGGGCCTGCTATCTACTGCCTGCTTCCTGCTTTCGGCTGTGGCTGTCAGCTCTCGGGAAAGATTCAAAAGAACCGAAAAACGTAGGATGGGTAGAGCGCAGCGAAACCCATCCTCCCGGTACGACGCCCCAAACAAAGAAACCAGTCCGAACGCAGCGAACTCATCTTTTCCGCACCGCCACCCGGATTGAGCGTTAGAGCGGGGAGGATGGGTTTCGCTGCGCTCTACCCATCCTACGTTTTCCTGAGGCCGTTGGCGCGGACAGCTGACCGCCGTCCTCAACCTCGACAACACCCAGATACGCCCGCCAGCCCCCGAGCGCACTGATGTCTCGGGCACCCTCCGCCGCGAAGCCCTCGCAGATGAAGCCCTTTTCCCAACGGCCGTCGGCCAGCTCGACGCTGCCGAGTCCGAGGGGTGCAGGGATGCCGGCGAGGAAGCTGCCGACGGCCGTTTGCGGAAGCGTCCAGACCTCGACCTCGATGGCCACGCCGTCTGTCGGTACACGAATCAGGCCGGGACGCTCGGGTGGACCGCCGGGGAGTGCGTAGAGGCGATAGCAGGGCGCGGTCTGGGTTGCGGCCAAGAGACGTCCTCCGCGCTCGATCAGCTGGTGATTGAGCGCGAGTCCGGAGAGGTGGGCGCCGCAGACGACCAGCGGGAGCATTTCGGGGTCGGGCTCCCTCGGTGCTTCCGCAGGACGCCTCGGCTCCAGTGTCGAAACCAGCGATACCGGATGCCCGGTCGCACCTTGGGTGGGCCACACGGTTTGGCTCGGATCCAGATGCAGGCGCTCGGCCAGGCGTGCCAGGACCGCGTCGCTGAAGGCAGGACCGAACAGGGTGACGCCGAACGGCAGAGCGTCCGGCCGCATGCCGGCGGGTACGGCCACGGCGGCCAGGTCCAGCAGGTTCATGAAGTTGGTGTAATAGCCCAGGTTGCTGTTGAGCCGGATCGGATCGGCGGCGACCTGAGTGATCCGATAGGGGGTCGCGATCGTCGGGGTTAGGATGCAGTCCAAGTCGGGCCAGAGCGTATCCGTCCTGCGCTTGATCTCGGCCAGGCGGTATTGGGCCTTGAAGGCGTCGACCGCGCGCGCCTCGGCGGCCGGCTCGATGATGGCGCGGGTGACCGGGTGCAGGGTCTCGGGACGGGTTCTGATCCAGTCCTCGATTGCGGCGTAACGCTCCGCGACCCAGGGGCCTTCGTAGAGTAGGCGTGCCGCCTCGATAAAGGGTGTGAAGTCGATGGTGACCGCCTCGCCGCCGAGCGCGCTCAGGCGTCTCGTCGTTGACTCGAAGAGACTGGCACTCGCCGTGTCGCCGAACCACTCCAGATCGGCGGGTACGCCGAAGCGGAAGGGGGCGTCGGCCACGCTGTGCGTAGGCCGCGTCTGCAAGGGTGCTGGCCGCGAAAAGGGGTCCTCGGGGTGGAAGGCAACGGCGATCGGCATCAGCACGTCGGCGTCGGCCAGATCCAACGTAAAGAGACTCACACAGTCGAGTGTGCGGCAGGCCGGAAGCACGCCGCAGGTGCTGACGAGACCGCGGGTCGGCTTGATGCCGACCAGGTTGTTGAGCGCTGCCGGGACACGCCCCGAGCCGGCGGTGTCCGTCCCCAAGGCGAAGCTGACGAGGCCGTGTGCAACCGCCGCGGCGGAGCCCGAGCTGCTGCCTCCGGCGATATAGTCCGGATCGAAGGCATTGGGCACGGCACCGTAAGGCGAGCGGGTGCCGACCAGACCGGTCGCGAGCTGATCGAGATTGGTCTTGCCGATGGGCAGCGCGCCGGCGGCGATCAGGCGCTCGACGACGGTGGCGGAGCGCTCCGGGGTCCAGGCGAGCTCCGGCAGCGCGGCGGTGGTCGGCACGCCCGCGAGGTCGATGTTGTCCTTGATCGCGAAGGGGATGCCGAAGAGCGGGAGGGTCTCGGGATCGGTCTCGGACAGCCGCGCCAGATAAGGCGCCAGCTCGGCGTCGGACAGGACGTGGATCCAGATGTTGTCTTCCGCATGCTCGGCGATCCGGGCGCGGATCTGCTCCACCAGCGTCGCCGGCGTGAGCAGGCCCTCGCGATAGGCGGCGCGGAGATGACGGATCGAGAGGTTCAGGGGCGTCTGCAGTGTTCGGCTCATGCTGTCTTCTCCGTTGCGTCGGCGGCGGTGTCCAGCACCAGCAACGTCTGACCGGGTGTCACCTGGGCGCCGCTCCGACAGAGGATGCGCGCGACCCGTCCGCTGCGGTCGGCATGCACGGCGATCTCCATCTTCATGGACTCAAGGACCAGCAGCATTTGGCCGGGCTCGACCTGCTGCCCGACCTCCACGGCGAGCTGCCAGACACTGCCGTGGACATGGCTCTCGATCGCCAGCTCGCTCGACGCGAGCCGCAGCGACTCGGCCTGCTCGTCGATGTGCCCCGATGCGCCGTTGCCGACATCCTGATCGACCTCGAGCTGACCGGCCACCGCCCAGCGCTCGCGCTCGGCCTCGAAGGCGGTCTGTTGGCGTGCCTTGAAGGCCGCGATCGACTCCGCGTTCGTGTGGAGAAACGCTTGATACTCGGCGAGACTGAACCGCGTCTCCTCGACCTGAAGCCGAAAACCGCCGCGCGGAAAGGCTTCGCGCAGCTCGGTCAGCTCCTCCTCGGAGACCGGATAGAAGCGGATCTGGTCGAAGAAGCGCAGGAGATAGGGCCGCTCGAAATCAGGAGTGCGCTTGAAGCGATTCCACATCTGGAGCGTACGTCCGACGAACTGATAACCGCCCGGCCCTTCCATGCCGTAGACGCAGAGATAGGAGCCGCCGATCCCGACCGCGTTCTCGGGCGTCCAGGTGCGTGCCGGGTTGTATTTTGTGGTGACCAGGCGATGCCGCGGGTCGAGCGGCGTGGCGACCGGCGCGCCAAGATAGACATCGCCCAGACCCATCACAAGATAGCTCGCCTCGAAGAGGATGCGCCGAACCTCCTCGATGCTGTCGAGCCCGTTGATGCGGCGGATGAACTCGATGTTGCTCGGACACCAGGGTGCGTCCGGTCGCACCGACTGCATGTATTTCTCGATCGCGAGCCGGGTGGACGAGTCGTCCCAGGACAAGGGGAGATGCACCACGCGCGCCGGCACCGACAGAGACTCGATATCCCCGAGCGCCTGCTCGCGGGCGACGAGCCGGTCCAGCAGAGCGCCGAGCTTCAGCACACGGCTCTCGTAGCGCACCTGCAGGGAGCGAATGCCCGGCGTGAGCTCCAGCACGCCCGGGATCGGCTCGGCCCGGAGCGAGAGCATCAGTGCATGCACCCGGAAGCGCAGCCGGATATCCAGCACCTGCGGGCCATACTCCACGAGCAGGTCCGTGTCGCCCGAGGCCCGGTAGGTGACGCCGACGGGATGCTCGGGCGGATCGATCCGACGCAGTCGCGGGTCGGCGGGAGGCAGCGGCTTCGCCTTCACCGCGGCCGGCGCCGCGAGACGGGAGATCATGTCGTCCCGCGCAGCCTCCAGCGCATTTGCCGTCTCCTGATCGACCGGCACGAAACGCACCCGATCACCCGGCCGGAGCTGACCCAGACACCAGCGATCCGCCGAGATGACCGTCGCCGGGCAGACGAACCCGCCTAGGCTCGGCCCGTCAGGACCCAGGATCACGGGCATGTCGCCGGTGAAATCCAGCGTCCCCAGGGCATAGGCGTTGTCGTGGATGTTGGACGGATGCAGTCCGGCCTCGCCGCCGTCGGGCCGCGCCCAGGTCGGCTTCGGGCCGATCAGACGCACGCCGGTGCGGCTTGAGTTGTAGTGCACCTCCCAGTCCGTCGCGAAGAGGGTCGCGATGTCCTCGTCGGTGAAAAACTCGGGGGCACCGTGCGGCCCGTAGATCACCCGCAAGGTCCAGGTGTCGCCGTAGCGCGGGATGAGGGACTCGGGGATACCGGGCACGCTCGGGCGCCCGTCGCTCCCGTCCGTGATCGGCTCGGCGAGCGGATCCCGATCGGTCGCCAGATGCAGCACATCCCCGACCTGCAATGGACGTCCGCCGTGCCCGCCGAAACGGCCGAGTGTGAAGGTGGCGCGACTGCCGAGATAGGTCGGCACCTGCAGGCCGCCGCGCACCGTCAGATAGGCGCGCGCCCCGGAACCGACCAGCGCACCGAGGCGCAGTACCTCCCCTGCACGCACGGCCATGGGACGCCACCAAGGCAGGAGACGGCCGTCGATCTCCGCCGCCATCTCGGCCCCGGTCAGACAGAGGAGCGCATCGCGATTGAAGCGCAGCGTCGGACCCGTGACCGTCAGCTCCAGCCCTGCGGCATCGGGCGGATTGCCGAGCAGCCTGTTGCCGAGTCGGAATGCCAGATCGTCCATCGGCCCGGACGGAGGAATGCCGACATCCCAGTAGCCCAGTCGCCCCGGCCAGTCCTGCACCGTGGTCTGGGTGCCGGCCGCGAGGACGTCGATGGTCTCGGGTCGATAGTCGAAACCCGCCAGCGTCGCGGTATGGTGGCGCCCCGCCACGACCTCGGGATCGCGCATCACCTGGCGCAGATAGGCGAGATTCGTCTCGATGCCGGCGATCTCGGTCCGCTCCAGCGCCTGCCCCAGTTGCGCGAGTGCCGCGGGGCGATCCTCCGCATGGACGATGACCTTGGCGAGCAGCGGATCATAGTAAGGCGAGACCTGCGTGCCGGTCTCGATCCAGGTGTCGACGCGGACGTCCGGCGGCAGCTCGACATGGGTCAAGAGCCCCGCGCTCGGCTGAAACCCCTTGCCCGGATCCTCGGCATAGAGACGGACCTGGATCGCATGGCCTCGCGGCTCGACGGCCAGCTCGGAGAGATCGGGCAGAGTGCCCGCCCCCAGGCGCACCATCCACTCGACAAGGTCGACCCCGGTCACCGCCTCCGTCACGCCGTGCTCGACCTGAAGACGCGTGTTGACCTCCAGGAAGTAGAAAGCGGCGCGCTCGGAGTCGTAGATGTATTCGACCGTTCCCGCCGAGCGATAGGCGACCGCGGCACCGAGTCGGCGTGCGGTCTCGAGCATGGCGGCGCGTAGCTCGGGCGGGAGATGCGGGGCCGGGGTCTCCTCGACGACCTTCTGATTGCGCCGCTGCAGGGAGCAATCGCGCTCGCCGAGCGCCACGACGCTGCCGAGCCCGTCGCCGAAGATCTGCACCTCGATGTGCCGCGCCCCGCGGACATAGCGCTCCAAGAAGATCCCGGCATCGGCGAAGTTGCTCTGACCGAGCCGACGCACCCGCTCGAAGGCATCGGTCAGCTCGTCGGCATCGGCGCACTGCTGCATCCCGATCCCGCCGCCGCCCGCCGTGCTTTTGAGCATCACCGGGTAACCGATCCGGTCCGCCTCGCGCCGCGCTTGCTCGGCGTCCTCCAGAAGACCGCTACCGGGCAGCAGAGGTACGGCGTTGGCCGCCGCCAGCTCGCGCGCACGGTGCTTCAACCCGAAGTCGCGCAACTGCGCCGGGGTCGGTCCGAGAAAGACCAGACCGCGCTGCTCGCACGCCTCCGCGAAGCTCGCGTTCTCCGAGAGGAAACCGTAGCCGGGATGGATGGCCTGCGCCCCGGTCGCTTCGGCGGCGTCGAGGATTCGGCCCATATCCAGATAGGACTCGGACGCGAGCGCCTCGCCGATACAGACGGCCTCCCCCGCCAGGCTCACATGCCGCGAGCCGGCATCGGCGCGTGAATAGACCGCCACCGACCCGACACCCAAGGCGTCGAGCGTGCGGATGATGCGGCAGGCAATCGCGCCGCGGTTGGCAATCAGGACCTTGTCGAACATCGTCGGCGATTCCGAGCGGTCGCGGGTCGTCCCGCGTCGATAACATGACCCCCGAGGTCGTCCCCGTGGCCCTCAAATCCTTAGCCAAAACCGTAGATCGGATGAGCGCAGCGAAATCCGGCAATCGACCTTCAGCAGTCCGAAACATCCCTGTCGGATCACGACGCGCATCGACCTCGGCAGCCCACCCCGAAGCCGCGGCGGCGCGCGTCATGCGACCTACGCGGCTGACCCAACCATCACTCCTAAAAAATCCTGATCGCGGGCACCGCAATCAGCCCCAGATGAGCATCCGCGCCGGCGTCGGGTTATAGGCATTGCACGGATTGTTGAGCTGCGGACAGTTCGAGACGAGGACGATGAGGTCCATCTCGGCATGCAGCTCGACATACTTGCCGGCGTCCGAGATGCCGTCCTCGAAGGTCAGATGCCCCTCGGGTGTCACGGGCACGTTCATGAAGAAATTGATGTTGGCGGTCAGGTCGCGCTTGCCCATGTCGTGGCTGGATTCGGCCAGTGCGATCAGATAGTTGTCGCGGCAGTTATGCATCGGCCGCTTCTCCAGCGCGTAGCGCACCTGATTGGACTCGGCGGCGCAGGCCCCGCCCAAGGTGTCGTGCCGTCCGCAGGTGTCGGCGACGATGGTCGCCATCGGGTTGCCGTCGTTGGAGAGCAGGACCGAGCCGGTGGTGAGATAGAGACTGCCTTGAGCGCGAATGGTGTCCACGGCGCTGTAGCGCTCGGCGGGGTCATGGGCATTGTAGAAGATGGTGTCCACCGCCTGGTTGCCCATGAGGTCGAGGATGCGCAGGGTCTGGCCGGCCCGCAACTCATGCAGCCAGGGCTCGCCGGCCGGAATCTCGTGATCGTAGAGGGCGTCGGACGGATCGAGCCCGCTTTCGACCAGGTTGGCCGTGAAGTCTGCACCGGGACGTGCCAAGTTCAGAGTCGGAGTCGCGGTCGGGATCTGGGTCGGGATCTGGGTCGTCATGCCGGTACCCTCAGAGCTGACAGTGATAGATGGCGGTATTGGCGAAACCGCGGCCGTTCTCCGGACAGGAGATTCGGCAGG
>NZ_JAABRP010000186.1 GCF_011390875.1 Thiocapsa sp.
TATTTTTTAATATCTTAAACCGCGCAAACTCCAAAGACCGACAAGTCTGCCGGGGCCGATCCCATCCAAAAACATCGCATACCGAACTGGGCGCGGTTTAGGATCAAGACTCGGATTTGCCGTTCGACCCCTTCTTTGTTTGATCGGGCTTTGTCTGCTCGGGTCGCTTGTCGCCGCATGGCAGATAACCGGCCGTGGGCTCGGGGTCGCGTTTGAGTGCCTCGCGTACCGTGTCGCAAACCGTCCTGAGCACCTTCACGCGCGCATAGGGCTTATCGTTGCCCTCCACTAGGGTCCAAGCGGCGTGTTTGGTGCTCGTGCGCACGACCATCTCGTTGATCGCATCCTTGTACTGGGGCCATTTCTCGCGGTTGCGCCAATCCTCGTCCGTGATCTTGTAGCGCTTGTAAGGAACATTCTCGCGATCCTTGAAACGTCTGAGCTGTTCGTCCTGACTGATGTGTATCCAGAATTTGAGCAGGATGACGCCGCTGTCCACCAGCTGCTCTTCGAAGCGATTGATCTCGGAGTAGGCGCGTCGCCATTCATCGTCGCCGGCGAAGCCCTCGACCCGTTCGACCAGGACGCGTCCGTACCAGGACCGATCGTAGAGCGTGATATAGCCTGCCCGCGGGATGTGGCGCCAGAAACGCCATAGGTAATGGTGCGATTTTTCCTCGTCGGTCGGCGCAGCTACCGGGATGGCGCGATAGAGTCGCGCATCGATCGCGGTGGTGATCCTGCGGATCGCGCCGCCTTTCCCGCCCGCATCGACACCCTCGAACACCAGGACGGTCGAGCGCTTCTTATTGTAGGCGCTCCAAGCCAGCTCGTTGATCTCGGTTTGCAGGCGTTTCATTTCCGCCTTGTAGGTGTCCTTCTCCAAGGCAAGCGAAAGATTCAGTTGATCGAGGAGCGTGATCTGAGCATTCGCACCGCTCGGTAGCTCCGGACTGCCGCTGCTGATCTTGATCTCGTCCGGAGGCGTCTCGCGCAGTCGCGAGCGGATGGCGTGCAAAAGGGTCTTGCCGACGGTCAAATCGCGGTAGCGCCGGTCTTCGGCCTCCACGAGATACCAGGGGCAGACACCCCTGTCGGTGTGGCGGATGACGCGCTCGGCGACCTGTTCGAATGCGGCGTACTGCTCCGAGAACTTGCTCTTGTCCGGGAGCATCTTCCAGCGGCTCTTGTCGTCGCGCGAGAGCTCCTTCAGGCGTGCCTTCTGGTCCTCTTCGGACATGTGGAACCAGAACTTCAGGATGAGTGCGCCGTCCTGAATCAGCATGCGCTCGAAATCGACGATACGGTTGAGCTCTCCGTCGAGCTCCGCATCGCTGCAATGGCCCTGAAAGCGATGCTCGATTGGGGTCTGATACCAGCCGCCGAAAAGAATCGAGATCTCCCCGCGCGGCGGCATGGAGCGCCAAAACCGCCAGTAGCGCGGGCGTGCGCGCTCCTCGTCGGTCTCGTCCCAGAAGGCGAAGGTCTGGACGCCGCGCGTATCCAGCCATTCGTTCAGTCGGTTGACCACCTCGCCCTTGCCTGCGGCCTCGACGCCCGAAATGATCACGACCACCGGGATATCGGAGTCCTTCAGGTCGCGCTGTGCCGAGAGCAGCTCGGTACGCAGCGCTTCTTGCTGCTCCTTGAAGTCGTCCTTGCTGACCGAGCGCCCCACCTTTGTCGATTCGAACATGCGTCATATCCTCTTGATGCGGAATCCGCTTGCGCGTCCCGGGATCTCCGAGCGCGAAACGGCCGACCCGAGTATGGTCTTCGCCCGGGGCCGATCGAGCAAGCGTTCTAAAACGCGTTCGGCAGGGTTAATACTCGGCGTGAGGGCTCTGCATGGTGCCGCCCGCGAGATGTCGCAGGAGATGTGCTTTGAATCTTCATCGAGTGTAACGAGTTACGGACGGTCACGAGATCGTCAAACTCTCCGGTTAGAGTCCGGAAGCGGCAGCGGCGCCGCGTCCCGACCCACCAATCTCGCCGAGCGCGTCGTCTACATCGCGACAGGCCACACACCGGATCTCGATTGACCTGCGGAAAAGTCGTCTCCTCGGGCGGGGCGCGCTGATTCAACCGGCCACGCGAACCTCAAGGGTCTCGTGACATCCGCTTCGCGGTGTCACGCATGCCCTTGGCGCTCGGCGCCACGTGCCACGATGGCCGAAATGACGAATGAGGCATCGGCAGGCATCGACGTATGCCAAGCGCTCGTTCGGATGGTAGAGTTCGCTCGGTACAACGGATGGAGCGATCGGCCCGAGAGCCTTACTCATGATCGACTGGACCTTTACCCCTGCCTCACTTTGGACCTTGATCGGCGTCCTGCTGATCCTGTCCGAGCTCGCGCTGCCCGGCGTGATCGCCGTTTTCTTCGGGATCGCCGCGCTGCTGATCGGACTGCTGCTGTTCCTTGATGTCCCGATCGATCCGCCCGCCCAGATCCTGCTGTTCGGCGTCCTTGGTGCCGCGCTCTTGTTGCTCGCGCGACATCGCCTCAAGCCCTGGTTCCGGGGACAAGTGGAGACCGGCGGGAGCGGCAGCGAAGTGCTGCCCGACGGCACGAGAGCACGGGCTCAGACCGATTTCGTACGCGGGGCGGGTGTCGTGACCCTCAACGGTGTGCGCTGGAATGCCGAGTCATCGGATCCCGTCCATGCGGGCGACACGGTCTGGCTCATCGGCCGGCGAGGTCTTGTCCTGCACGTCAGTGCAACCCCTCCGAGCACGACCGAGCCCTGAGTCCGGCAGCGCGGCGCGTCGTACGGAAAGATCGGCTTTTCCTTTCTCGTCTAAACCGCGCCAGCTCCAACACCTGTCGAGTCTGCCCAGGCCGATCCGATCCACAAACATTACATACCGCGCTGGGCGCGGTTTAGAGGAGAAACGGCACGATGGATGACATGTACCTCAGCATCAGCACCCTGATTTCGCTCGTCGCGGTGGCTGTGATCGTGATCGCGCTTGCCAAGACGGCGCAGATCGTCCCGCAGCGCTCCGCCTATATCATCGAGCGTTTGGGGCGTTATTCGCGCACCCTGGATGCCGGATTCCATATCCTGATCCCCTTCGTGGATCGAGTCGCCTACCGACATACCTTGAAGGAGGAGGCGCTCGATGTCCCCAAGCAGCAGTGCATCACCAAGGACAATATCGCCGTAAGCGTGGACGGGGTCCTCTACCTTCAGGTGATCGATCCCCAGTCGGCAAGCTACGGCATCACGGACTATCGATTCGCATCCATGAGCTTGGCGCAGACGACGCTGCGCTCCATCATCGGACAGATCGAGCTGGACCGGACCTTCGAGGAACGCAGTAGGCTGAATGAAGAGGTCGTCAGCGCATTGGACGATGCCGCACAGCCCTGGGGTGTAAAGGTCATGCGCTACGAGATCGCGGACATCGTAATGCCGGGCACCATCACCGACGCACTCGAGCAGCAGATGCGCGCGGAGCGCGAGCGCCGGGCGGTTGTGGCTCGCTCGGAGGGCGAGCGTCAAGAGAAGATCAACATCTCCGAGGGTCAGAAGATCCAGGTCATCAATCTTTCGGAAGCGGAGAAGGAAAAGCAGATCAATGAGGCCGAGGGAAAGGCTCGCGAGATTCAGATGCTCGCCGAGGCGACCGCGATCGGGATCGAACGCATTGCCGCAGCGATCGAAAAACCCGGCGGGAAGGATGCCGTCAGTCTGCGGATCGCGGAGCAGTACGTGCGAGAGTTCGGACGCATCGCTCAGTCCGGCACGACCCTGATCCTGCCCGCGGAACTCAGTAATATCGGAGGGGCAGTGGCTGGATTGGCGAAAACACTCCAGGCAGTAGATACGGCCGAGGCGAGTCGGCTCTGAAGACGGGGGTGTTGGCGGCAAGGGTTGGCTGAGGGTGAACCGAGGCAACCTGGGCCTCGGCTCCCGAAAAGGCGCACCTCAGCCTCTTGACTCCCGTTGCCGGTCCATTCCGAGAACAAGTTCAATAAGCGTTTTCGGTATTGAAGAGCGCGAAAGGCGTTCTGAACATGATGTAGAGGTCGAACAGGATCGACCAGTTTTCGATGTAGTAGATATCGTACTCGACCCGCTTGTGAATCTTTTCGGGCGTGTCGACCTCGCCGCGCCAGCCGTTGACCTGCGCCCATCCGGTGATGCCCGGCTTGACCTTGTGGCGGGCGAAATAACCGTCCACGACCTGCTCCCACAGACGTTCGTTCGTATGCGCGTTCACCGCATGAGGGCGCGGCCCGACCAGCGACAACTCCCCACTCAAGACGTTGAAGAGTTGCGGAAGCTCGTCGATCGATGCCTTCCGGATGAAACGCCCGACCCGCGTAATTCGTGAATCGCATTTGGTGACGACGTGTTTGGCGAGTGGATCGGACAGGTGGTGATACATCGATCGAAATTTGAAGACCTCGATGACCTCGTTGTTGAACCCGTAGCGCTTCTGCCGAAACAGGATGGGACCGGGACTGTCCAGCCGGATCGCGAGCGCCGTCGCGAGCATGATGGGCGACAAGAGGATTAAGGCGGCACTGGCGACCAGCAGATCCAGCGTTCGTTTGACGATCGCATCCCAGTCCGCGACCGGCTTGTCCACCACGTCGACAAAGGGTACAGCCCCGATGAAAGAGGACGCGCGATCGCGAAAATCCAAACTCGCGGTATGCGCCGAGAGACGGATATCCACCGGCAGCACCCAGAGCTGTTTCAGAAATTCGAGCAGCCGCCGCTCCGCATTGATCGGGATCGTCACGATCAGCATGTCCACATGGGCGATGCGCGCGAACTCGACCAAGTCGGCGACGCTGCCGAGTTTCGGGTATCCCGCGACGATAGCCGGCGATCGGTCGTTCTTGCGGTCGTCGAAGATTCCGCAGATTCGAATCGCGTAGTTTGGTTGCTTTTGGATGTCCCGAATCAGATCGGCGGCCGCCTCGCCTCCGCCCACGATGACCGCACGGTGCTCCAGACGGCCGGCTCGGGTCCAGTGCCGCAGCAGAATAGAGAGTGCGAGGCGCATTGTGAGCAGCGTCAACAGTGTCAGGCCGAACCAGAGTCCGAGCCAATCCGGCGGGAGATCCGGCGTGTAGTCAAACAGCAGCGGGACCCCGATGAAGGCACCGAAGATCAACGAAAGACCGATCATGATGCGCGTCAGTTGCGGGAGCAGGGTACGCATCACGGAGACTTGGTAGCAGTCGGCCGCCTGAAACACCAGCGTGACCAGAACGACCCCTGCGAGGATCGTCAGGACCGCAAGGGGATGCACGGCGCCTGCGCCGGCCGCCGACAGCAGGGTCAGCGCGCCGAGTGATGCAACAGTCACCGCGTCAACAGCACGGACGACTCCGGTCAATACGGATGCTGAGATCGTGGATGCCCTGAGGCTCTCTGCAACTGCTAGAGCTTGGTCGGAGAGTTTGCGGGTCTTCTGGCTCGGGTCGTCATCTTTGGAAATCACTTGCTCTTTTGCGCTCGGATCGACCACAGTCACGCTCTTAAGCAACCTCGCGGAAAGTTCTTCCGGAAACATGATCGACCTCGGATCGGGCGATTCTCGACTTGATCGAAAGGATGTCGGTCCGAACGCAAATTTTGCGCCAGACTGGAAATCGACGCGGGAAAATTGAACCTTATCGCTTGTCAACGACGTTGCCCGGCGCTATGCGGCCGCTTTTCGACACACGGCGTCACCTCGGGGATGTGGAACCTCACGCCTGAATGGATGCGCGGATGACCGCGACCGTCCGATAAGGCATCCAAGAGTGTCAAAAAACGTCGGATTGTTTCGAAACAGCGTCACGCCGCGATCGGACCCAGATGCCGTCCATACCAAGCGTCCGGTGTGTGGGCGCCAGTCAAGCGCCCAATGCCTCGACCAGACGGCTTGCTTGCGACTCGACAGCGGCAAAATCGTCGGATACAAGCGCCGTATCGCCGCGCCGTGCCGTGCGCTCCAACGCTTCGATGGCTTCGTCCAACGCAGGGACACCGCAATAGCGGGTTGCGCCGCGCACCTGATGCGCGTGCTCGGCCAGCGCGATCCAATCGGCCTCCGCAATGCAGGCGCGAAGCTCCTCGATCTCTTCGGGCAACCCCGCCAACAAGACGTCCAGCAACTCGCGAGCGAGATCGGCGTCCCCACCCGCGCTGGCAAGTGCAGCGTCGGCGTCCCGAGCCGGCAAGCTGTCGAGCTTGGAGGTTTGATCGGTCATACGCATCGCCGTCCAAAAAAGGTCGCCATCAACCCGATACTCTAAAGGCATTGGGCCCGCAACGTCCAGGCAGAGTAAGCCGCGTAGTGTTGCAGCTTGGTCGATGCATGCTGCTGGTGCAGAATGAGCGCAGCCAAACTCGTCCCCCGGCGCGACGCCGATGTGAGCAGAAGATGTCCTATCCAACGATCGAAGACTTCGTCGGCCATACGCCGCTCGTGAGACTCCAGCGCCTTCCCGGCGACACCGACAACCTCGTTCTAGCCAAGCTCGAGGGCAACAATCCCGCCGGATCGGTCAAAGACCGACCGGCCGTGAACATGATCCGGCGCGCCGAGGAGCGCGGGAGCATCAAACCCGGCGACACGCTCATCGAGGCGACCAGCGGCAACACGGGCATCGCGCTCGCCATGGCGGCGGCCATCAAGGGATATCGGATGGTGCTGATCATGCCCGAGCACATGAGTGCGGAGCGGCGCGGCGTCATGCGCAGCTTCGGCGCCGAGATCGTCCTCACGCCGAAGGCCGGTAGTATGGAGGCCGCCATCGATTTGGCGAATGCGATGGAGGCGCGCGGGGAGGGGATCCGGCTCGATCAGTTCTCGAATCCGGATAATCCGGCCGCTCACTACGAGTCGACAGGTCCGGAGATCTGGCGCGATACCGACGGACAGGTCACCCATTTCGTCAGCGCGATGGGTACGACCGGGACCATCATGGGGACGGGCCGTTATCTCAAGGAGCAGAATCCCTCAATCCGAATCGTCGGCGTCCAACCCGAGGAGGGTTCCAGCATTCCGGGGATTCGCCGGTGGCCCGAGGCCTATCTGCCGAAGATCTTCGATCCTGCCGGCGTGGATCGCGTGATCGACGTCTCTCAGGAGCTTGCAGAGCAGACGGCCCGCGAGCTGGCGGCGCGCGAAGGGATCTTTGCCGGGGTCTCGTCCGGCGGTTGTATCGCCGCGGCATTGACGCTCTCCCGGGAGGTGCGCGACGCGGTCATCGTGGCGATCGTGTGTGACCGCGGCGATCGCTATCTGTCGACCGGGGTCTTTCCGGCCTAGGGCCAACCACGGTCGTTTCGGTTTACAGCTTGAGTGTCGAGGACGCAGTCGGTGTCGAGAAAACGCAAACCACTTCCGCAGGAGCCTGTCGAGGCCGAGATCGAGGGCCTCACGCACGAAGGTCGCGGATTGGCGCACTTCGACGGCAAGGCGGTCTTTATCGACGGCGCGCTGGCGGGGGAGCGGGTGCGTTTTCGGTATACGCGCATCCAGCGTCGGTTCGACGAAGGTGTCGTCGTCGAGGTGCTGAGGCCGTCGCCGGAGCGCGTGGTGCCCAAATGCAGCCATTTCGGCGTCTGCGGGGGTTGCAGTCTGCAGCACATGGAGGCGGGTGCCCAGATTCGCGCCAAGCAAGACAGTCTGGCGGACGTGCTCGCGCGCATCGGGAAGGTGACCCCGCAGACCTGGCTCGCGCCCTTGACGGCGGGCGCTTGGGGGTATCGGCGCAAGGCGCGACTCGGTGTGCGCTATGTGGCGAAGAAAGGCCGAACGCTGGTGGGTTTTCGCGAGCGGGGCAATGCCTTCATCACGGATATCGGCCGCTGCGAGGTGCTCCACCCGAGTGTCGGGGAGCATCTGCAGGCGATCGGTGCCGCGGTCGATGCCCTGAGCATCCGCGAGCAGGTGCCTCAGATCGAGGTAGCGATGGGCGATACGCCGCCGGTCTTGGTGTTCCGCGCCTTGACTCCGCCGAGTGCGGCCGACTTGGGCGTGCTCGAGGCGCTCGGGGAGAGCGAGGGTTTCCACATCTATCTTCAGGAGGCCGGGCCGGAGAGCATCCGGCCGCTGCCCGGCCAGGGGATCACCCTGCATTACGAGCTGCCGCGCTACGATCTTCGGATCGAGTTCGAGCCGACCGATTTCACGCAGGTCAACTTGGAGCTGAATCGATCGATGCTCGACCAAGCGCTCGTACTCCTGGATGTCCAGGCCGACGAGCGGGTGTTGGACCTCTTCTGCGGCGTGGGCAACTTCACCTTGCCGCTCGCCCGTCAGGCCGAAGCGGTGGTCGGGGTGGAGGGCGACGCCGGATTGGTGGCGCGCGCGCAGGCGAATGCGGAGTTAAACAAGATCGGGAACGCACGTTTCTATACGGCTGATCTATATGGTGCGCTCGATCAGGAGCCCTGGTCGCGCGAGGGTTTCACCAAGGTTCTGCTGGATCCGCCTCGCAGCGGCGCGCTTGCGGTGCTCGACTGGCTGCCGCGGCTCGGCGTGGAGAGGGTGCTCTACGTGTCTTGCTATCCGACGACCCTGGCGCGCGATGCCGATCGTCTCGTGAATGCGCTTGGTTATCGGCTTGTTTCGGCGGGGGTGATGGATATGTTCCCGCAGACGGCCCATGTCGAGTCGATGGCCCTGTTCGAGCGTTGCTGAATCGCGTCTTCGGCGCGGCATTTGAGGTTTTTGGCTCGGTGCGAATGTGCGTCCGACCCTGGTTCGTTGGAGCTGACGCGATTCAGGAATTTTTAGTCGGGTGAATGCGACCGTCAAGGCTGGCTCATCCTTCGCATCAATCATGCTATGCACGAAGTCATCGACGAATTCCGGTTCAATTCTAAACCGCGCCGACTAAAAGGCTTTTGGTTGCTCGGAACATGCGAGCCTGATCAGTTTCACATTTTCACTCCGGGCGCGGTTTATGGGCCTTGAAATCGAGCGTAAGTTTCTGGTGAAGAACGCATCTTGGCGCGATTCTGTCGAGGACCGCGAGCCGATTCTCCAAGGCTATCTGGCGGAGGCGGGCCGTGCGACGGTCCGGGTGAGGGCGAAGGGAGATCGCGGATTTCTGACCATCAAGGGTAGGACGATGGGTGTAACCCGCTCCGAATTCGAATACGAGATCCCGATCGACGACGCTCGGGTCATGCTGGAGACCTTGAGCAGTCTGCCGGTCATCGACAAGGTGCGCCATCGGGTGCGGTGCGGCGGCCATCTTTGGGAGGTCGATGTCTTCGCCGGCGAGAATGCAGGACTGGTGCTCGCGGAGATCGAGCTGGGATCCGAGGACGAGCGGTTCGATCTGCCGGATTGGGCC
>NZ_JAABRP010000187.1 GCF_011390875.1 Thiocapsa sp.
TTTCGGATTTGCGCTGGGTGTGGCGGGCAGCCTTCTCGTCGTCGGTTGCACGCAGGAGACCCAAAACAAGTTCGGGCGGACCCTCCAGAATTGGACCGGGGCAAACGGCGTCCTTGAAGTCTATGCGGGAGAGAAGCTGGTAAGGCGCTTCATCAAGATCGACAAGCTCACGACGGCCGGTGCAACTCAGGGCTCGGGTACGCGACCCTATCGCTTCGGCTACGGGGTGCTTGATCTGAATCTGAACGGCATCCAGGACGGCGGCGAGAAATCGGTCTACTTCGAGATCAGCGACTATTCAACCAACTACGTCTTTTACGGCGATCCCGGCTCCTGAAAAGCGAAGCGGCCGAAGGATACATCCCGACGAGCCGGAACCAAAGCCAAGTCGATCGAATCAGCGAGGCTGACGGCTCACCCATCGGCCCGCAGCACATCGGCAACCTCCGCCATGAGCCGCTCGAACGACGGCGCCAGGTGGTCGATGACCCCTCGGTCCTTGCGTTTGAGGCTATTGCCGATGTAGACCGCGCCCCCGCATCCGACCGCGCGTTTCGCCGCTCGGACATTCTTACGGCTGTTGTCGACGACGATACAGGACGGAGGCTCGACACCCAGCTCCTTGAGAACGAAGCGATAACCTTGCGGATCCGGCTTCGGGTGCAGCTCGTCCTTCTTGTCGAGTGTGGAGATTGCATCGAAGACGTGCTCGGCGGGGAACATCTCCGTAAGCCCTTTCACTTCGAGAACCCGGAAGACGTTCTCCCGGACTCCATTGGTTAAGATGGCGAGCTCGATGTCGTGATTTCTCAGCAGATCCAGGCCCTCGCGGATCCGATCTCCTGCTCGGCTGATCCCACGATAGTCGAGGTTCCCGGTGCAGGCGTGGATGAGCTTTGCGAGCGTCGGCTCGATCGGATCCTCGGCGGGCTTGAGCAGCTTGGCCGTATGATACAGGAGCGGTCCGAGCTGAAGACTTCCGCCCGCATCGTAGATGGCCCGCCCCGCGAGTCGCATCATTTTAAGTGCACGCTCCCCGAAGTGGGTGCTGATCGCAGCGAAGACCGATAGGGTCTGCGCCTTCAGCGCGACGTCTTCCGCTTCGGTCGTGATTACGCCGTCGAAATCCAACAACAAGAGCCGCGCATTGCGGATGAGTCGGGTAGGTACTCCCGTCATGGATCACCTCGGAGTCCGAGAAGATTCTTGGCGGGCTCGGGCTCGTCACGGCGCCGAACGAAAGGCCGATAGAGCGCCCGCGGTTCGATATTACTCCAAGACGTCGGTCCCCGGAGCACCGCAATGCACTGCCCACGGAGTTCCTGAAGCCGTCGCGGTTTCGAGCCGGCGCCGCTCGATCCCCCGCGACCGGCGACGGCGCGCGATGTCGTCGAGAGGGAATCTCGCGCGCGTGGCTGACTCCCTCGCGCCTCAGCGCAGCGGAAGATAGAGGGCGGTGCGCAGCTCCTTCGGACTCGCGGCGCTGGACGGGTCGTTCTCGTAGACCTCCAGCATGGGGCGGTGCTTGTCGAGTTTGAGCTTGAGCATGCGGGCATGGGCGACGGCGGCGTACCAGGCCAGCTCCAGATAGTCATAGCCGCCGGTGAGGGTGACCCGGTAGTGTCGGCCGCCGCTGAAGTCCTTGCGGGCAAAGGGGCCGGCGGCGGCATCGGCGGGCACCGGGATCGCCATGTCGCACTCGAAGCGGTTCTTCTTCACGTTCACCTTGTGATAGGCGCTGAAGGGTGGACCAGCGGGCGCGATACCCAGCGACGCGAGATGCCCGGCGAGTCTTGGATAGCCGTCTTCCATGGCCTGCACCATCGCATCCATCCCGCCGCTGAAGGGGATGACCAGCGCGCTTTGCGGCTGCAGGTTCGTCTCTCCCTCGAAGCGCAGCTCGGGCCGCGGGGCGTCCGGATCGAGTTGCCCGCGCAGCAGTGCCAGGCCGAGCTCGAAGTCCTTGCCGATCATCTGCCGCACCAGGGGGATCATGGGACGCAACAGGAATGGCAAGCTGCCGCGTAGGCACCAAGCGACCTCCGTCCCTCCATCCGTTTCGGCGAATTCCCACCAGACATCCGAGTCTGACTTGAAGGGTCGCTGGATCTCCAACCGTTGCTCGATCCGCCCGGGCGCATCGAAGCGGACATGGGTCAGCCGGCCGGCACCGATGGCGCAGCCATCCCAGGTGTAGGAGCCGCCAGGCAGATCCTCGGCCGTGCTGAAGGCGCGCTTGGCGTCGGGTTCGTGGAGAAGCCAGGGACTCCAGTCGCCCCAGCTTCGGAAATCCCTCACCCGGTCGAAGACGGCTTGGCGGTCGGCATGCATGTTCAGGCTGCGCCGCACCTCGTAGTCTTTCGGCAATCGGCTCAGATAGAGGAGCCCGCCGGCGATGGCGATGGTGAGGACGATCAGGACGGTCAGCATGGGCGATCTCCGGTTGGCCTGGGTTCTCGGAAGTTTAGCTTTCCGTGCGCTGCAAGTGGATGGATCGGAACGTTCGACGGCCGGGATCCGGCTGATGGACACCTTCATTGGACAGACTTACCGGAAGGCGTGTCAGGCCTATCCCGGTGCCGACCGACAAGCCGGGTGACCGGCCGGATCGTCTGGCTTCAAACGTCGTGTCTGGTCCGCAGCGCCGCGATCTCCAGGTCGATCGCTTGCGTCAGTCTCGCGATCGCTGTTGCCGGTGTCTCTACGTCCAGGTCACCGATCTCGAAATACCGGATGCGCTCCAGCAGCGCGGGGAAATGCGCGCGCAGCATCGGCTCGTGCTCGCGGCGGCTGACGGCGATGATGCGATGGGCGGCTTCAAAATCCGCTGGCAGCGCGACGATCGGGTGGCGGGTGCCGCCGCGGATCGGGATCGCACGGCGTTGCAGCTCGGTCACGGCAAAGGCGGAGATCGGCCCCTGATTGCCGGTCACCACGAGGTCCCGCGCGAGCGCCCGCGAGTCGGCCTCCCAAGACAGCGCGAGCCGGTCGGCCTGGTGGTTGAAGTACTCCTCCGCGAAACGGCTGCGGTAGTAGTTGCCTGTACAGAGAAACAGGATTCGGTTCATCGGAGCGGACCCCTAAGGATGGGAAGGAGCGTGGAGCGGACCTGGCAGGCGCTTTCCGGCTAAGGTTGCGCATCGTCATCCGGCCGTCACCCTTGATGGGCATGCTTTCCTGCGATGGCGTTCCCGCCCCGGGGCGCCGGATTCAAACGGAGGAGCTCATGGCTCGCACCCGCTTCTCGCTCGCCACCTGCAATCTCTACAACCTGAACCTGCCGGGTCTCAAGATGTATCGGGACGCCGATGGTTGGGACGCGTCGGCGTTCGCCCGTAAGGTGCAATGGCTCGCGGAAGCGATCCGCAGGGTCGATGCCCACGTCTGGGGCTTCCAGGAGCTCTGGCATCGGGACGCGCTGGAGCAGGTTTTCGCCGCCGCGGCTCTGTCGGAGACCTACCGGCTGCTGGTGCCGGATGACCAGCAGGGTCAGGGCATCCTCTGCGCCGGGGCCGTGCGCGCCGATCTGCTGGAAGGCGACCCGGAGTGGATCGACGCTTTTCCCCAGAGGTTCATCCTGGAAAGCAGCGGCGACGATGCCCAGACCGGGGAGATCGCGGTGCGGATCAGGCGCTTCTCGCGTCCGGTGCTGCACTTTCGCATCCGTCCGCGCGCAGCCAGCGAGCCGATCTCGATCTATGTGGCGCACCTCAAGTCCAAGCGCCCGACCGAGATCTATCGGGAGGGCTGGTACCGCGCCGACACCGACTATTTCAAGCGTCATAACGAGGGTCTCGGCGGCGCGCTCGCGACCATCCGTCGCACCGCCGAGGCTGCGGCGTTACGCATGATGCTGGTCGACCGGCTCAAGGACACCGACAGTCCGGTGATCCTCATGGGGGATCTCAACGACGGGGACGGCTCCAATACCCTGAACATCCTGACTGGACAGCCCAACTACCTGGCGAGCCCGCTCTCCCTCGGCGGCAGCGACACCGACCTCTACAACCTGGGCCAGCTCCGGGCCATGCGCAGCTTTCGTAACGTGTACTATACCCACGTTTACCAAGGAAACCACGAGTCCCTCGACCACATCCTGGTCTCGCAGGAACTCTACGACCAGTCGCGGAAGCGGGTTTGGGCGCTCGTGGGGCTGGAGCTGATGAACGACCACTTGAGCCGCGGCGACCACAAGGAGAGCGGAACGATCGACCACGGGATCGTCCGGGCCGAGGTGGAGTATCGCCCTGTTTGAAGCGGAACCCGGATGGTGGGTCGGAATACCTCTGCCGGGCATGATAAGGCCGTTTATCAGGCGCTGCCGCGCGGGGTGATCGCGCGTTGGAATCGCGCGGCAAGATGTACCTTACGGGCGGCGCTTTCGCAACGACTCGGTACGGCTTGGGCCGTCGTCAAGGCCGCTCTCAGGCTGCTACTCCAAGACGTAGGTCCCGGGCGCGGCGCAAAGGACCGGATGATCGCCGGAACCCGGGGTGGGAGGGGATCCCTTCGGCCCGCAGCGTTCGGACAACCACACTGCCCAATCGGCCCACCAGGATCCCTGGAGAGGCGCTTGGGTGGCCAGCCAATCGTCCGGTGCGGTACCGGTCTCGACATCCCCGGACCAATAGCGTCGGCGTGATTTCGCGGACGGCGGGTTCACGATGCCCGCCACGTGACCCTCGCTGGAGAGGCTAAACCGGATCGGAACGCGGAGATGCTCGCGGACGCGGAAGACCTCGGTCCAGGGTGCGATATGGTCCTGAATACAGCCGACGGCATAGAGCGGCTGCTCGATGGTGCTCAGGCGGAGCCGGCGTCCGGCCAGCGTCACGCCCTGCTCGGAGACCAAGCGGTTGTTCAGATAGAGCTCGCGCAGGTAGAAGGAGAGCATCCGTCTGGGCAGCCGCGTCGAGTCGCTGTTCCAATAGAGCACGTCGGATCGAGAGGGCGCGTCGCCATACAGATAGTTGCGAACGACGTGATGCCAGATCAGGCTGTCGGGGCGCAGCAGCCGAAAGACGGTCTCGGTCACGCTGCCGTCGAGATAGCCGTCGCGCTCCATCAGGGTTTCGGCGGACTGGACGGCGCCTTCGGAGGTGAAGCGCTCCAGCTCGCCGGGGTTGGAGAAGTCCACAAGGGTCGTAAAGAGCGTCCAATGCGCGACCGGGGATGCGGGTCGCTCGCCGTCGGCCCGTGCCGCCGGGTCGGAGAGCCAGGCCATAAGGCTGGCCAAGGCGGTCCCGCCGATGCAGAAGCCGACCGCATGAACGGACTCGGTGCCGGCGATGCTTCGCGCCGTTTCGATCGCCTCCAAGGCGCCTTCCAGGACATAGTCCTCGAATCCGACATCCTGCATCGCCGAGTCGGGATTCTTCCAACTGATCGAGAAGACGGTGAAACCCTGATCACGCAGCCAAGCCATCAGGCTGCGCTCGGGGGCGAGATCCAGGATGTAATACTTGTTGATCCAAGGGGTGATGAAGACGATCGGGGTTTGGAACACCCGCTCGGTGCTTGGCGCATACTGAATCAGCTCCATCAGGCGATTGCGGTGAACCACCGCACCCGGCGTGGCCGCTAAATTCACCCCGACCTGGAAGCGGTCCCGATCGACCGTTGCGACCAGTCCATTCGTTTCCTGTTGATCCCTCAACCAGTTTGCATAGCCTTTCTGCAGGCTCTCGCCGTCGGTCTCGAAACAGCGCTGAACGGCGCCGGGGTTGGTCCAGAAGAAGTTGCTCGGCGCCAAGGCCCCCGAGACTTGGGCGGACCAGAACCGACAGCGCTCGCGGTGATCGTCGTCCAAGCCCGGTGCGTCCGCGATCGAGGCAGCCATCCAATCGGACCAAGCCGCGTGGCTCTCGCGCAGGACCCGATGATTGCGTTTGGCCGCGTCGAGGTACCAGGCTTTTCCGGTCTCGACACCTTGATTGGGCTCGGATCGGTGCGGGCTGGATGAATCATTCAGGGCACGGCCCATCTCCTCGACGACCGTCCGGTTGATCTTGACGGCGGCCTCGGTGAACCGCCTGTGCAGGCCAGCCGGGTCATTCGACCAGGTCCGGGCGAGCTTCAAAAAGCTCGTGGACACGAGCAGAGGGTCCCAAGGCTCGGGATTCGGGATCATGGTCTGTCATCCGTGACGGATCTGCTCGATGATCTCGCCGACGCTGGTTTCACTGCTCAGCATCTCCTCCGGGATGGTAACCCCGAAGGCCGTGGCCAGGTAGGTTTGCAGATTGACGGCCGACATGGAGTCCCAGCCGGGGACGTCGTCCAGAAGCGTCTCGGACCCGATGATCACATCGGCCGCATCGGGAAACAGCTCTTTGATGCAGGCCGAGAGGGTGTCGATGTTGACGGCGTTGACCATGGTGACCCCGCAGGTGTAACGATTGATGGCAATTGGAACGAAGCTGGCGTGAATTCGATCGCCCGCAGGGCGATATGCACTCGGCTAAGTCAGAGTCGGATCAGGTTGGCTCCCCAGGACAGCCCCCCGCCAAAGGCAACCGTGACCAGAAGATCACCCACTTTGGCCTTCCCCGATGCGATTGCCTCGTCCAACGCGATCGGAACGGATGCGCTCGCGGTATTCCCGTAGCGACCCAGATTGACGAAGAATCGCTCGCGAGGGACCTCGATCTGGTCCGCAATCGCATGGATGATGTTGATGTTTGCCTGATGGCTGACGAAGAGGTCGACATCGCCCGCGGCGATACCCGATCGGGTCAAAAGCTCGCGGATGACCTCCGCGCCCTTCTCGATGGCAAAGGCGTACACCCGTTTTCCGTCCATCTGAAAGTAGGCGGAGCGCGGATTGGTGATCCGATCGAAGGGCATCATGGTCCCTCCGCCCGGGACACTGATGGTGTCGCACGCGCTCCCGTCGGTGCGCAGCACGGAGTCGAGCACCCCGCGCTCCGAGCCGGCTTCGAAGAGGATGGCTCCGGCTCCGTCACCGAAATAGGGAAAGGTCGAGAAGTCCTGCTTATTGAGGATCTTGGTATAGAGTTCGGCGGCGATGAAGAGGATGCGCTCGTGGTTACCGGACTTGATCAGCGAATCCGCCAGGCTGATGCCGTAGACGCTCCCCGAGCAGACCGAATTGATGTCGAAGGCGAACGCCCGGCGGGCACCCAACAGATGTTGGACCCGTGTGGCGGTCGCCGGTTGAACGCGGTCGGGCGAAGAGGTAGAGACGATGATCCCTTCCAGCTCGTCCGCGGCAAGCCCGGCCTTCTCGAGGCAGTCGCGGGCCGCATGGGCGGCGAGATCGGAGGTGCATTCGTCATGGGTCGCCGAGCGTCGGGAGAAAACCCCGGTCTTTTCCGAGATCTTGCCGAGCGCGGCTGCAGGAAACCAATCGAGATCCTGGTTCGTAACCTCCTGGCTGGGGAGGTAGCGACCGGTTGCGAGAATAACGGCGTTTCTCATGGGTGATCTCACCTGGTTTCGGAATGAACGTCAGGGAATGCCCGCCGCCTCCTTGAAGTGGCTTTCCAGCTTGATGCCGTAGTCGATGGCTCGGTTCAGCTCTGCCGTGTATTTCTCGACGGCCCCGGCAGCAGTGGCGAGCGCGGCTTGATGCGCGGTGGCATCGACGGCGCCGGCGGCCTTTTGTGTATAGGACTGCACCTGGGTCCCGGTATTGAGTTGAAAGGGCCCCGTCAGCTGTCGCGGGTCGACCTGCTTCAGAACGGCATAGTGGCGATTGAGCTCGGCGATCTTGGTGATCAACTCCTGTTTGACCTTCAGGTACCGCGACAGATACTCGGTGAAGGTCGCGTAGGCATTGAGATTGCCGATATGGGACGGATCCGTCAGGTAGTCCGGGGTCCACTCGATCGAGAGGACGTTGTAATAGTTCTGGAACTCGAACAGATTCACATCCTGATCCGAGCGCGCCAAGGACTGATAGGCTTGGTCGAGGGCCTCGCGAACCCAGCGCTCTCGATCCGCCCATTGTTTCTGGTTGCCTTGGAGATCCGCGGTGTCCAATTCGGGACCACCGAATGAAAAGGCGCCCATCTGCTTGAGATAGTCCCCGAAGCTTGCGCCCTCCGCGTTGGTCGTACCGGCCAGCGTCATGAGCGTCAATACGCTCAGCGAAGTTCGAATCAAGTCCGTGCGTGTCATCTTCATCTCTCCTTCATCTCTCCGGTGCATCGGCCTGGTCCGTGCGCTTGGATGTTCGTGTCAGAGATTCGGACCGACCGGGTCTCCCAGCGCCTGGTATCCACGGATGAGCGCCAGGATTACCTCGCCGCTTTGTGCAGGGATTAGAATCTGGGACGCTTTGATCAGATCGGGAACCAGGCCGTTCTCGGTGACGAAGTCGCCCAAGACCTCGTTCATCTCTTGATTCGAGATCTCGGTGCTGACCGGTCGAAAGCCTTCGCGTTGCAATGCGAGGAGCTGGATGTCTCGGGTCAGGAGATAATCCTTGAATCGCCGTGCGGCCTCGACCTGCTCACGCGAGTTGCCGTGACGAAGCGTATAGTAGGGGTGGTCCGAGATCAGATTGTATTTCGGATACCGAAGCACCGGCCTTGCCCCGGTAGGATCATTGACTCGGCGAATAAAGGCGAGCTTCACGCCGAGGTTTTCGTAGACATAGACGCTGGACAAGGGCTGTCCGCCATAGCCGGCCTGCATGAGCGGCTCGGCGAGCTTGCCGGTGCTATCCTTGGTCTGGTCCGACATATACTTCATCAATGCGAGATAGGCTTGGAAGTCCGGATCCTTCAGATCCTCGAGCCGAATCCTGTAGTGCGCGCGATCCTTCGCAAAGAACTCGTAGGCCATGGTGACGAGCGCGACCGCACCGCTGTTGGAGTCCTGCGGGCGGGTGAATCCGAATTGAAAGCTGCGGCCGTTGGGGTCGATGCCCTCGCCGCCGAGTTCGCGCGCGTAGATCTCGGTGACGGTGTCGAAGCTCATCGACTTCTGGATGATCCGGTCGATCGCCTCTTGAACCGGCTCCCAGGTGACGAAGACCATGGGGCTGCGGGCGATCGAGTCGTCGGTCTCGAACAGCTTGCCGCCGGTAAAGGCTTCCTCGACCAGGCTGCGGAAGATGCTGGATGCAGGTGCCCAGACCTGAAACTCGTTGCGGCCGCCGTGCATGCTTTTGCCCTCGACCAGCAGCATGGCCGATTGGGTCGAGCCGATCTTGTCGATGACCAGACGAATGGGTTTGCCGTCGATCCGGTTGAGGGCGGGATCCGCCATGAAACGT
>NZ_JAABRP010000188.1 GCF_011390875.1 Thiocapsa sp.
ATGGGGTCGATCTGGAGATCCTCGAAGGTGAGTTCGTCGGTTTGGTCGGGCCCAATGCCGGCGGCAAGAGCACGCTTCTGCGGCTTGTGCTCGGACTCCTCGAACCGCATCAGGGGAGCATTCAGGTTCTCGGGCAGGCGCCGCGCCAAGCCGTGCGACGCGTCGGCTATGTGCCGCAATTTCCGACCTTTCCGCGTGACTTCCCGATCTCGGTCGAGCAGGTGGTCCTGACCGGACGGCTCGGCTTCGGGCCGATGCTCGGCTGGTACCGCTCGAGCGATCGCGCAGCGGCGCGCCAAGCGCTGGCCGAGGTCGAGGCGCTGGATTTGGCGAGTCGGCGCATCGGAACCCTCTCGGGTGGCCAGCTGCAGCGCGTCCTGCTCGCCCGGGCACTGGTCGCCGAGCCGTTGATCCTGATCCTGGACGAGCCCACGGCCAACATCGACCAACGCATGGAGGGCGATATTTTCGACTTGCTCGCACGACTCAACGCGCGGCTGACTATCCTGGTCGTCTCTCACGATATCGCCTTTATTTCGGGCTATGTCGATCGCGTTGCCTGCCTGAACCGAACCCTCGTCTGCCATACGACCGAACGGGTCGACGGCGATCTGATCCATCAGCTCTACGGCGACAATGTCCGCCACGTCGCGCACTCGGCATCCGGGCACGGACTCGCTCACCACCTCGGTCACCAGGGGCACTGATCCGATGCATGACTTTCTCCAGGCGCTCGGCCAACACGCCTTCCTGCAGACCGCCCTACTGGCTGGACTCCTTGCGAGCCTCGGGTGCGGTGTGATCGGGACCTTCGTCGTGGTCAAGCGCATCGCCTTCATGGCCGGGGGGATCGCCCATTCGGTTCTGGGCGGCATGGGTGCGGCGCTCTATTTCGGCTTCGACCCCTTGCTCGGCGCGCTCGCCGCCGCCGTGCTCTCGGCCTTGCTGATCGGCCTGGTGCGGCTCGCCTGGAATGCGCAGGAGGACACCCTGATCGGCGCGCTTTGGGCGATCGGTATGGCAATCGGGATCCTCTTTATCGCCAAGACGCCCGGCTACACGACCGATCTCATGAGCTTTCTGTTCGGGAACATTCTGCTGGTTCCGCGCCGCGAGCTTTGGTTCATGGCCGGCCTGGACCTGATTCTGCTGGTCACGGTCATGCTCTTCTACCGACAGTTGCTCGCCGTCACCTTCGACGAGGAGTTCGCCCGACTGCGCGGCGTGCCCGTCGCCTTCTTCTATCTCCTGCTGCTGTGCTTGGTGGCGGTGACCGTAGTATTGCTGATCCAGGTCGTCGGCCTGATCCTCGTGATCGCGCTGCTGACCCTTCCGGCGGCGATCGCCGGGCATTACGTCCACTCGCTCGGCGGTATGATGCTGATCGCGACGCTGCTCGGCGGGGTCTTCACTTCCGCGGGTTTGGCCCTCTCCTACGGGCCGGATCTGCCTGCGGGACCGACCATGATCTTGCTGGCCGGGAGCGTTTATGTCGTCTCTGCCGTTCTCAGCCGCTTTCTTGCACGGCGCCGAGTGCGGCGACGCGCACTGGTGACCGAAGCGGGAGGATAGGGAGATGACGTCGATATCCGAGAACACAGTGCTCGATCGCGCCGATGCCCTCTGTCGGGCGCGCGGTGTGAGACTCACCGCTCAGCGGCGTCGCGTCCTTGCGATCCTGTGCGCCTCGGCCCGTCCGCTGGGTGCTTACGAGATCCTCGATGCCATGCGCGAAGGCACCCGGACGCTGGCCCCGCCGACGGTCTATCGCGCGCTCGACTTTCTCCTCGAGCAGGGTCTGGTGCACAAGCTCGAGAGCCTGCATGCCTTCGTCGGCTGCAACCATCCGGAGCATCCGCACTCGAGTCAGTTTCTCATCTGCAACAGCTGTGGAGAGGTCACCGAGATCGAGGACGATGCGATTGCACGCAGCCTCGGCTGCGCGGCCAGCATGAGCGGTTTTCAAGCGCAGCGGCGGGTCGTTGAAGTGATCGGGACTTGTGCAGGGTGTGCGCAGAAAGGGCGGTGAGTCACAAACAAATTGAACGACGACAACGACGACAGCGCTAAACCGCGTCCAGAGCGGCATGCGCCGTTTTCATTGTGCGTTTGGCTTCGGAGATATCCTCAATCCCGGTGAGACGCGGTTTAGAATTTAATATTTTTTAATATGTTAAACCGCGCTGGCTCCAACGCTTGTCAAGTCTGCCGGCGCCGATCCCATCCGAAAACATCGCATACCGCGCTGGGCGCGGTTTAGCTCTCGAGGAGACGCTATGAATCGAATTCGCACCTACGCCGTCTCCTTGACGGCAATCACGATGTGTCTCGCCGTCGCGAGTGCCCCGGCCGAGGACACCGGACAGCGTCGGCAGGGGGCCCATGTCCACGGGATAGCGCACATGACGCTTGCCGCCGAGGGCGAGAAAGTTCTGATCGAGCTGACGAGCCCCGCGGCAAGTCTGATCGGTTTCGAGCGCGCACCGCGCACCGACGAGGAGCGCGCGACACTCATGCTCGCCAAGGAGAACCTCATGGCCGGCGATGCGATGATCCGCCTCAACATGGAGGCCGGTTGCCGGCTGGAGACCGCGGAGATCGATGCCGGCTTTGCCGATGCCGGCCAAAGCCAAGCGGCGGAGCACGCGCACGATCACGATGCCGGTCACGGCGAGGACGGGCACGCGGACTTTATCGTGCGCTACAGCTTCGCCTGCGATCGACCCGAAGCCCTGAGTTCGGCCGCGCTCGGCCTCTTCTCGGGCTTTCCGGCCCTGGAGCGCGTCCTATTTCAGTACGTGACCGCGGAGGGGCAGGGTGGGGCGGAGCTCACCCCGCGTGCGCCCGTCGTGACCTTCGTGCCGCTCTAAACCGCGCCCGGTGTTGGGCCGGACGGTTTCATGGGCTGCGAACGTTGCGCGACAAACGCTCCTGGAGTTGGCGCGGTTTAGGTGAAGAGATTTTTAATCATCGAGCGAAGCGTTTTCGTGCTGCCTCGGCTGTCTGGCTTCGGCGCTTGGGCGGGAATGAAGGCGAGCGGTCTTTTGTCGGCTGAGGTGTTTCATGAGTAACCCAGCCGACGACTCCTCTCCAGTCATTGCGATCCGCGATCTGGCCTTCCGATGGCGCCCCGGGGCGCCGGTCGTGCTCGCCATCGACCACCTCGAGATCGCGCGGGGCGAGCGTGTCTTCATCGAGGGACCGAGCGGCAGCGGCAAGACCACGCTGTTGAGTCTTTTGGCCGGCGTGGTCAAGGCCGAGCAGGGGAGCCTGCGCATTCTCGGGCAGCCGCTGGAGCACGTGGGTGCCGTCCGGCGCGATCACTTCCGGGCCGACCATGTCGGCTATGTCTTTCAGATGTTCAATCTGATCCCTTATTTGTCGTTGGTCGAGAACGTGACCTTGCCTTGCCGCTTCTCGCGGCTGCGTCGGGCGCGCGTGCTCGCGCGCGCCGGCTGCGGTGGCCGCTCTGCGCGGTGTCTGGATGAGGAGGCGCTGCGCTTGCTCGACCATCTCGATATGGCCGAGCCCGCGCGTGCTAAGCGGCCCGTTACCGAGCTTTCGGTGGGGCAGCAACAGCGCGTCGCCGCGGCGCGCGCGCTCATGGGCTCGCCCGAGATCCTGATCGCCGACGAGCCGACCTCCGCGCTCGATTCGGACCGCCGCGAAGCCTTTATCCGATTGCTGTTTCGGGAATGTGCCGAGACCCAAATGAGCCTGATCTTCGTGAGTCACGATGCAGCGCTCGAGCCCTTGTTCGATCGCACCGTGCGTCTCGCCGAGATCAATCGCGCCCTTAAACCGCGCCCGGTGCGGTATGCGATGTTTTCGGATGGGATCGGCTCCGGCAGACTTGACGACCGTTAGAGCTGGCGCGGTTTAAAGCCTGAGGCCCATCACCAAGCCGGCCATGAAGGATGCCGCACTCGTCAGGTTCCCGCCGACGAAGTCGAAAAAGGCCCCTGCATTGACCGCGAGCCAGTCGACCCAGCCATTGTAGTGGATCTCCAAGCCGGACCAGTTTACGTCCAGAATGCCGACATATTGCAAGGCGAAGACCCCGAGGAGGATGAGGCCGACAACAAACAGCACCAGCTTGAAGGCCATCTTCAGTGCAAACCCGAGCGCCAGCCCGACCATGAAGGAGAAGCCGAGCTTCAGGAAGAAGGTTTCGTTGAAGAGTCCCGCGGCATCCGCCGACGCAGGCCCGGCGGCATCGTCCGATGCCATGGACGCCAGCAGGTCGTTGCCGAGCCTTGCGAGCGAATGCGTCGCCGTCTCGAATGGCGAGGTGTCTTGTGCGAGATGATCCATCGGGTCTGTCGGCAAGGGAGAAGGCGGTCGGATCGCCTCGGCGAGGCGCTAGTGTATACCGAGCGCACGTGGGTTTTTCGGAAAGCAGGGTGCGTCCCGCGCGCGTCGGGGCAGGGCGCGCCGACGAGCCGTAGTGGCCCCTATGGCCAGGAGACAGAACCCGCTTCCGCGCAGACGCCCGCGACCGCCCCGTCGCCTTCACGCTGCTCTTCGTACCCATCCGTCGCTGCGCGTGATCGGCCAGAATGTGGGAATCGGGTGCGCTCCGGTCATCCTTCGCGCACAATGAGCGCCGTTCACTGCATGGAGCTCGACGTGACCATAAGCGCCCTGACGCCCGGCCTGATGCTTGTCCACGGCAACCGCCCGGAAGATCTGCGCGATCTTCTGGTGGAATGGATGGCGCGCTATCCGTTGGCCCCGCTCGAAAACGAGATCGTTCTGGTGCAGAGCAACGGCATCGCGCAGTGGCTGAAGCTTGCGCTCGCCGCCGATGCCGATCCGCGTTCGGGGGAGTGTGCCGCCGGCGAGAGGGGCCTCGGGATCGCTGCGGCGCTTGAGATCTCGCTGCCGGCGCGCTTTCTCTGGCGTGTCTACCGGGCGGTGCTCGGCGCCGATGCGGTTCCGGAGATCTCGCCCTTCGACAAGTCGCGCCTGGTCTGGCGTCTGATGCGCCTCTTGCCCGAGCTGTTGGCTCGGCCCGAATACCTGCCGCTGCGGCGCTTCCTGCAGGATGATGCCGACCTGCGCAAACGCTTTCAGCTTGCCGAGCGGCTGGCCGATCTCTACGACCAGTATCAGGTCTATCGCGCCGACTGGTTGGCCGCCTGGGCCGACGGCGAGGACGTGCTGATCGAGGCACGCGGAGCTCGCGTCCCCTTGCCGGACGAGCAGCGCTGGCAGTCGGGACTCTGGCGTGCCCTGCTGGCGGATGTGCAGGAAGACGGCGATGTCCGGGGGCAGGGGGCCGCAATCGGTCGCGCGGGCGTCCACGAGGCATTCCTGCGCCGTGTGTCCGACTGGCAGGAAGATGCGCACCCGCGCGGCCTGCCGCGTCGGGTCATGGTCTTCGGGATCTCCAGTCTGCCGCGTCAGTCCCTGGAGGTTCTGGCCGGGGTGGCGCGTTGGACCCAGGTTCTCATGTGCGTGCACAACCCCTGCGAGCATTACTGGGCCGACATCGTCGCAGACAAGGATCTGTTGCGCGCCGAGCGCACCCGTCAGCGGCGCCGCGACGGGATGCCGGCGGACCTCTCCGACGTTGATATGCACCTGCACGCCCACCCGCTGCTCGCGGCCTGGGGAAAGCAGGGCCGCGACTTCATCGGCCTGCTCGACGAGCACGACGACGCGACGGCTCGGGCGGGCTATCTCGGGCGGTTCAATGCCATCGGCCAGCGGATCGATCTGTTCGACGCCTCGCGAGAGGCCGGCTCTCTGCTCGCGCAGCTCCAGGACGACATCCGCGATCTGCGCCCGCTCAAAGAGACACTCACGCATTGGCCGGAGGTCCCTTCGACGGGCGATGCCTCGATCCGCTTCCATATCGCGCACAGTCCCCAGCGAGAGGTCGAGATCCTGCACGACGTCTTGCTCGCGGCCTTCAATGCCGATGCGACGCTGAGCCCGCGCGACATCATCGTGATGGTGCCGGACATCGATACCTACGCGCCGCACATCCAGGCGGTGTTCGGTCTGATCGATCGCGATGACCTGCGCTACATCCCCTACAGCGTCGCGGATCAGGGCCGACGGGGGACCCAGCCCTTGATCGCGGCCTTGGAGAAGTTGCTCGACCTGCCTCGGTCGCGCCTTGCGGTCAGCGATGTGCTCGATTTGCTCGAAGCCCCGGCACTGCGCCGGCGCTTCGGGATCGCCGAGACGGACCTCCCGCGCCTGCATCGCTGGATCCGCGGCGCCAACATCCGCTGGGGCCTGCACGCCGAGCAGCGCGCGAGCCTCGATCTGCCGACTCAGCCCGACGCGCAGGCCCAGCACACCTGGCTGTTCGGTCTGCGCCGGATGCTGCTCGGCTACGCGGTTGGTGCGCCCGGCGAGGAGGGGGCATGGCAGGGGATCGAGCCGTTCGACGAGATCGGCGGTCTGGATGCGGCCCTGCTCGGCCCGCTCGTGCAGCTGGTCGAGCGTCTGGAGTCGACCTGGAGGACCCTGTGCGAGCCCGCGACCGTCGCCGACTGGTGCACACGTCTGCGCGACCTGCTGGCGGATTTCTTCGACGCCGCAGACAGCGGCGAGGCCTTCACCCTCATGCAGCTCGACACCGCCCTGCAGGCATGGCAGGAGGCCTGCGACGAGGCCGCGCTTGCCGAAGAGCTGCCCCTTTCGGTCGTCGGCGAGTACTGGCTCTCGCAGCTCGACGACGGCGGCCTGTCGCAACGCTTCTTCGCAGGCGCCGTCACCTTCGCGACCCTGATGCCGATGCGGGCGATCCCCTTTCGCCGGGTCTGCCTGCTCGGCATGAACGACGGCGACTACCCGCGTACCCGGATCCCGATGGACTTCGACCTCATGGGGCGAGACTACCGCCCCGGCGACCGCTCGCGGCGCGAGGACGACCGCTACCTCTTTCTCGAGGCCCTGCTCTCGGCACGGGACCATCTGCACATCTCCTGGGTCGGACGCAGCATCACTGACAACGGCGTGCGACCGCCCTCGGTGCTGGTTGCCCAGTTGCGCGACCACCTCGCCGCCGGGTGGCGGATGGCGCTCGATACGGAGATGTCGGAGGAGATCCGCTCGATCGATCCGGGTCAGGCCCTCTTGAACGCACTCACGGTGGCGCATCCGCTCCAGCCCTTCAGCCCCCACTACTTCCCGCCGGAGCCGCATTCGGAGCCGGGCGCTGCCCCGCTCTTCACCTATGCCCGCGAGTGGCGCCCCCTCGATGCAGCTCAGCCTCGTCGCCCGGATGCCGCGTCGCAACCGCCGGTGACCGCTTTGTCGCCGCTGTCCCGCGACGAGCCGCTCGCGCTGCGTGATCTCGTCGATCTCCTCAAGTCGCCGGTGAAGGCATTCTTCCGCCAGCGCCTCGGCGTCGTCTTCGAGTCCGACGATCCGACGAGCGAGGATCAAGAGCCCTTTATACTCGACGGGCTCGGCCGGTGGCAGCTGCAAGACGAGCTGATCCGGGTCCAAGCGCAGGCGCTGTCAGGCGGCGAGCCGATCGCCGCAGCGCGCGAGAGCCGTCTCGATCGAATCCGCCGGCGCGGTGATCTCGCGCCGGGTGGCTTCGGGGATGCCCTCGCCGCAGACCTGGTCGAACCGATGGATCAGCTTTTCGCGCACTATCAGGGCGCGCTCCTCCGCTGGCCGCACCCGAGCGACGACGAAGAAGAGATCCGGTTTCAAGCCGATCTCCGGACGCCCGTGCCCGAGCTGGCGGACTGGATCGGCGGCATCCGCACCGACGCCGAGGGCCTTCGGGGACGTGTGCTTATCGAGGCGAGCGACCTGGTCAAGAACAACCACTACCGCGGCGAGAAGCTCATCCGTCATTGGGTCGCGCATCTGGCCCTGCATCTGGCCGGCGGACCTCTTACCACGCTGGTCCTCAGCAAGACCGGCAATGTCGAGCTCAAGCCGCTTCCGGTCGATGCGGCGACGGCGCATCTGACCGCACTGCTGGCGGCCTGGCAGGTCGGTATGTGCCGTCCGCTCCCGCTGGCTGCGAAGACCGCGCTTGAGTGGCTAAAGGCCGGCGATACGCCGAAGGCGCGCACGACCTACGAGGGCGGCTATATGCAAACGGGCGAGGTCGAGACCGATCCCTATCTCGCGCGCGCCTATCCGGACTTCGACGCACTCTGCGCGAGCGGTGAGTTCGCCGAGCTGGCCGAAAGCCTGCTGCGTCCGCTCTATACCGCGATGCATGCCGACGAGAAGAAGACGCCGGACCAGCCCGCCGCAGCGCAAGCGACCGGAGCCGCCGCATGAGTCCCGCAAACGGCCGAAAAACAACGACCGCGATGCCCGATCAGGCGGAGATCGAACCGGTCTCTCGTCGGGCTGAAGCCCGACCCACAGGCTCCGATTCGCTCGATCCGCTGCGCTTCCCGCTCTGCGGCAGCCGACTGATCGAGGCCAGTGCCGGCACCGGCAAGACCTTCACCATCGCGACACTCTATGTTCGCTTGGTGCTCGGTCACGGCGGGCCGCAGGACACACCGGATGGCACGCCCGCACCCGCACCGGACACCGCACCCCGCGCCTTCACACCGCCCGAGATCCTGGTCGTCACCTTCACCGATGCCGCCACGCGCGAGCTGCGCGACCGCATCCGCGCGCGTCTGGCCGAGGCCGCGACGGTCTTTCGCGCCGAGCCGGAGGGCATCGCCGCGCGCCCCCCGGGCGAGGATCCGCTGCACGACCTGCGTGCCGATTACGCGCCCGAGCGCTGGCCGGCCTGCGCGCGCAAACTTCAGTTGGCCGCCGAATGGATGGACGAGGCCGCCGTCGCGACCATCCACGGCTGGTGCAATCGGATGCTGCGCGAGCACGCCTTCGACAGCGACAGCCACTTCACCCAGACCCTGGAGACCGATCAGAGCGAGCTGCTCGCCGAGGTGGTGCGCGACTATTGGCGGACCTTCATGATCCCGCTCGACGCCGAGTCGGTCGCCGAGGTGCGCCAGTGGTGGTCCGGTCCGGAGGCGCTGCAGGGGTCGATTCGAGGACTCGTCGAGCATGCCGATCGACTCGACCCCGCGGCGGAGCCGGCCGTCGCGCTCGAGGCCGTCCGCACGGAGAAGGCGGATCGTCTCGCCGCGCTCAAGACACCTTGGGCGACCTGGGCGGATGAGCTTCAGGCGCTCTTCGATGATGCCGTCGCAAACAAGCGCGTTAAAGGACGATTACTGCGAAGGGATCGTTACACGAAATGGCTGAACGACTTACGCGATTGGG
>NZ_JAABRP010000189.1 GCF_011390875.1 Thiocapsa sp.
CTACGGCATCGCCGGCGAATGGACCGCTCAGGGCGAGGCACGTCTTCAGACCTTGCGTACGGCAGCGAAACGGATGGCGGCGCACTGGGAGCATTTCGACCCGGACGAGACCGGTTTCTCGGGGTTTGCGATGCTTGGCTTCGCATCCTCGCCCGTGCCCGACGCACCGGTCGAGCCGGACACCTTGCCCAACGCACTGCTCTGGCTTCCGGAGCTTGCGCTGTCCTCGCGCGCCGGTCAGGCGGCGATCATCCTCTCGACCGCATTGCCGGTCGCACGCGAGGAGGTCTTCGCGCGCTGGAAGGCGCGCTTGGAGCAGATCATCCCGCGGCTGAATCAGCCGGCGCTCGATCCGCTGACACCGGCACGGCTCGATCAGGGGCGGACCGAGCCGGATGGGGCACGCTGGCAGGACCTCGTCTTGTCCGCTCTCGAGCAGATCGAGCAGGCGCATTTGGAGAAGGTCGTCGTCTGTCGGCGGCTCAGGCTCGAGGGTCGCCGGCGCTTCGACCTGACTCGGTTGAACGCCGCCCTGGCCTATCTGTTTCCCTCTTGTCAGGTGGTGTCGATCCGCCGACACGCGACCAGCTTCGTCGCGGCCACGCCGGAGCGCCTCTTCACCCAACAGCGCGATCGCATCGAGGTGGACGCGATCGCCGGGACCGTCTGCCGCGCCGCGAGTGCCGACCGCGACGCCGAGCTTACGAGCGCCCTGCAGACCTCGCGCAAGAACCTGCACGAGCACATGGTCGTCGTCGACGCCGTGACCGATGCGCTCGGCCATTGCAGCCGTCACATCGAGCCGCCGGACGGACCTCGGGTGATGCAGCTCAACAACGCGCAACATCTCTGGAGCCTGGTGCGCGCCGAGCTCGACCCCGGCATGGACGTCTTCCAGCTCGCCGAGCTGCTGCATCCCACGCCGGCCACCAACGGTCATCCGTGCGAGTTGGCGCGCGCCTGGCTGCGCCGATCCGAGCCGATCCGGCGCGGTTGGTACACAGGTGCGGCCGGGATCATCGAGCCGGATCTCACCGGCGAGCTTTGGGTGCTGTTGCGCTGCGCCGAGATCCACGAGAGCACGGCTGACCTCTACGCCGGAGCGGGGATCGTCGCGGGCTCCGACCCGGACTCCGAGTGGCAGGAGACCGAGCATAAGCTCGCGGCCATGTCGACGGCGCTGCAGTTCGCATGAGCCATACCGAGACGCCCGATCAGGGCTGTCGGAATTTGCGCTGGGCGCTCGCGCTCTTCGATGGTTTGGTCCGCGGCGGTGTGCGACGGGTCGTGCTCTCGCCCGGCTCGCGCTCGACGCCGCTCGTGATGGCGGCTCAACGACAACCACTGGTGGAACTCACACCCATCCTCGACGAGCGCAGCGCCGCCTTCTTCGCCTTGGGACTGGCGCAGGCATCGGCTCGGCCGGTTGCGCTCGTGTGCACCTCGGGCAGCGCCCTCGCCCATTGGTTTCCGGCCGTCATCGAGGCCTCCGAGTCCGGCGTCCCGCTGATCTTGCTCTCGGCGGATCGCCCGCCCGAGCTGCGCGGCTGGGGTGCCAACCAGACCATCGATCAGACGCGTCTCTTCGGCGGATTCACACGCGAGTGTCATGATCCGGGTCCGGCCGAAGAAGATCCGGACGCGCTCAAGGCGATACGTGCACTCGGGCTGCGCGCAGCGCTCGTCAGTCTGGGGCCTCGGCCCGGTCCGGTGCATCTGAATCTCCCGTTTCGCGAGCCGCTCGTCCCGGGGCCATCCTGCACAGCCGAGCCGCTCGGACCCCTCGGTGGGCCTGAAAGCGCCCCGGACCATGGATACGGGGCTCCTGCCTCGGCCACTGACCAGGTGCGTTCCTTCGACACACCGCAGTGGCTGCGAGGGCTCAGGTCACTCCTCGGCGGTCGCGGAATCATCTGCTGCGGCCCGATGAGGCCCTCGGAGGCGTCGGCCGAGGCCATCTTCGCCTGTGCCGAGCGGCTCGACGCCCCGGTCTTGGCCGATCCGCTGTCCGGCCTTCGCTTCCGGCCGGCGCCGGGCGCGCGGATCACGCGGTACGACAGCCTCTTGCGCAACCCCGCGGCCGCAGCGGCGCTGAGACCGGACTGGGTCATCCGGTTCGGCGGAACACCCGTCTCCAAGATGCTGTCCGGCTGGCTCGAGGGGATCCCGTCCATCCTGGTCGATCCAGCCGAGCGCTGGACGGATCCGACCCATGACGTTGTGGCCCGCATCACCGCGGACCCGACGGCGTTTTATCGCCTCGTGGAGGTCGACGGCATTGGCGGCCAAGGGGACCGCAGCTCAGGCAGGACCTGGATCGGGCGCTGGAGCGCCGCAGAGCGGACACTCGATCGGCTCGCCCGGGCCTTCCTGGAGCAGTCGCCTTGGTGCGAGGGTCACCTCATCGCCGATCTGCTGGAACGTCTCCCCGCGGGGGACGGCCTTTTCTGCGCCAACTCGCTGCCGATTCGTCAGCTCGACACCTGGTCGGGGCAGTCGGAGAAGCCGCTGCGGGTCTTCGGCCAGCGCGGTGCGAGCGGGATCGACGGACAGAGCTCGACACTAGCCGGGCTGAACGCAGGCCGGGCGGAGCCAACACGCGGCGTCGCCGGACTTCTGGGCGATCTGTCGTTCATCCACGACCTCAGCGGCCTGTTGCTGATGGAGAGGCTCGACCGCCCGTGCATTGTCTTGAATAATGGCGGCGGCCGTATCTTCGACACTCTGCCGCAGCGCGGAATGGCGGGGTTCGAGCCGCTTTGGCGAACGCCGCAGCGCGTGCAGCCTGATGCCCTCGCGCGGGCTTTCGGGCTCGCGCATCGGTCGGTCGACGACGCCTCGGGCTTCGCGCAAGCCTGGGCCGAGGCAATCGACGCCGGGATGCGCGCAGAGCCGGCCGGACTCATCGAGGTCCGTCTGGATGCGGAGCTGAGCCTGCACACGCACCGCGCGTTCTGGAACGGCGTTCGCGAGCAATCCATCATCGAGAGTGAATGAGGTTCCAAGGTGTCGTCAGCGTTCAGTCAGCAGGCCGGTCAAACCGAAAGCGAGGGACCGAGCCCCGTGGTGTGGGAGACGCCCCCCGGCGACCTCTATCAAGACATCCTCTACCAACAGGCGGAGCAGATCGCCAAGATCACTATCAACCGGCCCGAGGTGCGCAACGCCTTTCGGCCGCAGACGGTGCGCGAGCTCATCGACGCCTTCCGTCGCGCACATCTGGATCCGCGTGTCGGCGTCATCATCCTGACCGGCGCGGGCGATCTGGCCTTCTGCTCGGGCGGCGATCAGCGCATCCGGGGTGACGAGGGCTACCGCGACGAGGCAGGGGTCGAGCACCTGAACGTGCTCGAGCTGCAGCGTCAGATCCGCACGCTTCCGAAACCCGTCGTGGCGATGGTCGCGGGCTACGCGATCGGCGGCGGGCATGTGCTGCACCTGATCTGCGACCTGACGATCGCGGCGGACAATGCCCGCTTCGGCCAGACCGGGCCGCGGGTCGGCAGCTTCGACGGCGGTTTCGGGGCCGGCCTTATGGCCAGGACCGTCGGCCTGAAGAAGGCCAAGGAGATCTGGTTCCTGTGCCGTCAATACGATGCGCAGGAGGCGCTCGCGATGGGGCTCGTCAACACCGTGGTGCCGCTGCGCGAGCTGGAGTCCGTCACGCTCGACTGGTGCCGGCAGATGAACCGACTGTCCCCGACCGCGCTGCGTGTGCTCAAGGCATCCTTCAACGCCGAGACGGACGGACTCGCCGGTATCCAGGAGCTGGCCGGGAATGCCACCGCGCTCTTCTACACGACCGCGGAGGGACAGGAAGGACGCGATGCCTTCCTTGAGAAACGCGAGCCCGATTTCGGCAAGTTCCCGCGGCGCCCCTAGAGTGTCGGACTCCGGGTCGAATCTCGCACTCTGGATCGCGGCGGCGCGCCCCAAGACATTGGTCCTTGCCATGACCCCGGTCGCGGCCGGGATCGGGCTGTCCGTCTTTCAGACCGGAGAGCTTGCCGCCGTCACGGCGGTGCTCACCCTGATCGCGGCGGTGTCGATCCAAATCGGCACCAACCTGCACAACGATGCATCCGACTACGAGCGTGGGACGGACACGGCCGATCGTCTCGGTCCGCCGAGGGCGACCGCGCAGGGCTGGTTCAGCCTCGAGCAGGTCAAGCGGGCGGCACATCTGGCGTTCGGGCTCGCCTTCGTCATCGGGCTGGCCTTGGTGGTGCGCGGCGGCTGGCCGATCCTCGCGATCGGGATCGCATCCCTGGTCGCAGGTTATGCCTACACCGGCGGGCCGCGTCCGATCGCCTACGGCCCGTTCGGCGAGCTCTATGTGCTGCTGTTCTTCGGGCTCGCTGCCGTGGGTGGAACCTATTACCTGCAGACCTTGACCTTCGACTGGCCGGCGCTCATGGTCGGCATTGCACTGGGGCTGCCGGCTGCCGCTGTCTTGCTGCTGAACAACTACCGGGATCTGGAGACCGATCGCATCGCTGGACGGCGCACACTGTGCCACTATCTGGGCCGACCGAGGGCGCGTGTATTGTATGGCCTGCTGCTGCTGGCATCGATCGCGATCCTGCTCTTCAGCTTCGGCCCGGCGATCGCATGGCCGCTACTACTCGCCATCCCGCTCGGCGGTCTTCTGACCCTCAAGCTCGTTCGCGGCGCAACCGGCAAGCAGATCAATCCACTTCTGGGACAAACGGGGCTCTTCCAGGCCGCCGTGACGGTGCTGCTGCTCCTCGGATTCGGTCTGAGCCGGATCTAAACCGCGCCCGGTGGTATGCGTCGTTTATTGGATTGGATTGGCCGCGCCAGCTCCGAGAACTGTCGGAGCTGGCGCGGTTTAGACTATCGAATGTTGAACCGCCTCTCCAAGAAGGTCGGAATAATTTTTGACACCGACACAAATGAAAATGACGCATTTCACTCCGGACGCGCTTTAGGGTGATGGATCATCTGCGGATCGATCGACTTCGGATCCGTCCGTATGATCTTCCGCTGCGTCGCGACTGGCACAGTGCGCGGGGCGGGTTTCGACGACGACGCGGATGGCTGGTCTGCGCGGGGACGGATGGGGCGATCGGTTTCGGAGATTGTGCGCCGATTCCAGCGGCGGGAACGGAGGATCACGAATCGGCGGAATCCGCATTGTCGGGTGTCCAAGCTTGCGCGCTCGGCAGATCGGTGGGGGAGCTCCTGCAGATGCTGGACGATCGATTCACCGTGACGCCGGCCGCGCGCTTCGCGCTCGAATGCGCCTTGCTCGACCTCCTGAGCCAAGTAGAAGGGGTTCCCCTGCGCCGGCTGTTGGCCGGCGACGCATCGGATGCCGTTTCGGTCAACGGGATCCTCGGTGCACTCGCGACCCTGAAGGCGGCCGATCTTCAACGGGCGGCGGGGACCGGCTTCATTGTGGTGAAGATCAAGATCGGCGTCGAAGAGCCCGACTCGGAGATTGCCCGCCTCACGGCGCTCGCACTCGTCATGCCGGCCGCGATGCGACTTCGGCTCGACGCCAACGGGGCCTGGGGCTTTGAGGAGGCATGCCGTATCCTCGATCGCCTGACTGGACTCCCGATCGAGTCGCTCGAAGAGCCATTACGCATCCCCGACCCGAGCCGCCTGCATGCGCTTCAGGAGCGTGCAGACTTTCCGCTGGCGCGGGACGAAAGCCTGGCGGGCCTGTCTGCGGATATGGATCTCGGCGGGCTGGGCGTGAGGCGCATCGTCATCAAGCCGGCCGTCGTGGGCGGTCTTCGCTCAGCACTCGACCTGTCGCGACGTGCCACCACGGCCGGTATCGAGGTCGTGGTTACCGGTGTCGTGGAGAGCGCCGCCGGACTTTGGCCGACCGCCCAGCTGGCGGCCGCTTCCGGCAGCATGCTCCCTCACGGGCTCGCCACCTCGGACTGGCTGGCCGAAGATCTCGGGGTCCCGCCGCGCTTGCACGGCGGGAGCCTGTCACTCTCCGAACGACCTGGCTCGGGATTCAGACCGCATCCTGAGTGGAACACGAGCCCGGAGTAGGACCGAGGCGGCAGAGTTTTCGAGCAACGTGCCCGCATGACGACACACCTGGATCCGGAGCTCTGGTCGCTGATTCGCGTGGCACTGCATGTCGGCTTCTTTCTTGCTGCTGCCTATCTGCTCAGGTCGATGCTCGACGCCCGCTGGACCACCGAGCTGCGACATCTGCCGCGCCCCAAATGGTCCGCGCGCGTTCCGATCGTTCTCTTGACCCTCCTGTTTACCGGGATCTTGGTCTATCAAGCGACATGGCAGTTGATCGGCACATCTCGCCCGCAGTTCATCGCCTTTATGCAGCTGCACGACAGGCGCGAGCTGAACCCGGCACATCGGATCCAGCGCGGGCGGATCCTGGATCATCGCGGCGAGGTGCTCGCCTACAGCGAGGAGATCCTCGGGCAGGTCTATCGCCTCTATCCCGACGGACCTGCCTTCGCGCATGTGGTGGGTTATAGCCACCCCTGGTTCGGGGCTGCGGGGATGGAGTCGGTAGCGAACGTGCGACTCAACGGCGGTGCGCCGAACGGATTCGGCGACTGGGGGAAGCTCGGTCGCCAGCTCGTGACGCAGGACAAGCGCCCGCGCGGACAGGACCTGACACTCACACTCGATGCCGAGCTTCAACGGATGGCCTTTGGTCTCCTTGAGGGTCAGCGAGGGGCGATCGTCATCTTGCGACCCGACGACGGAGCGATTCGCACGCTCGTGAGCACACCCTCCTACGACCCGAACCGGATCAGCTCGGCACTCTTCCAGGATTCAGGTCCCGGCGCGGCCTTGCTGAACCGCGCCACTCAGGGCCTCTATCCACCGGGCTCGACCTTCAAGATCCTCCTTGCCGCTTTGGCGCTGGAGCAGGGTTTCTCCGGGGCGCTCGAGTGTCCTGCAGATGGATTCACGACATCCGCGCGCTACCGAAAGATTCGCGACCATGAATACTATGCAGCCAAGGAACGCGGCTCGGCTTGGGCGGGACACGGGCGCCTCGATCTAGCCACGGCGTTTGCGCGATCTTCGAACGTCTTTTTCGCTCAGCTCGGCGTGCACTACGGACACCATGCCTTTGACGTTATGACCGAGCGAATGCAGCTCAATCGCAGGATCATCCTGCACGAGACGCCCTACGGGAGCTGGTCGATGCGCACGGGCGAGATCCCGCGGCTCGACGCTTCGGACCGTTATGGACTCGCCCAGATGGCGATAGGTCAGGGCGCCGCCCTCGTGACACCGGCACACATGGCACTGATTGCGGGCGCGGTGGGCAATCGGGGCCTCGCCGTCAGACCGCGGCTGATCGAGACGGATGAACCCGCGCCTCTGGGCTATTTCATGAGCACCTCGGTCGCCGAACGCCTTTCGGCCATGCTGCGGCAGGTCGTCGTCAGCGGAACAGGCCGCGGGATCGAGACCCATCGACTCGCGATCGCGGGCAAAACCGGAACCGCCGAGAACCCGCATGGCGCGGCGCACAGCTGGTTTGTCGGCTTTGCACCCGCCGATCGGCCTCAGCTTGCAGTGGCCGTATTGGTCGAGCACGGTGGCTATGGCTCGACCACGGCGGCGCCGATGGCGAGAGATCTCTTGTTGCGGTCGCTCGATTTGGGGTTGATCGAATGAGTCGGGCGAACGGACCGCTCGACATCCCTGACACCTGGGATCTACGCGCGCCGGAGCGCGCGCTCTTGGCCTGGTGCGTCGTCTGTATCGCGCTTGGATTCTTGATGCTGTGGGGCTCGACACACGTCGGCGGCGAGGTGATCGACCTACCCGACCTCTTGCCGCTCGGGCTCTATGCCCTTTCGCTGCTGGCGCTTCACCTGATGTTGGTGATGGCTCGATTTCGGGGCGATCAATTGATTCTGGTCGCCGTCGCCTTTCTCTCGGGATTCGGGATGCTGGCCCAGTACCGCATGGGATCGTTCGAAGCCGGGGGGACGATCTCGCTCAATCTGACCCTTTTCCCGATCGGGCTCGTCCTGATGGGAGCAACCGCCATCATCCTCATGCGTGGACGTTACGGGGCCGTCGTGCAGGGACGCTGGATCTGGGTCTGGGCCGCGCTCTCGCTTGGACTATTGGCGGCCTTACTGATGTTCGGGCAGCGCTTTAGAGGCGGCGTCTATGCCGCAGGCTTGGTCACGCCGAGCGAGATCCTGAAGGTGACGATCGTGCTGTTCGTGGCGGGCTTTATCGTGCGCAACACGAAGGCGCTCAGCTCTTGGGGAAAGGGTTTGCCACTACCGCCATGGCGGGCCCTGCTGCCGCTTACCGGCTTCTGGCTGGTGCTGGCCGGCCTCTTGGTCGTCCAACGCGACCTCGGACTCTTCATCATTTTGAGCATCGCCTTGCTGACGATGCTTTTTGTCGGGACCGGGCGCTTGGGCTATCTGCTCTTCGGCGGAATCAGCGCGGTTGCACTGACCGGGGTCGTCCTGACTGTGCTGCCTCACGGGGAGCGCCGCGTGACGGCTTGGCTTGAGCCCTTCCGTGATCCCACGGGAGGGAGTTGGCAGATCCTGCAGGGATTGTCCGGGATGTTCTCCGGGGGACTCTGGGGAGAAGGATTCGGACGCGGAAGCCCGGAATATACCCCCATCGCCCAATCGGACTTCATCTACTCGGTGATCGGGGAGGAATTGGGGTTCGCGGGATGCGCGATCGTGATCCTCTTCTTCCTGATCCTGTTCGGCCGAGGCCTCGTGGTTGCCTCCCGAGCACGCGACAACGCTGGCCGGTTGGTCGGTCTCGGACTCGTGACCGTCCTCGCAACCCAGACCTTCCTCAATATCGGCGGCGTCACCAAGTTCGTTCCACTCACCGGCCTA
>NZ_JAABRP010000190.1 GCF_011390875.1 Thiocapsa sp.
CACCGTCCTACCCTTGCCCTTCATCAGTCACGGCGGAAGTAGTCTGATCACGGGCTTCATCGGTTTAGGCATACTCCTCGCCATCTCCGACGGTCAACCGGCAGCGCCGCCGAGGAATCGGATCACAAAGTAGGTCGAGGGGCTACCGAACGACGAGGTTCGGAGAGCTCGAAGGACTCTGCCAAAGTAAGTCAATCACATGCCGAAGGGAAATCGAGTCGAGCGACAATTGCTCGGGCTCCGAGCGGCAGATCCGACCGACCTCCCGCTGAACTCAAGGCATAACGTTTTCCCCGCGCATAAAAAAACC
>NZ_JAABRP010000191.1 GCF_011390875.1 Thiocapsa sp.
CGGTTCCGTCGATCGTCGGAGCTGGCGCGGCCAAGCCAATCCAACAAACTACGCATACCGCACTGGGCGCGGTTTAACTTCCGAGTGAGTTCGGCGTTTAGTGCATTCACGGCCGTTTGCGGGAGACGCGATTTAAGCCCTTCGTTGGGGTGTAGGCCCGTCGATAGAATCTCCAATCGATGCGATGTACGAAGGTGTCTCGTCGCGCTGCCACTGCTCACTGCTCCCACCCCAACCCCCCGCCGCGCAAAAACTGCCAAGTCCGCACGATGTCGAGGACGTCCGTCTCTGCGGCGATGTCGGGCGGGAAGGGGGCGTAGGGCGCTGCAAGCTCCACGATCCTTACGGCTGCTTCATCGAGTAGGTCGTAACCCGACGAGCGCACGACTCGAATCTGCTCCACGCTTCCGTCGGAGCGCACGGCGACGTGCAGGATCAGGCTGCCGAACATGCGTTGATCCCGGGCCGCTTGCGGGTAATTGAGGTTGCCGATGCGCTCCACTTTGCGCGCCCAGGCACCCAGATAGCTGGCATATCGAAACTCCCGCGTGCTCGCACTCACGGACTTGCGCCGGACCCGGCTTGCGTAGGCGGCGGTTTTGGCCTGGAGGTTGGCGGTGAGTCGATCGATTTCCTCGCCGCGGCTGGCGAGGATCGCCGCCGCGTCGACCGGCGTGTCCCGGGCTGGCATCTCCCGTGCGGCCAGCGGGTCGGGAGGAGGGGGTCGCTCGGGTTGGATCTCGGGTGCGGGTTCGGGCGGAGGCTCCACGCGTGCGAGAGTCTCGAGGTCCAGCGCAGGCGGCTCAGTGATCTCCGTCGGGTCCGGAAAAATCGTCTCGAAACCGATCGGCTCGAGTGGCGCATCGACGGCGTCTGCATCGAGCCTGCTCGGTGGCGGCTCCGTGACGGCCGGGTCTCGATCGGCCGATGTGTCGGTCTCCGGCTCCGGCTCCGGCTCGACAGGCGACTCTTCGACCGACTCGATCCGCGTCTCTGGGATGGGTGTCGGAGGCTCGGTCGCCTCGATGTCTTCCGAGACGATCGCGATCGGGTCGTCGTATACGGCATTTCCGCTGGACGACGCGCCGGAACGATCGATCCGCGAGAGGGCTGCGTCCGGGGATGCCGAACCCCGACCGGCGTCCCGCAAGATCAAGATCTCCAACGCCGATTCCGTGACGCCGCTCGCCTCGCGCCGGGGTGGCTCGAAGGAGACGAGGGCGATCGCACCGACATGCAGCAGTGTTGCGGCCAACAGGGCTATCGTGAGGCTCAAGCCCGAGGAGTCGTGACGGGGCGTCGCGAGGAGCGTGCGTTGCATCTGCGGATCGGGCGGGCGGGTGGGCATGAATGTGGATCGATTTCCAGAAAATGCCGCCGTCGTAGGTTGTGCTGACGCTAGGAAGCACAACGTCCGCCGACGGTTGGTTGTGCCTCGCGCGGCTCTACCCGTCCGGCCCTGAAATGTCGGAGCTGTAGAGGCGACTTAAGTCGCCCCGACACGTCGGTGAGTCGTTGGGAGCGGCTCACAAACAACCGAAATTCGTAGGGTGGGTAGAGCGAAGCGAAACCCATCCAGCCCGCGCCAAGGGCATCGGACCGAAACCCGAGAACACGGCGGTTTGGAGGATGGGTTTCGCTGACGCTCTACCCATCCTACGCACTCATCAAGGTTCGGTCGCACCCTGCTCTTCGCTCGCCTGCATCCCCGGCGCGATCCGAGCACCTGTGTCGACCAATTCGATCCGATCGGCCATTGCTGCGTTCATGTGCAGTGTGCCTTCGGCATCGACGAGCAGGACATAGCGGATGTCCATCGCATGTGCCACCGTCTCCCAATCGGTCGGTCCGGCGACGAACATGGCCGTGGCCGCTGCGGCCGCGGTGGTCGCATCCCGATGCAGAACGGTCACCGAGCGGGTGCCGCGCGCGGGCGAGCCGGTTCGCGGATCGATGATTGCGTGGTAGATCTCGCCCTTGAACACGAAGTTCCGGTCATAGTCTGCCTTGGTGACGAGGCTCTCGTCGCCCCCCATCGGCACGATGGCGAGCACCCCGGAACCGCTGGGTCGACGAATCGTGATCCGCCATGGCTGGCCGCTGCGATCGCCGATCACGCGGACCTCGCCGCCGGCCTTGATCAGTGCGCTCTTGATCCCGAGCTCACGCAGGTGCTCGATAGCGATATCCAGGGCATGGCTCTTGGCGATGCTGTCGAAATCCAGCTTGATGAACGGATTGTGGCCATGCAGCTCGAGCCCCTCGATATCGATCTGGCTCATACTGGGTGTTGCCGCGACCAACCGCTTGATTTGCTGTTCGGGTGGCGGCGGGCGGCTGCGCACCGCGCCGGCTTGGAAACCCCAGAGATCCAACAAATAGCCGATGGCGGGATTGAAGAGTCCGCCGCTTTTTTCCTCGAAGTCCTTGCTCAGGCGTACCAACGGCATGGTCGACGGGGGGGCCACGAAGGGCTCCTCGGTCAACAGCATCTGATTGACCCGTCCCATCGGGCCGGGTTGCCAGGAATGCCATGCGTCCTGCAGGAAGGCGAAGTCTTGTTGAACGAGGGACGCCGCCAGTTGTGCCTGTTGTCTGTCGACGCTGACCAGGCTCAGGTCGACCTGACCTCCGAAGGCGTCGAAGCGTATGGTGGTGACCGGGGTCTCTTGTCCGCAGGCGGCGATTCCGACGAGGGCCGCGGCGATGACGCACCATAGGGGGGAGCGCCGAAGTCGGCCGGAGCGGGAGGATGAATACAGCACGGACACCTCCGAGAATGGGTTGCCGGTCGCGGTCGCTCGCCAGACCGAGCGGGCCGGGTGACCGGTGGGCAAGGCCTCAGGTGCGACGCATGACTCGGGCCTGAATCGCGTCCATCAGATCGCCCGCGATGTCGGTGCCGTAGGCGGCATCGATCTCGCGGATACAGGTCGGGCTGGTCACGTTGACCTCGGTCAGATGGTCCCCGATCACGTCCAGACCGGCGAAGAGGATCTCGCGGGCGCGCAACTGCGGGCCGACCTGTGCGGCGATCCAGCGATCCCGTTCGGTCAATGGTCGCGCCTCGGCGGATGCTCCCGCAGCGAGGTTGCCGCGAGTCTCACCCGGTGCCGGGATGCGCGCAAGACAGTAAGGCGCGGGTTCGCCGTCAACCATCAAGATGCGTTTATCGCCGTCGCGGATCTCGGGGATGAAGCGCTGGGCCATGCAGAAACGTCGGCCGTGCAGCGTGAGGCCCTCGATGATGACGCTTAGGTTCGGGTCGTCCGCGCGCACGCGAAACACCGAGGCGCCGCCCATGCCGTCGAGCGGCTTGAGAATGATGTCGCCGTACTCTCGATGGAAGTCCCGAATCGCCCCGGAGCGGCGCGTGATCAGGGTGGGCGGTGTACACTGAGGGAAGGCCGCCGTGAAGACCTTTTCATTGGCGTCGCGCAGACTGCGCGGATGATTGACGACCAAGCATCCGTCCGAGTGGGCCTGCTCGAGGAGATAGGTCGTGAAGATATATTCGATGTCGAAAGGCGGGTCCTTGCGCATCAACACCGCGCCCAGCACATCGAGCGGGCGCTCGATCTCGGCCCCGAGACGGTACCAACTCGCGGGATCGTCGGTGACCTCGAGCGGGCGCATTCGCGCCAGGGTGCGTCCGTCGCGCAGCGATAGATCGGCTACCTCCATGTACCACAACAGCCAGCCGCGCCTTTGCGCGGCCAACAGCATGGCGAAGGTACTGTCCTTCTTGATGTTGATGGATCCGATCGGATCCATCACGACGCCGAGATCGATAGACATGCAAGCGAGTGTACTTCAGTGGCCGGGGGCTTGTCAGGGATGATGACAAGGGTTACGGCTCCGTCCGATTCGCTTGCGTCGGATATGTTGATTGATGTCTCGTCCGATGCGTCGCCCGCGTCGCGCGCCGTGGGTGGTGAAGCAGCCATCCTGCTGGCGGACGACAGTCCGGTGGCGCGCCGCTTTGCGGCCAAGCTCCTTCGCGATCATGGGTACCGCGTCGAGGTTGCGCTCGACGGCTTCGATGCGCTCGGCATGTTGCTGGAGGTGAAGCCCGACATGCTTCTTCTCGGTAGTCGAATGCCGCGGCTGGACGGCTTCCAGACCTGCGCACTTGTGAAGCGAACCTCCGGGTTTGCTGGCCTGCCGGTGGTCATCCTCGCGGATCGCGGGGGGCTTTACGCTCGCGTTCGGGCCCATCTGGCCGGGGCGCAGTCTTGCCTCTCGAAGCCGTTTACCGCCGACGAGCTGTTGAATGCCGTTGCCGGGGCACTCTCGGATGGCTGACACGCGCCCTTCTGTCGAGATCGAAACCGAGACGCCTCGCGCGACGACGAACCTGCAGACGCTCGCCGAGGTGATGCGACGGGTGCGTCCGAAGTTTCATCGCGGGCTGGTCGCCTGGTATCGAGACGCGGCGGATCCGCGGGGACTGCTGCGCCTCGAGACGTTGTTTCGAAGGGTGAATGCCGGCCTGGGCGACGGAATCCTGGCCGACCTCTTTGGTCTCGCGGAGACCTTTGCTGCCGGGCTGCGTGACGGGCGATTGGACTGCGATGCGAGCATGCGCTCCCTGATGGGGCAGCTCGATCGGGTGTTGAAGCCACTTGCGCAGCACCCGCCGGTGTGGCCTGAAGACGAGGCTCGAGCGCTGATCGTTCGGCTGTTGGATCTGCTGGGGCAGTTGGAGCCGGATGAATGCCGGGTGGTCGATCTGGCTGTCGTTTACCGCTCGTCCGAGGCCATTCGAGTGGCGCAGAGTAAGCGTCGCGATGGAACAGCGCCTGCCCGTGAGGATGACGTCGATCGCACCGCCGGGAGACTTGCCGAATTCGTTGCCCTCGAGGAGCTACTCGAGCTGATTGACCGCGGCGCTTTCGTCGATCCCGGGGCGCTCGATGCCGCCTACGCGGCACTCCATGAGGTCCTCGGTGTGCTGGATCCGACCGATCCCTGTCGACTTGCGTCGCGTCTGGCCGCGGTTGCCGACCAGGTGAAGGCGCTCCTGTCTGCACAGGCGACCGAGCAGTCGATTCGTCTGGAGGCACTCGCCGCCGACCTGCTTGCCATGGAGTCGATCGTGCAGGCGTGGGTGGATGAAGGTGCCGTCGCCGAAGCGTCTTCGCTCCGCCTTGGAATGGAGCCGGCGGGGTTGAGACTCGCCGCCTTGCGCGAGCTGGATCGCGAGCTTCTCGGGGTGACCGAGCTGCTGTTCGGACGGGACATCGAGGACGTGTCGATGCGCCCGGATGCTGTCGGGGCAATGCTCGCCCGCATCGCAGGCGTCCTGCGCCTGCTCGGGCTGGCCGATGCAGCCGATCTCGCGGCAGCCTGCGGAGATCGGGTGCGACACGACGCTGTCCGCGATGCGCGCGCGGTCGATGTCGATCGGGAGGCATTGTCCGAGGCGCTGGCCTGTTTGGGACGAGAGATCGGTGCCGGTTTGGCAGCAGGGCGTGCGGTGCCCACCCCGACGGGGTGCGCCGAGCAGGCATTGATCGCGCTCGCGCACGCGATCGAGCAGACGTCTGCTCCGACGATGCCACCCGGTGCGCCGAACGGCATGCCTTCGAACGTTCCGAGTCTCCCGCTCGCCCCGACCCCCGTGGAGGAGAGGATCGCTCCGGAGCTCATGGAGATCTTCCTCGAGGAGATCGACGAGGAGATTGCCTCCGCTCGGGTGAGGCTGGCCCGTTGGTCGCTCGACCCGCGGGACGCATCGTCCGTGACCGGGCTGAAGCGCAACTTCTCCGTCATCAAAGGTAGCGGTCTGCTCGTCGGTGCCCGGCGGGTTGCGGAGGTCGCCGAGGCGGTCGAGGGGCTCCTGGTTCGGATCACGGCGCAGCCGACGCGGGACCCTGCCGCAACGAGCTTCATCGCCGAGGTGCTGGATCAGCTTCCGGCGTTGGTGCACGGAGGGACCGAGGATCGCGCCTCCGTCGTCCGGGCGCTGGTCGCACGTGCCGGGCAGATCGCCGAGGCGGCGACGGACACGGACACCGAGGTCGACGGCTTGTCGGAACTGGTCCCCTTGGATGATTTGACGGGGGCGGGCGACGCCCCGCAGATCCCCATCGAGGATCTGCTCGATACGTTCGAGGCTGCGTCGGAGACGTCGGGCGAATGGCTGCTGCCCGATGTCGACGAATCACAGAACACAGATTCAGGCAACTCGCTCGAGTTCTCGGAGCAGTCCCTCGGCGATGAGCTTGACCAGGCGTTCTCCGCGCTCCTCGATCCGGCGAAGAAGTCCACGGCAAGTCCGGCGGCCGATCCGGTCTCCGCCCCGTCGGAGCCGCCTACACGGGCGGCGGCACCCTTGGTGGAGCAGATTGCCGAGATCGCGCGCTGTCGCTCCGAGTTGGACATGACCCATGCGCAACTGGTCTCCGGCCTGGATGCCCTTGACCTCGGGCTGGCGCGTCTACGCGATCTTGTCGATCGTCTTGCGAGCGATCCACACCCGAGCGCGAGGCCGCTCGGCGAAGGCGAGGACAGTTTGGACGAGGTACTCGGGCAGCGCGAGCTCTGCGGTCGCATGAGTGAGATCCTCGATGATCTGGAGAGCGTCAGGCGCGGGCTGATCGCCGATCGACAGGCGTCGGCCGAGCCGCGGGCGCGACAAGCCAAACTCCTTGAAGCCGTCTTGGCCGCACTCGTCAAGCTGCATCTGGAGTCCCCCGAGGAACGGTCCCGTCCGGTCTAGTCGACGAGGTCTCCCCAGAGCGCTTGGATGACGGCGATGGCGGCGAGCGGAGCCGTCTCGGTCCGCAGGATCCGAGGCCCCAAGCGCACCCCCTCGAAACCCCGATCCCGAGCGCTCGCGCGTTCGCGCGGGCTCAGCCCGCCTTCCGGGCCGATCAGCAGGGTGACCGTCGCGCCCGGCGCGGGTATGGCGGCCAAGGACCGAGCGGCCTCCGGGTCGAGCAGCAGTCCACCACCCGCGTGTTCGATCAGCCAATGCGAGTAGGTCGCCGCTGTCGCGAGATGCGGCAGGCGTCGCCGCCCCGACTGCTCGCAGGCCCCGATAAGGATTCCGCGCCAATGCTCGAGACGCCGCTCAAGCCTCTGGCCGCTCAGGTGAACCTGGCTGCGCTCGGTGAAGAGGGGCGTGATGCGGCCCACGCCGAGCTCGACGGACTTCTGCAGCGCGTAGTCCATTCGCTCGCCTTTGGAAACGCCCAGCGCGAGGTGAATCTCCAATGGCGGGACCGGCTCAATGGCGCCGGGCGTGCCGACTCTCGCCGCCGTTCCGTTTCGCTCGGCTCGCGTCAGATGCGAGGGATAGTCACAGCCGTCTCCGTTGAACAACACCAAGGGCGCATCGGGCGGCAGGCGCAGGACTTGGGTGAGGTGACGGGCTTGAGCCGCCGGCAGCTCAAGGGTCGCGCCGGGCTCAAGAGGCAGGTCGACATAGACGCGCGGGATCCGCATCGGCGAGATGTCAATCCGCTTCGGGCCGGGAGTCCGCATGGCGGCGCACCCGGACCCCCCGGGCACCGGCTACGAGCAGCGCCCAACCCGCAAGGAGAAGCACGCCGCCGATCGGGGTGATCATCCCGATCGCACGCTGATCCGTCAGCACGAGCGCGAAGAGGCTGCCGCTGAAGAGCAGGATGCCGACCAGGAAGGCCCCGGCGGCCCAGTGGACGAGCCTGTCGTCGGGCCGCTGCAGTAGCCACAGTCCGCAGGTCAGGATTGCGAGTGCATGCAGGCCCAGATAATCCGTTGCGGTGGCCCAATTCGCGAGTCGCTCCGCGCTCACGAGGGCACGCAGACCGTGTGCGCCAAAGGCGCCCAAGGCGACCGTCACGAACCCGCAGGCCGCGCCGGTCGTCAACCAAACACTTGCTCGATTCATCTGCTTTCCTCTGCCGATTCCGGAGCCATTGCAATTACCTAATAAGGCAAATTTATGAAAGCAGGCCAAAATTCTGTTTTGACCGCGAGGAGGGCAGTCTCTACCCTGGGCTCAGCTTATCGATACGGACGAGCCGACGGAAAGCGTGGCCTACCGATCTGGAAGCGGCCCGGCCCCGAGGACAATCCACGGTCGAAGGCACCAAGCCGATGCGTTCGGACAACGGGTGAATCATGATCAACGGCGAGACCTATCAGTGGATCGTCGCCGCGGCCGCGAAAAGGGACGGTAAAGGATGGGTCGGTGCCTCTTCCGATGTTCAAAGCCCATGCGACCAGCGTCGTCGGCGCAGTTTACATGAACACCAACAAGCCTGCCGTCCGGCTGGAGCTGGGGCGACTGCTCCATGGCAACCGGCGAGCGCCTCTTGCCGCGGCCGACAGGATGGGCACGTCCGGTCACACGCTCTACGCCGGGGACCGTCCCGAGAGGCGGTTTGCGGCCAAGGTCAGGGTCTGCTTGGACAGCAAGGACCACAAGCCCGAGCTGGCCAATCCGTGACCCATCTGTTCGACCAGTTTGTAGACGAGGAGAACTGGAAGTGCTTCGTCAACTCGGTCTACGACGAAGAGACCAAGACCTGGACCTGTTTCAAGCGCCCACGTCGATGTAGTTGGCAAGAGCAAACTTTCAAATAACGAAGCCAACCGGGCCTCGTGCCCCGAGTCGGCTCGCCATTGACCGGACGCTGTTAGGCGTCCGGTTTTTTTGTGTCCGAATGGCGCCCGCTTCCAGTCGGGCATGACGTTGGTTTTCCTGGGGTTGCCTTGTAAGGGGCAGTGAGCCATCGGCTCTCAGTTCCACCGGGTAAGTGATTTCAAGCCCCCCTGTGCCTTCCTACCGTCGGTGCGCCGGTTCCCGACCCTACTGGTGAGGGAGGGCAGGCCACCGTGACCATGCCTCGATTAG
>NZ_JAABRP010000192.1 GCF_011390875.1 Thiocapsa sp.
GGCCGGCTGTCCGGTCGCGCGACGCCGGCCCTCTACTCAACCCTGCACCGTGTGACCCCAAGATCCGTCCGACCCCCGCACTCCCACGACGATCGGTCCGTCACGATTCCCATCCGACAGGTCGTGACGCATCCGAATGGTCCAATACGCCCTTCACCCAGATCCAATCCGCTCAAAAAAAGCTCGCAGGAAAACACGCGAAACGGGGTTCATCGTTTGACCGATCGAGAGCCGCCGGTCACCGGATGCCCGAAACCCGAAGACCATCGAGCTGCGG
>NZ_JAABRP010000193.1 GCF_011390875.1 Thiocapsa sp.
CGTTGGGGATTTCTGTCGTGTATTGCCGCCTTTGAGCGCGTGCAGGGGGCATGCGGCGCGTGGAGCGGTCGTACAAACTACGCGACACTTCGCGATGATGGGTATCTGGAAGGTAAGCGCGCAGGTGATTTGATCTATTGGAGGCGGGAGCAGTAGGGGGGCGTCCCTACCGTCCTGGCCTGCGACTGGTGGCCCACGTCCCGAGATCGCCGCAAACCGTTACCCCTACAGCTTAGCCTGTCGGCTCTTAGGATTCAATCAACAGGAGGTGTTCGAGTCGTCCTCTCGCCATCAGTACAACGAGCGGACTGCGCGTAAGATGCGCGAAAAATTCCCTTCTTCTCGTTTTCTAAACCGCGCCGACTCCGGCGCTGGTGGGTCGCACCAGCGTTGGACCGAGTCACGAACGGCGCATGTTGCACCGGGCGCGGTTTAGCAGCCGTTTAGCGCGCGATTTGGGCAAAGCTCTCCTCGGCCGCATCCAGCGTCGCCTGGATCTCGGTCTCGCCGTGCGCCATCGAGACGAAACCGGCCTCGAACGCGGACGGGGCTAGATAGACCCCACGCTCGAGCATGGCATGGAAGAACGTCTTGAATTGATCCTGATTGCAGGTCGTCGCCTGCTCGTAATTGGTGACCTTCTCGCCGGTGAAGAAGAGCCCGAACATGCCGCCGGCCTGGTTGGTGCTGAAGGGAATCCCCGCGGCATCGGCGCGTGCCTGCAAGCCGGCAAGGAGCTTTGCGGTGGTCGCGCTCAGGCGGTCGTAGAAGCCGGGCTCGCTGAGCAGCTCAAGGGTCTTGAGGCCGGCCGCCATCGCGATCGGGTTGCCCGAGAGGGTGCCGGCTTGATAGACGGGGCCGAGCGGGGAGATGCGGGACATGATCTCGCGCTTGCCGCCGAAGGCGCCGACCGGCATGCCGCCGCCGATGACCTTGCCGAGCGCGGTGAGGTCCGGGGTGACGCCGAACAGCTCCTGGGCGCCGCCGCGCGAGACGCGAAAGCCCGTCATGACCTCGTCGAAGATGAGCACCGCGCCGTATTGGTCGCAGATCTCGCGCAGACCTTCGAGGAATCCGGGCACGGGCGGGATGCAGTTCATGTTGCCGGCGACCGGCTCGACGATGATGCAGGCGATCTCGCTGCCGATCTCGGCGAAGGTCTCGCGGACCTGCGCCAGGTCGTTGTAGGTCAGCGTGATGGTCAGCTCGGCCAGGGCCGCGGGCACGCCGGGCGAGCTCGGCTCGCCGAGTGTCAGTGCGCCCGAGCCGGCCTTGACCAGCAGCGAGTCGACATGACCGTGGTAGCAGCCCTCGAACTTGATCACCTTGTCGCGACCCGTGTAGCCGCGGGCCAGACGCAGTGCGCTCATGGTCGCCTCGGTGCCGGAGCTGACCATGCGCACCATGTCCATGCTCGGGACCAGCTCGCAGACGCGGTCGGCCATGGTCGTTTCGAGCTCGGTCGGGGCGCCGAAGGAGAGGCCCTTCTGGATGCGCTCCTGCACGGCCGCGATGACCTGCGGATGGGCGTGCCCGAGGATCATCGGGCCCCAGGAGCCGACATAGTCGACATAGCGCTTGCCGTCGGCGTCGATCGCATAGGCCCCGGAGGCGCTGTCGAAGAAGACCGGATCGCCGCCGACGCCGCGAAATGCGCGCACCGGCGAGTTCACGCCGCCGGGGATATGACGCTGCGCGGCTTGGAAGAGATCATGGGATCGGTTCATCGGGGGTCTCCGTCGACAAAAAGTGAGGCATAGGCGCGGGCCGCGGCGGCGAGGTCCGGCTGCGCGAAGACACCGGTCACGACCGCCAGCATCCGGGCGCCCGCCGCGATCAATAGCCCGCCATTTTGTGGCGTGATCCCGCCGATCGCAACCGCGGGAATTCGAAGGCTGTCGCGCGCGGCGCTCAGAAGCGCCACGGAGGCGCGCACCGCATGCGGTTTGGTGGCCGAGGGGAAGAAGCTCCCGAAGGCGACATAGCTGGCTCCGGCTCGCTCGGCGGCTTGTGCAAGGGCCATGTCGTCGTAGCAGGAGACGCCGATGACGGCGTCTGTCCCGAGGCGTCGGCGGGCTGCGGTCGGGTCGCCGTCGTCGCGGCCGAGGTGCACCCCGTCGGCGCCGATTTCGGCCGCGAGTGCCACATCATCGTTGACGATGAGGGGCACACCGGCGCCACGGCACACGCACAGGACCGCGGCGGCCTGCTCGCGTCGAAGCCGTCGATCCGGTCCCTTGTGGCGATATTGGACAAGCCTGGCCCCGCCCGATATGGCCTGCGCGACCTGCTCGGCGAGGACGCCGGGGGCGTCTGCAGTATCCGGGGTGATCAAATAGAGTCCGTCGAGGTGCGTCATCGGTCGAGTGCGTAAAGGCGATTGGGTGTCAGTTGACAGCGGCCGGTCCGGAGTGCTCGATCGAGGCTCTCCCAGGTATAGGCTTGGGCTTCGGCGACGGCCTCCGGCATTGCCGCCCCGAGCGCGAGGCGGGCGGCGATCGCGCTCGCCAGCGTGCAGCCCGAACCGTGATAGTCGCCGGGCAAGCGCGGCCAGTCCAGGCGTTGTTGAAGTCCCTCGGCGTTGAACAGCCAATTGGTGACGTCGGCCGTGTCGTCGTGCGTGCCCGTAATCAGGACCCATCGTGCGCCGAGCGCGAGTAGGCGCGTCGCGCACTCGCTTGGATCGAGTGCGCCGGTCAAGGTTTGCGCCTCCGGCAGATTCGGCGTGATGAGCGTGCTGCGGCGGATCAGGATCTCCCGCAATCGATCCAGCATGGCGGCGTCCGCGACCCGCTGCCCGGCCCCGCTGGCGAGGACGGGATCGAGGACCACCGGAAGGCCGGGGTTTTCGTCGATCAGCGTGCCGAGGAGGTCGATCAGCGGGGTGCTGCCGATCATCCCGATCTTGAGTGCGCCAGGGGTGCAGTCGCGCAACAGGGCGCGACACTGCCCCTCGACATGCTCCGGGGTCTGCGGGTAGACGCGCGAGAGCCCGCAGGTGTTTTGCTCGGTCAGCGCGCTGATGACGGTCACCGGGAAGGCGCCCGCGGCCCGCACGGCCTCGGCGTCGGCGAGAATGCCGGCCCCGCCGCTCGGGTCGTGGCCGCCGACGCAGATGACGACGGGTCGATCGTTAAACGTGCTCATTGGAGGAGTCTCTTCTGCGCAGCCGGCGTGTGCCGCCGCCGCGGAGTGCGTTCCGCGGAGAAACCGGGATTGATTCGCTAGGGTTTCGTTGAAATCCGAGGTGACCCGCCCGACCATTGGAGCCCATTAAACCCTGATGCGATCGTGGATGTCGAACCCGACAATCCCCTGCGGCGGGGGATGGACCTACGACGGAGCGACTCGATGAAGACCTACATGTGTGTGATTTGCGGCTTGATCTACGACGAGGCGGAGGGCTGGCCGGACGATGATATCCCGCCCGGGACGCGTTGGGACGATGTCCCGCTCAACTGGAAGTGCCCCGAGTGCGGTGCCGGGAAGGACGACTTCGAGATGGTCGAGGTCTGAATGTACCGTGATTATGACGATCCGGCGACGCCCATGAGTGGATCGGTGGGCGACTCCGAGCGGCTGCAAGCACTCGGTCGTTCCCGCGCATTGAGGATTTTCTCGTCTACACTCCTTGGCATGGACGCGATCGCAGAACGACATGTGAGCGGACTCGAGGGCCTTGAGGTTGCCGGGCTCGCCAGGCGGTATTGTGATCTCATCGAGGCGTCTGCGGAGGAGCATCGTCGGCGTTGGCTGTGGGATGTCGCGAGTCTGCTGCCGCGTCTGCAGGCAGCCATCTCCTCGGCGTCGGCCCCGGTTTCGGGCGTGGTTCCGATGAGCGTGGTGGATCTCGATGCGCGCTTCGAGCTGTTCTGGCGCCTGCGTCGGCTGCTCGCCGATCGCGACGGCTATTGGCTCGAGTTCGATCGGGCCAGCGAGGGTGCCGACGGGATGACCGGGAGCTTGGCGGATGATCTGACCGACATCTATTGCGAGCTGAAATCCGGACTCGGGCTGTATGCGTGCCACCCCGAGCGCGCTTTGAGGGGCTGGGCCTACGGGTTCGATCGCCACTGGGGGCAACATCTCGTCGATGCCGAGCGCCACCTCGCCCTGCTCGCCGCCCAAGGTAGGCTCGATCTTTGACCCTTAATCTGGCGGTAGTATAATGGTCGGGTTTTCTGCTAACCTCTCGCGCTAAACCGATTTGTCAAGAGGCCGAGTCCTATGTCCGCGGTGTTGAATGAAATGGAGCTGACGCTGACCGCGCCGGCTCAGGCGAAGATGGCCGATCTGTTCGAGCAAGTCGACGACAACGTGCAAGGCGTGCGTGTGTTTGCGACGCCTGGAGGGTGCAGCGGCATCAGTTTCGGGATGACCTTCACCGATGCCATCAACGAAGACGACGGCGTGTTGGCATACGACGGCTTCAAGGTCGTGGTCGACGACGGTACGCTGCCCTATCTGCGCGGTGTGGAGATCGACTTCGTCGATCAAGGCGACGGGAACGCGACCTTCGTGTTCAACAATCTTCCGCAGCTCGGCGGTGGTGGAGGTTGCGGCTCTTGCGGGTCCTCGTCGTCCTCGGGCGGCGGCTGCTCCTGATCCCGAAAGCCTCGCGTCGCCTCGAAACGAGAAGCGGCTTATGCCGCTTTTTTCGTTGGGGAGATGGAGGATCGCATTCTGCTTTTCGCGCGTTTGGAGTCGAGTCGGTATGGTGAGGGTTGGAATCGTCGGCGGCACGGGATATACGGGCGCGGAGCTCTTGCGGATCTTGGCACGGCACCCCGCCGCTGAGCTGGCGGTCATCACGTCGCGGAGCGAGGCAGGGGTCCCCGTTGCCGAGATGTTTCCTCATCTGCGGGGTCGGCTGGATCTCGAGTTCACGGCGCCCGACGAGGGTGCGCTGGCTGAGTGCGACCTCGTTTTCTTCGCAACGCCCAACGGAACAGCGATGAAGGCGGTGCCCGATCTACTCGCACGCGATGTGCGTGTGGTTGATTTGGCCGCCGACTTTCGTCTGAAGGATCCCGTGCTCTGGGAGACCTGGTACGGGATGCCTCATGCCTGCCCCGAGCTTTTGTCCGAGGCGGTCTACGGGTTGCCGGAGCTCAACCGAGATGCGGTGCGCGGCGCACGACTGGTGGCGAATCCAGGTTGCTATCCGACGGCGGTAACACTCGGGTTTCTCCCTCTGCTCGCCGCCGGAGTGGTCGATCCGAGCTGGTTGATTGCCGATGCAAAGTCCGGCGTCAGCGGTGCCGGGCGCAAGGCGACGACGGGTTTGTTGATGGCGGAGGTCGGCGAAAGCTTCAAGGCGTACTCCGTCACCGGGCATCGGCATGCTCCGGAAATCAGCCAGAACCTCGAGCGCTTTTCCGGTGCGGGACTGAACCTGACCTTCGTGCCTCACTTGGTCCCGATGATCCGCGGGATCGAGGCCACGCTCTATGCGCGCTTGACCCGATCCGACGTGGATCTCGACGACCTTTTCTCGAACTACTACGCGGATGAGCCTTTTGTCGATCCGATGCCGGGCGGGGCGCATCCGGATACCCGCTCGGTGCGTGGTGCAAACCTCTGCCGGATGGCGGCGACGCGCCAAGGCGACTCCGGTGTCGTCGTTGTCCAGTCCGTGATCGACAACCTGGTGAAAGGTGCGGCAGGGCAGGCGGTTCAGAACATGAATCTGATGTTCGGCATTGAAGAATCCGCCGGGCTGGGCGCATTGGCTCTCCTCCCCTAGAGGCCGGGTCTGCTTGAGACCGATGGATTCGGGCGAGCCGATGCGCAAGCGGTCCATGTCCCCGATCGCCGGCTCCCGATCTTACCGACCCCGTGACTGAGTCCTTGAGACGCCTCTCCTATCGCTTGCTGGCGGGCGGTCTGTATGCCGTTCTCTTGGCAGCGGCGCTCTGGGCGGGATTCGAACTCGGCCAGGAGCGAGCGACGTCGCTCATGCAACCGGAATTGGCTGCTCTCGATGCCGAGCGCCTTGACTTGATCGCGCAGCGCGACGCGCTGCGCGATGAGCTGGCGGCCGCGCTGCGCGATCGGGTTATTTCCGAACGGAGTCGTCAGATCGACCGGGAGACGGCGCGCGCGCTGACCGATCAACTCAAGGAAGCCCAAGACGCCCGTTTGGACTTAAGTCGCGAGCTTTCGTATCTGAAGCGATTGGTCCAAGAGGGCCACCGCGGCGCAATTCGTGTTCAAGACCTGCGCATCGTCTCCGAAGGGACAGCCAAGGCGTTCCGCTATTCGTTTACGCTGACCCAAGTGGTACCCGGATTCGCGGAGTCAGCCGGCCTGATCCGATTCGAGATCGAAGGGCGGAACCCAAGTGGTGTCGTGACGCTGTCTCTCGAGGATCTCCCGAGCGCGGAGCCGCGAGTACTGCCGATCGCGCTGGAATACCTCCAAAGTCTGTCCGGGTCCTTCGCGTTACCCGCCGATTTCGAGCCTTCCGGTGTTCTGATCGGGATCGAGCCGTCCGACGACCGCTTGATACCGACCTCGGAATCCTTCCCTTGGGCCCCGACGACGGAGGCGCCGGTTGGGTCGCTCCCGGAGGAGTTCTCTCGCGATGCTTGAGGCGACTCCATCTTCAGTCGGCGAATCGCCCGCCCTCGTTCGCCGACGGGCCTACGCGCTTGAAAAAACCAACGAAGAGCATAGGATAAGAATCCTGAAATCCTAAACCCGAGAGCCGACCGACTATGACGACTGAAGCTGCTGCTGATCAACCGCTGGTTTTCACCAATTCCGCCGCGTCCAAAGTGGCCGAATTGATCTCCGAGGAGGGTAATCCCTCCTTGATGCTGCGCGTCTACATCCAAGGAGGCGGATGCTCGGGCTTCCAGTACGGGTTCACATTCGATGAGGAAGTACAGGACGGCGACACGGAGGTCGTGACCGACGGTGTAACCCTGTTGGTCGACCCGATGAGTCTGCAGTATCTGATGGGTTCGGAAATCGACTACACCGAGGGTCTGCAGGGTGCTCAGTTCGTGATCCGCAACCCCAATGCGACCACGACCTGCGGCTGCGGCTCGTCCTTTTCGACTTAGTTCTGCCCCGGTCGGATCGCCTGCGCGGGCGCGGTTGCAGGTCCCTCCGACTCGGCCCCGGCGCTCGTGGGGTGCTTCGGTGGAATCGTGAGCGGGATGACGCGGCTATCGAGCGACTTGGGCGCGCCCTCGTCGACCGGCCGGGTCGAAAACCACTGCCAGCCGGCATACCCCAAGAGCGCGAGTGCTAGCACGGCCAACACCCCCGCGATGATCTTGAGCATCTTGCTGCGCGCCTTGCGTCGCGGCCACTCCGTTTGTCTAAATTTGTAGTCTCGCATCATCACTCGATCACAAGGCTCGGAAAAATCAAAGTTTTCCAGGTGACGCCTAGTGTAGACCCAAAAGAGGCCGAGCGACAAGCCGCGCCTCGGGCCACCGAAACGATAGAAGGCCGGCGACTTGTGGGCGTCTTGTCTCCGTCGTAATCTCGTCGGCTTTCAGCCGAAGCCCAATGGGTTGGACGATCGAACATCATGGAGCCACTCGAACGCACGCTCGCGCTCATTAAGCGCGGGACCGACGAAATCCTCCTCGAAGACGCACTTCGCCGGAAGCTGGCCCTCGGGCGTCCGCTGAGGATCAAGGCGGGATTCGACCCGACGGCCCCGGACCTTCATCTCGGGCACACGGTTCTCCTCAACAAGCTGCGCCAGTTCCAGGATCTCGGGCACGAGATCCTTTTTCTCATCGGTGATTTCACCGGGATGATCGGCGATCCCACCGGGAAGAGCGCGACGCGCAAGCCCCTTTCCCGCGAGCAGATCCAAGACAACGCCAAGACTTATCAAGATCAGGTCTTCCGGATCCTCGACCCGGATCGCACGCGTGTCGTTTTTAATTCGTCTTGGCTCGAAGGGCTCGGAGCGGCGGGCTTGGTTCAGCTGGCAGCCCGACACACCGTGGCTCGGATGCTCGAGCGTGACGATTTCGCCAAGCGATACAAGGGCGGGCAGCCGATCGCGATCCATGAGTTTCTCTATCCGCTGATCCAGGGTTACGACTCCGTCGCGCTGCAGGCGGATGTCGAGCTGGGTGGAACCGATCAAAAGTTTAACCTTTTGGTCGGGCGTCAGCTCCAGGAGACATACGGCCAGGACCCGCAGGTGGTCATCACGGTGCCGATCCTCGAAGGGTTGGACGGCATCCAGAAGATGTCGAAATCTCTAGGTAACTACATCGGCATCACGGATGCGCCCGACGAGATGTTCGGCAAGATCATGTCGGTGTCGGATGACCTCATGTGGCGCTATTTCGAGCTCCTCAGCACGCGGGATCTGGCCGAGATTCAGGCATGGCGGGCTGCGGTGCGGGAAGGCGCCAATCCGCGCGACATCAAGTTCGAGCTCGGGCTGGAGCTGGTCACCCGTTTCCATGACGCCGAGCGTGCTCGGCAGGCGCTCGAAGGTTTCGTGGCGCGGTTTCAGCGTGGGGCGCTACCCGAGGATGTCCCGGAGGAGATCGTGTCGGCGGGCGAGGACGGCACGCTGCCGATCGCCAATTTACTAAAGGCGGCGGGTCTGGTCAGCAGTACCTCCGAGGCGATCCGTCTAATCGGACAGGGCGCCGTGCGGATCGACGGTGAGCGGATTGAAGATGCGCGCCTGTCCTGCGCGGCCGGCGGCGAGCATGTCTATCAGGTCGGCAAGCGGCGCGTCGCGCGAGTACGCGTGTCCTGAAGGCTGCCCGCGCCGCGTCGGGGTCGGGTTAGCCGCTGTTCTGGGCGCTTCGTCACCTCATCGTCACCTGCGCGTCACACAGGTCTTGACAGCGCATCCGAGTCGTATAGAATGCGCGGCTCGCTGAGGGGGAACCCGAGCGGAGCGGT
>NZ_JAABRP010000194.1 GCF_011390875.1 Thiocapsa sp.
GCAAGAGCTCGTCGACACTCTCCGCCTGCTGGATCCCGGCGGCCACGTCGTAGCGGATCTTCAGCGAGGCGGTTTTCTGCGCCAGCCGCATGGTCTGGCGTGCAACCCGGTTGTCCATCTCCTCGTAGAGGTCGGTCAGCTCCTCGTTGAGGCTACGGATATCGCGCGCCACCTGAGCCAGAACACCGGCATCGTCCAACGCATCGCTCGCGCCCGGCTCGCCCTGACAGACCCGCGAGAGTGAATGCTCCAGGCGCACCAGAGGCAGCAGCAGCTGGCTGCGCAACCGGCTCCAGAAAAGCATGGCGGCGAGCGAGGCGCCGACGAGTGCCGCCATCGCGAGCGGCGACGCCCAGTCGAGATGCGGCCGTGCACCCTGCAGGGTCAACAACGCGAGTGCCGCGGCAAGCGCCGCCCCGCCCACGACCAAGGGCACGGCGAGACCGGCCGCGCGCAGGACCTCGCGAACCCGCGACGCCTCGATCTCCTCGCCCCGCTCGGCGAAGATCCGCGCCTGACTCACGCTCACGGCGACGCCTCCGGATCCGGATCCGTCACGGCACGCTCGTCCGTCGCCGCGGCCGTGATCGGCACCGGCGCATCCGGCCCCTCGCGCTGCTGCAGATCCCACATGGCGGCATAGTGTCCGCCCGCCTCCAGAAGCGCGCGATGCGTGCCCTGCTCGCGGATGCGGCCCTGCTCCAGCACGAGGATCAGGTCCGCATCCACGACGGTCGACAGACGATGGGCGATGACCAAGGTGGTGTGGTTCTCCGCGACCTCGGCGAGCGTTTGCTGAATCGCCTGCTCGGTATGGCTGTCGAGCGAGGAGGTCGCCTCGTCGAAGACCAGGATCCGCGGCTGCTTCAAGATCGCCCGCGCGATCGCCACACGCTGTTTCTCCCCGCCCGAGAGTTTCAGGCCGCGCTCCCCGACCATGGTGTCCCATCCGTCGGGCAGGCTCTCGATAAAGGTCCGGATGTGGGCCATCTCGGCACAGCGCTCGACCTCGGCGCGGGTCGCCTCGGGCCGTCCGTAGGCCAGGTTGTAGTAAATGGTGTCGTTGAACAAGACGGTGTCCTGCGGGACGATGCCGATGGCCGCGCGCAGGCTCTCTTGGGTGACCTCGCGCAGATCCTGCCCGTCGATCAGGATCCGCCCGGCAGTCACGTCGTAGAAGCGAAACAGCAGGCGCGCCAGGGTCGACTTTCCGGCGCCGCTGTGACCGACGACGGCGAGCGTCTGGCCGGGCGCGATCCGAAAATCGACGTCCCGCAGGATCGCCCGTTCGTGCTGGTAGTGAAAGTCGACGTGCTCGAAGCGGATCTCGCCGTCGCGCAGGCGCAATGCCTTGGTGTCCGGGGCGTCCTGGATCTCGGGGCGGCGCTCGAGCAGCTTGAAGACCAGATCCATGTCGGCCAGCGCATACTTGATCTGCCGATAGACGATCCCGAGAAAGCCCAACGGGATAAACAACTGCAACATGAGCGCGTTGACCAGAACCAAGTCCCCGACACTCATCTCGCCCGTGACCACCCCGTTGGCCGCGAAGGCCATGATCAGGGTGACGCCGATCGCGATGATCGCGCCCTGACCGAAATTCAACAGCGACATGGAGGTCTGACTCTTGACCGCCATCTCCTCCCACTCGGCGAGCGTGCCGTCGTAGCGGTCGAGCTCCATGCGCTCGTTGCCGAAATATTTGACCGTCTCGTAGTTGATGAGGCTGTCGAAGGCCTGATTATTGGCCTCCGAGTCCAAGCGGTTCATCCGATGGCGATAGTCCATGCGCCATTCGGTGATGGCGAAGGTGAAGGTGAAATAGACCGCGACGGTCCCGAAGACGACCAGCGCGAAGGCCGGGCTGTATTGCTTCAAAAGGATCACCGCGACCAGGGTGAACTCCACCAGCACCGGCAGGACGCTGAAGGCGACATAGTTCAGAATGGTCGAGACCGAACGGGTGCCGCGCTCGAGGTCGCGGCTGATGGCGCCGCTCTGGCGCCCCAGGTGATAGCGCAGCGAGAGCCGATGCAGGTGATCGAGCACCTTGGTCGAGAGCCGGCGCATGGCGCGATAACGCACCCTGGCAAAGACCACGTCGCGCAGCTCGTTGAAGAGCGAGGAGCTGAGCTTGAGCGCCCCGTAGGCGACCAGCAGCGAGACCGGCAACACCAGCACCTGATGCGGCGTGGCCTCGAAGGCATCCACGATGTCGCGCAGCACCAGCGGAACGCCGACATTGGCCACCTTCGCCGCGATCAGACAGGCCAGCGCCAACATCGCACGCCCGCGGAACTCCCACAGATAGGGCAGCATTCCACGGAGATTGTGCCAATCTCGACGGTCGGAGTGGATGCGCTCGGTGGCGGCGATTCGGTTCATGCAAGCCTTTTAAACCGCGCCCGGCGCGGCATGTGATGTTTTTGGATGAGATCGGTCCCGGCAGACTCGATGATTGCTGGAGCTGGCGCGGTTTAAGTGTTTAAAACACTAAGATTTTAAAGGTATCGCCCGGTCGTTATCCGGTCGGCTCACCGGGCCTTGCTCGTAACTCCGGCCATCGTGGCACGTAGCGCAGAGCACCACGGGGCATGCGTGACACCGCGGAGCGGATGTCACGAGCGACTGATGTTTTGGGTGGCCGGTCTTACGCGCGAGGCCGCTCGCCGCGACGAGCCGCCCGACCAACCTATATAAATGAGGACACATCATGGCAGATCCCACCATGGACAGCACGGGTTGCAGCATGCACGAGCCCTACGCCTTGCAGGTGCTCGGCGACCAGATGGAACCCGAATTTCCGGACCGGTGCGTGGTGATCGTGGAGCCGACGGACAACCGTCGGAACAACAGCTTCGTCTTCGCGGAGGTCGAGGGCGTGCGCTGGTTTCGCAAGTACATCCGCGACGAGAACGGCAGCGAGCGGCTCGTCGCCGTCAACCGCATCTATCCCGACATCGAGCTCCACGGGCTGGAGTGGCACGTCCTGGGCGTGATCATCCAACGCAACATTCGGCGGAAGATCAAACACTACGACTACTCCAAGGAGCCCGAGACCTCGCCGACGGTGGCCATCAAGGATCTGACCGGCCGGTGATGACCGGAGACGCCGTACCCAAGCCGTTCCGTGCGCCCGGCGCAGCCGAGCCCGTCCGCCCTCGCCGCGCGGGGACGCGTAAACCGCTCCTGCACGCCGTTGCACCGGCCGCCATCCTGGCCGCAACCCTGATCGGCTGCTCCCCCGGGGGCGACCCGCCGTCGAGCGCGAGCCGCGAACGCGGCGCACTCGATCACCTGGTCGCCACTATCGTCGTGGAGCGTGCCGCCACCACCAGCAGCCACGAGCGGCCGGGCTCGCTGCGCCATCGCCGCCAGGTGCGACTCTTCAGTCAAGAAGAAGGCCGGATCACCGCGCTGGACGTCTTCGAGGGCGACATGGTTCGCGAGGGCGAGGTCCTGGTCGCCCTCGAGGACGACATCCTGCAGGCGGAGCTCGACAAGGCGCGCGCGACCCTGGCCCAAGCGGAACTGGACGTGGGACGACTCGAAGACCTCGTCAGCAAACGCGCCGCCTCGGACGCCGAGCTTTCGCAGGCCCGCACCGCCGTCGCCGTGGCCCGAGGCGATGTCCGGCTCCTGGAGACCCGGCTGGCCTTCACCCGGATGACCGCCCCGTTCGACGGCGTCGTGACCGAACGGCTGGTCGAGCCGGGTGATTTCGTCTCGAGGAATACCCACCTCCTGACCATCGCCGATCCGCAATCCTTGGTCGCGGAGGTCTATGCCTCCGAGCTCATCCTGCCGCGGATGAAGGTCGGCGACCCGGCGCAATTGCGTATCGACGCCCTCGGCGGGGCGGCGTTTCCGGCACGGATCCTGCGGATTCATCCGAGCTTGGAGCAGACCAGCCGACAGGGCATCGTGGAGTTGACGCTGGAGGATCCGCCGCCCGGCGTGAAGGCCGGACAGTTCGTGCGGGTCACGCTCGAGACCGCCGCGGTGGAGCGCCTGCTGATCCCCTTTCGTGCCCTGCGACGCGATCGCGACGGCGAGCTCGTCTGGCTGATCACGGAAGAAGGCCAAGCCTCACGACGAAAGGTCAGGAGCGGTCTGCAGATCGCCGATCGCATCGAGATCCTCGAGGGTCTCGTCGCGGGCGATCGGGTCATCACGCGTGGTTTCCTCGGCCTGAGCGAGGGTAAAACAGTCAAGGTGGTCCCGGAATGAATCTCGAACACCTCTATTCGGCCGTTGAGCTGGTGCGCAGCGGCTGCTATCGCGACAACCCGCGCGAGGCGACGCGTCTACGCACCTACCCGGTCATGATCGCGGCCGCCGCGGCGCCGGCGGCGAGCCAGACCGAGGCCTTTCTGCGTGCGGCCTGTCTCGCCTACGCTTGGATGCCCGAACGGGTGCGCATCGATCAGAGCCATCTGGAACCGGCCGTCGCCGCCTTCGAGGCCGCGCGCGGCTATCCCCAGAGCGGGTCCCCGAGCGGGCCGCAGACCGCCTCGGATGCCGAGCGCGCCGCCCTCCACGAGCGCGGCATCGACGCCATCGCCGCCGCCCTCAGCTCGGTCGTCGGGGCCTCGATGGTGCTCCACCTCGCCGCTCCCGGCGTATTCCCGATCTGGGACGAGCGCATCGAGCGCTTTCGCCTGGACGAAGAGCCGTCGCCGTACCACATGGGCCAGGCCCGTCACTATCTCGCCTTCATGGAGGAGATTCACGGCCTCACCGCACACCCGCTCTTTCTCACCTTTCACAACGAATTCTGCACCGCCTACCAGGCACGCCTGCAACGCCTGCGGATCTCGCCCTATCCGCTCACCGAGCCCAAGGTCGTGGAAGCCGCGATCACGGAGCTGACGGGCGAGTAAAAAACATTCAACCAAAATCGTAGGATGGGTAGAGCGCAGCGAAACCCATCCTCCAGGCTCCGAGGTCTCTCATGGCCACCCACAAGAGCGCAGCGAAACCCATCCTCCAGGCTCCGAGGTCTCTCATGGCCACCACAAGAGCGCAGCGAAACCCATCCTCCAAGCGCCGAGGTTTCCCATCACCACCCCGAGAGCGCAGCGAAACCAACCGTTTCCTGCGCGATGCGCACCTCCCGGGTTGGACGTCTGAGCCGTGAAGATGGGTTTCGCTTCGCTCTACCCATCCTACGTTTGAATCTATGTCAGCCAATATCTCCACCTGGTCGGTCCGCCACCCCGTCGGCGTCGTCGCGCTGACGCTCGCGGTGATGGTGTTGGGCGGGGTCTCGCTCACCCGGCTGAACATCGACCTGCTGCCGAACATCATCTACCCGGACATCCAGGTGCGGGTGCTGGACCCCGGCGTCCCCGCGGAGGTGATGGAGAACGAGGTGACCCGCGAGCTCGAGGAGCAGCTCGCGATCACCGAGGGCGTCGTCGCCATCCAGTCGCGCACTACAGAGGGACGCAGCGCCATCGATCTGTCCTTCCGCTACGGCGAGGACATCGATGAAGCCTTGCGCGACGCAAGCTCCCGCCTGGATCGCGCCAAGCGTTTCCTGCCGGAAACGGACGATCCGCCCATCATCTACAAGCGCGACCCCTTCCAGCTGCCCGTCGCCGAATATGTCGTCAGCTCGGCGTTGCGCGACCCGGTGGAACTGCGCACCTGGGCGGATTACACGCTGGGTCGCTCGCTGGTCACGCTTCCGGGCGTGGCCTCGGTCGAGGTCGGCGGCGGTTTGGAGCGCGAGGTGCAGGTGGTGGCCAACCAGTTCCGCTTGGCCGGTCTGGGGATCGACATCCTCGACCTGGAGACGCGTCTGCGCACCGCGAACCAGGATGTCGCGGCCGGGCGGCTGCGCATGTCGGACGGCGAGATCGGGGGTCGCACCGAAGGGCGCTTCAGGAACGTCCAGGAGATCATCGACCTGCCGCTCAAGCCCGAGGCCGGCGACAACCCGATGGCCCAGATGCGCATCGGCGAGATCGCACAGGTTATCGACGGGGCGAGCGAGGAGCGTCTGCGCATCCGCCTCGACGACCAGCCCGGGATCAAACTGTCCGTCCAGAAGCAGCCGCTCTCCAACACCGTCGCCGTGGTCGACACCGTGGATCGGGAGCTCGCGCGGCTCGCCGAGCAGGGCCAGCTCCCCGAGGATATCCAGATTCAACGTGTCGACGACCAAGCGCGCTACATCCGTCACTCGCTCGACAACGCGGTGAACGCCGCGCTCAGCGGCGCCCTGCTCGCCATGGCCGTGGTCTACATCTTCCTCGGGAGCTTGCGGCGAACCCTGATCATCGGCGCGGCCATCCCGATCGCGGTGCTGGTCACCTTCATCCTCATGGCCGCCAACGGCCTGACCTTCAACATCATGACGCTCGGGGGGCTCGCGCTCGGCATCGGCATGCTGGTGGACAGCACCATCGTGATGCTCGAGAACATCTATCGCCACCAACGGATGGGGCAGACCACGGTCGTCGCGGCGGATGCCGCCAGCCGCGAGGTCACGGGCGCCATCATCGCCTCGACCTCGACCAACCTGGCCGCCGTCCTGCCGTTCCTCTTTATCGGCGGGCTCGTCGGGCTCCTGTTCCAGGAGCTGATCTTCACCATCTCGGCGGCCATCCTCGCCTCCATGGTGGTCGCCCTGACCCTGGTCCCGGCACTCGCGGGCCGGGTACCGGCGAGCCGGGAGGGGATGTTGCGGAGACTGGTCAATCGCGTGATGCGCGCCCTGCAGGACGGCTATGCCCGAGCGCTGGATTGGCTTCTGCGGATCCGCTGGCTCGTCATCCTGGCGTTCGTCGCCGGATTGGCCTGGGCGGTGCCTTGGCTTATGGATGCGAAGCAGGAGTTTCTGCCCGCGCTCGACGAGGGCGACGTGCGCATCAGCCTGACCGCGGACGCCGGTGTCGACCTCGAGGAGATGGATCGCCTGACCCGCCGGATCGAGACGCTCGTCGCCGAGCAGCCCGAGGTCGAGGCGATCTTCACCACGGTCGGCGGCTTCGTGTTCGGGCGCTCGTCCTTCGAGAGCGCCAATCGCGCAAGCCTCCAGGTCCTGCTCACGCCGGCAGCCCAACGCAACGTGGGCAGCAAGGAATGGATCGAGCGCGTCAGCGGCCTGATCCGCGCACTCGAGATCCCGGGCCTGCGGGCCTCGCTCGTGACGCGCGGGATCCGCGGGATCCGTTTCAGCCAGGGCGACGACGACGTCAGTCTGCGCATCGCCGGGGAGAACCTCGACACACTCGCGGATCTCGCCGATCGGGTCGTCGAGCAGCTCGCCGCCGTGGAGGGTCTCGGCAACGTCCAGCACAGCAGTCAGGACATCACCCGCGAGATCTCCATCCGGCTCGACCCGCAACGCGCCACGAGCTTCGGTCTCACCATCGAGGACATCGGCACCGTCCTGCGCTTCGCCCTGGAGGGCCGTATCGTCACGGAGCTGATCGACGGCGACCGCTCGGTCGATCTGCTGCTGCGACTGGATCGGATGGACATCACCGCGCCCGGCGATCTGGACTCCATCGTGCTGTTCAGCAAGACCGAGCCGCGACGGCCCTTGCGACTCGGCGATGTCGCGACCGTCGAGATCCTGGCCCAGCCCTCGACCATCCTGCGCGACCGCCAGCAACGCACCGTCGAGATCACCGCCTCGGTCGGCGAGACGCTCACGCTTCAAGAGGCGATCGAGTCGGCTCTGGCCGCGGCGGCGCAAGTGCCGCTCCCCGCCGGCTATCGGCTCTACGAGGCCGGCGGCCTGGAGACCCTCAAGCAGGGCCAGGACATGAGCCGGATCCTGCTCGGGCTTGCGCTCTTTCTGGTCTTGGTCGCGATGGCGGTCCAATACGAGTCGGTCCGCAATCCGCTCATCATCCTGATCTCCGTGCCCTTCGCCTTGATCGGCGTGGTGCTCGGTCTGCAATGGACCGGGCTGCCGGTCTCCATGCCGGTTTGGCTCGGGCTGATCATGCTGGCCGGGATCGTGGTCAACAACGCGATCGTGCTGGTGGAGTTTATCGAGCTCGAGCGCCGCGCCGGTCTGGATGCGCGCACGGCCATCCTCGAGGCGGCACGTCTGCGTCTTCGCCCCATCCTCATGACCACGCTCACCACCGTCGTGGGCATGCTCCCGCTCGCGCTCGCGCTCGGGGAGGGCTCGGAGATGCTGCAACCGCTCGCCGTCACCATCGTCGCGGGGCTATCCTTCTCGACTCTGGTCTCCCTCGTGCTGGTGCCCCTGGTCTATCGGGTCCTGGCGGCCCCGACAACGGCGGAGACCCCGACGGGCTCGGCGTACCTCCAAGCGGAGGCTTCGCGTTGAGATCGAGCTCCGGATTCGCCACTCACGCCGCGGAGCGCAGCCAAGCCGATGGACACCAATCTCACCCACCTCGCGCATGCCGACACCTATCGCGCGCTCGAGATCGCCCCCCGTGTCTGGTGGGTGGGCCACGTCTTGCCCGACGACGTCTTCCAATGCCACGTCTATCTGCTCGAGCAGGGCGATCAGTCGGTGCTTTTCGGCCCGTGCTCGCGGCTCACCTTCGCGGGAACCCTGCGCAAGATCGAGGAGGTCATCCCCTTCACCCACATCCGCTATTTCGTCTGCCACCATCAAGACCCGGATATCGCCGCGGCCATGCCGCTCATCGACGAGCTGACCGATCGCCCGGACGCGGTCCTGGTCACGCACTGGCGCACCCGCGCGCTGCTCAAGCACTACGGGCTGAAGATGCCCTTTTGGCTGGTGGAGGAGCACGACTGGCGCCTTCCGCTGCAAGATCGCGAGCTCGAGTTC
>NZ_JAABRP010000195.1 GCF_011390875.1 Thiocapsa sp.
GGCATCCGGGTTTTGGTCCAGGCCCTCGAGCGCGGCGACTATGTCGGCATCCTACCCGACCAGGAACCCAAGGCCGACAAGGGGGCAGTCTTCGCGCCTTTTTTCGGGATTCCGGCCTTTACAATGCTATTGGTCAACCGACTGACGCGCCGCACCGGCGCACCCGTGATCTTCATGTTTGCCGAGCGCTTGAGGGGTGCGCGCGGATTCAGGATGCACTGCATCGCGGCTCCGGCCGGAATCGACAGCGAGGACGACATCGAGGCGGCGAGCGCTCTCAACCAAGGGATCGAGCAGTGTGTTTCGATCTGCCCGGAGCAATACGTTTGGCCGTACAAACGCTTTAGACGGCGCCCTGACGGCGCCCCGAGCCTCTACAACGGACCGCTTTCGGATCGGCAGGCACTTGAGGAAGTGTCGCGATTACGCCGCGGCATATCGGAAGTCACCTGAGCACATCCCTGTGCTCGGATAGACGACCCCGAGATCAGGAGATCTCGCTGGTTGCGCTCTGGGTCTCGCCCATGTTGTCCGTCCAGGTGACCTCGATCGGATCCCCGGCAGCGCCGCCCGCAAACTTGAATGCCAAATAGGGGTTCTTGGACACACCGCCGCTCCAATTGGCGGTCATCACGACCTGATCCTTGGACTTGCAGACGACTTCCTGGATAAAGTGCGCCGGAACCAGCTCGCCGGTCTTGCTGTCCTTACGCAGCCCGGTTTCCATCGGGTGACTCATCAAGCACTTGACTTCGGTCTCGCCGTCTTTGAGCTTGGCGCGAATCTTGATGTCTGACATCTCTGTATACCTCGAATTTGGTGTCTATGCCGTGTCCCGCGGGGATCGATTCGATCAGCCGCCGCAGCCGCCGATGGTGACCTTCACTTCCTTGGCGTTGCTGTAGAGCTTGTCGGCAGTCTGAACCACCGCCACGACGTTGGATGTCTTGGCCATCTTGATCCGCGTGGAGACGAAGGGCAGCGCCGACTCGCCGAGGTCGAACGAGGCAATGAGCGGTGTCTGGTTCTGGTCGGCAACGATGGCGATCGACTTGACGCCTTCCATGTCCGTCTCGACGGTGACCGGTACGACTGCACCGTTCTCGGCGATATCCGGGGCCTTGATCTTGATCGCATCGTTGGTCTCGGCAGCATCCGATCCCATCAGGCTCGTCAGGGCTGTCGGCAGATCCTTCGCATGGAAGGCCGCCTCGTTCCAGCTCGCAAGAACCAGGCTGGGCGACAGCAGACCGGCGCCGACGGCGACTCCGACGGTACCGGCGGCGAGTGAACCCTTCAGCAGGATTCGACGTTTTGCATCGATCATGGAACATCTCCTATGGAGCATGGGTGGGTGGTCTGGGTTGCGGCAAGCATCACGCGTGTCGGGACGTTTCGCAGACGCCGGCGCACCGAGGACATTCCCGACGGACCGGACCGGCACGGCCCGATGCAGGCAACCGGGGTATCCTGGAAGTCGATCGACCTGAATGAAGGCGCTCGACCGAGATTCGGACGTAAAACTCGGACGCTCGAGCCCTTTTCAGCCCGATCCGACCCGCGTGGGGTATAAACGGTGAGATCCTCCACATCGTCTCGATCTTATTATAGATTCGCTTCACGGGCTGTCCGGATCAGGTCGCCCGCCGCGGTCATGCCGGACACCGGATTCAACGCGTCGGAGCGCTTTCCCGACATCGGCACCCGGGCAATGTTACCGCACTCCTACTGGACTTGGAACGCACTTCATCGCGTGCTCAAGGGCGCTGTGCGCAGGGGATTTCCGCCTCTCCTCTTCTCCTCTCGCTCCTCTTCGCGCCAGGAGTCGAGCCGGACCTGGATCTGCGCGGCATCATGATAAGGCACGTTGCGTCGACGCAATGCCATCTCGAGATGCTTGATGGCCGGCTCCAGATCCCCTTCGACATAAAGCTTCTCGGCGCGATAGCGATCGACATCGGTCTGATCGCCCGCCTTGGTGGCGGCCTGCACGATCATCTCGTAGAGCATGGCGTTGGCCGGACGCACCCGCGCCACGGCTTTCAGCTCATCGAGCGCGCCTGCATGCTGGCCCGCCGTCATGAGTGCCTCGGCGTAGGCAACGCGCAACGGCCATTGGCTCGGGAAGAGGCTTACAGCTTGCTTGAGATGCGCCAGGGCCTCCGTGCCCTTGCCGAGTGCTTGGTCGAGCTCGGCATCCAGGACGATGAACTCGGCCTGGCTCGGGTGGGCCTCGAGCAGCGTGTCGCTCTCGCGCTTGGCGTCGGCGAAGCGCCGTGCCCGCTGCAAGGCCAAGGCGTACCCGTAGCGCTCGGCAAGCTCTTGGCGATAACGGCCTTCGCGCAAGGTGCCCTGAAAGTGCGCCACCGACTGCTCGGCACGCCGGTAGGAACGCTCGCGCAGCTTCGCGCGCGTCAACTGAAACCGCAAACTGTCGGCCCGCTGCCGCGCACCGAAGGCCTCGGCCCGACCGAGCGAGTCCGAGATCCGGTCAGCCGTCACCGGATGCGTTCGCAGAAATTCCGGGGCGTTGGACTCGTAGACGCGGGTCGCCTTGGCGAGCCGTTCGAAGAATCCGGCCATCGCAAAGGGGTCGTGTCCGGCACCGGCCAGTGTCTGGATCCCGATCCGATCGGCCTCCTTCTCGTTGTCGCGGGTGAAGTTGATTCGGCGCTGGAGCGCGGCGGCCTGCACGCCCGCGATCGCCGCGGCACCCGCATCGGGCGAGACCTGCGCGCCGAGGACGGCCGCGGCGATCAGCAAGGCCGTCGTCGGGAGGCTGAGCTTGCTCTGGTCCTCAAAGGAGCGCATCAAATGGCGCTGGGTGACATGGGCAATTTCATGCGCCATCACGGCCGCGAGCTCGCTCTCGGTTTCCGCCGCCAGGATCAGTCCGCCGTAGACGCCGATATACCCGCCCGGACCCGCGAAGGCATTCACGACCGGCTCGTCGATCAGGAAGAATGTGAAATTGCCCCCGGCGGTCCGATCGGCCTCGACCAGTGCTGTCCCCAAGGACTCGATATAGCTGGTGGCGAGCGGATCGTCCAGGACGGGCAAGGCGTTGCGCACACTGCGCATGAAGAGCTTGCCGAGCCGCGCCTCGGCGGACTGGGTCATCATGCTGTCCGAGGAGCTGCCCATATCGGGAAGGCTGTAGGCATCGGCCGACACCGACGCGGACACCACCGCCGAGAACGCAAGCACGCCCAGCGCCAACCGCCGACACCGATCGCTAAACATTCGGATCATCATGGTTTGATGAGACGCAATGCGCACCTCGTAGTTCCTGAAAGCGCGCACCATGCCCTACCCCTCGCCGATCTCGGCAGCAGCCACTCGAACGCACCACACGGCCGTCGTGCCGGGACCGCCTTCGAAGACCTTAAACCGCCTAAACCGCATCGCGCCGAGGGCATTGATCCCGCCATCGCGCCGATCCACCTCGAAACAGCCAAGAGTCCTCCTGACGCGGTTTAGTTGAGCTGGATGCGCTGCCCCCACGGCACCGTTCCCCGTCCCTTCACCAGCCAGATCACCGGAAACGCCGGCTCGCCCGGCGGAAACTCGCCTTGGGCGTCGGTGAAGTAGACCAGCAGATCCGGGCGGATGTCCTCGCGGTCGATCCACTGAAAGACCGGTCGGAAGCTCGTACCCCCGCCCCCGCGGATCGCCTCCGGCAGCCGCAAGCTCTCCCAAGGCTCGAACCGAAAGGGTGCACCTTCACACAAGGCCGCATCGCAGGGCAAGAGGGTCACGCGAGCGCGCACTTGGCCCTTGAGCGCATCGATCTCGCCGATAAACTCCTCGAGCTCCGCCGCCTTGATCGAGCCCGAGGTGTCGACGGCCACGACAACGTCCGTCTGATGGCTCCGCAGGCTCGGCATGATGAAGTCGCCCGCGCGACGCGAGGGGCGCGCGTAGCTGTAGTCGTCGCGCGAGACGGCCGTCATGTAGCGGGCCAGCAGCATCCGCCAGGGCAGGCGCGGCTGCAAAAGATGGGCGATCATGCGCGCCATCTCGCCGCCGAACTTGCCGGCCTGCTGCGCCTGTTGAGCCGCCCCGGCGAGCCGCTGCTGCCATTGCACCGAGAGGGTCTCCTGCTCGTCCGGGGTCAGGGGCTCGGGTTCGCCGGGACCGCCGCCTGACCCGTCGGCTTGGCTCGGTTGCGCCGAGCGTGGGGCCCCCGGCCCTGAATCGGACTCGCCCTGCTGCGATTGCGCCTGTTCCGGCTGGCGATCGAGATCCTTCTCGCTTGCACCGGATCGGCTGCCGCCCTGCTGGTTTTCGCGATCGTAGGCGTGCGTGTCCAGGGTCTCGGACTCATCGTTGTCGTCGATGAGCGGATAGATCTCCTCGGCGGTCATGCCCTTGTAGGTCGGCATCACCAAGGCGTTCGGCGGCGGCTTCAGACCCTCGCCGATCAAGAGCGGGTTGATGGCGTAGTCGCAGGCGAGATCCCACTTGTGCTTCACGCGATGCTGTCGCCGCGCAAAATGCGACAGCGCACAATGCAGGGCCTCGTGCGCGAGCATGAACTGGGTCTGGTCGAGGCTTAGGCTCGCGATGTATTCGGGGTTGTAGTAGAAGGCGCGCGCATCGGTGGCCGTGGTCGGGCACCAATCGGGGTTCGACGCATGCATCGGCAAGCGCAGCACCAAGGCCCCGAGAAAGGGCTTGTCCAGGATCAAGCGCGTGCGGGCGGCCGCGAGCTTGGTCTCGATCGCACGCCGCTCGGCATCGGATGCGCCAGCGCTGCCCGAGCTGCCGACACCGCTACTCATAAAGCATCACGTCGGCGACGACCGCAGCCCAATCGGCGAAGGCCGGCACCTCGAAAAGGCTGTTGCCGACCGCACGATGCAGGTCCGACACCAGCATGACACCCATCTCGCGCTGCGGAAAACGACCCGCATAGGCGAGAATATTGCCGATCACCCGGTCCTTGTCCGGCTCCGCCTGCGCGCGGATGGCACGCCCGACCAGGGCAGCGGCCACGGCGTACTGGAGATCGATCTCGCGCGGCACGGGCACGACATCCCCCGCCAGGATGGCATCCAGATCGGGCATCTGATCCAGGCTGTCGACGAAGGCGGCAATCTCGATCCCCGCCGCCGGACCGACGCAGCCCTGCAAGGTACCCTGCAGCAGCTCGGGGATGTCCTCGAACTTCTTCAGGCAGCGGTGCGCGAACTCCCAGGAGCGCGGTGAGGGGAACGCGACCGGATTGTGTGCAGGATCGAAATCGAACAACAACTCCGGGCGGAAACGCAGAAAGCCGATCACGCGCTCGTCGATGCCCTGTGCATAAGCCCAGGCGACCCAATCGTCCAGGTGGGTCTCGACCTCGAAGTGCGAGAAGCGGTTGGCCAGCGGCGCGGGCATGCTGTAGGTCACGCCGCGATCGCCCTGGCGATTGCCGGCGGCGAAGATCGCCCACCGGCGGGGAACGCCATATTCGCCGAGTCGGCGATCCAGGATCAACTGATAAGCCGCTGCAGACACAGCCGGGGGCGCCGAGGTGATCTCGTCGAGGAAGAGGATCCCTGCCGGCCCGTGGCGCTCTGCATCGGGCAGGATGGCGGGTATCGCCCACTCCACCCGATCCCCGGCGCGGAACGGGATCCCGCGCAGATCGCTCGGCTCCATCTGCGAGAGGCGGATATCGATCATGGGCACCCGGTGACGCTCGGCGATCTGCGCCACCATCTGCGACTTACCGACCCCCGGAGGGCCCCAGAGCATGACAGGGGTATGATGACCTTCCGCGGTACTCGAAAACTCGCGTTCGAGGACACGGAGCAACTGAGCTGGACGCATAGCGGGTCGTCTTCCTGGTGGTTTTGATACGAAGGGGCCTCATCCATGGGGCCCGCGGCGAAGCCGGCCCGATATCGTGTGACCGCCGTCATTCAGTCCAGATGAGAGTGGGTTTTCGTGCTCGGCTTCACAAGGCGACGCCCGGACGCGATGCAATGCGTGCTCGGTCGGGTGCGCGATCGCCTTGTCACACATAAGAAAAACGCTGTATTCTTATAGCCCTTCTCGCCCCTCATGACCATGTGGGTCGTGCGGTCAAGGCTCCATACGAGACTCGAGAGAGGACCCGAGGGTCCGGGTCGACGCACCCGAATCCACGTTGCCGATAAGATTAAGGTTTTTGAAGGCGAGGCCTTTCCAAGGCGACCCTTCCTCAACGATAAGAGCCCGGAGAGCGGACATGAACCAGTTCTATTACGACGCTGTAACCAAGATGGAACAACTCGGTGTCGACGACGAGTACATCCAAGGCTGGCAGTGCGGCTTCCTCCAGAATCCGAAGCGCGAAGAGCAGCGCCTCACCGAGGCCTACGAGGCCGGCTACGGGGACGGCGAAGAGAAGAACACCGACAACTTCGGGGATTGGGTCAAGGCCTGAGCCCGAGACGAAAGAGCGATAAGGCGGGGCAACCCGCCTTTTTTGTGTCTGCTCGCCAATCATCGCGAGGCTGCGGACCATCACGAGGGTCGAGCGCCCCCGGCTGCAAGCGGCCCCTGTCGCGCTTGATCTACCTCCGACTGGCGTAAAACTGACCGAGTGCGTACAGATCCGCATCCGAGAACCCGACCAGTGACTCGCGCATCTTGGTAGGCTGCGGGATCGAATCGGGCCGGTCGCGGTAGGTCAAAAGCTGGAATACCAAATAGTCCGGCCACTGACCTGCGATCCGCGGGGTATCGCGGTCCTGGTATCGCCCCTCTTCCTCGTGGCACTCGGCGCACGCCTCATCATGCAGACGTTTGCCGTCGGCGACTGCGACGGGGTCCAACCGCGCGTCGGCACTCTGCCAAGATTGCTCGGCATAGTAGCTAGCCAGCTGGCGGATCTGACCGGCGGTGTAGCCCTTCATGATGCGATCCATGATGGTGGGTGCACGCTCGCCGTTGCGATATTCTTGGAGGACGCGGATCAGGAATTGGCGGTCGAAGCCGGCGAAGCTCGGCGATGCGGGCCCTGCACTGACCCCGTTCAGACCGTGGCAACCGTTGCAGTGCGCGGCCAATGCCTGCCGTTCGGGAGCTGCGGCCGAAACCGCACCTATTCCGAAACAGCAGAGCACAAGCGGAAATGCAAGGCGGCAAACCCGCAATCGGGGTCTGAACCACCTTGCCCGGCAGGTCACTTCTGAAGGGCCAGCCAGGTCGCGATCTTCTGAAGCTCGGGCTGGGTCGGCGGTGCATCACAGGACTGACTGTAGGCGACAGCCGAATGCATCAGCTTCGCCTCTTCCGACTCGCCCTCGCCACGCAGGATCTTCTGGGCCCGTTCCAGGATCTCGTCTGCTTCCAGACCACCGATCTTGGGGACCAGCTTGCTGCTGGGGTCCTTCCCCGCAGTGCCGTGACAGTTCACGCAGCCGTGATAGGTGAACAACTGCTCGCCCTGCAGATCAGGGCGATCCGTCGACCAAGTGAAAGGCGAGGCCGTGAGCAGGGTGACGGCAAACACCGCCGGCAGCAAGATGTTCTGGGACATGGATGCGGCTCCTCTCTCTGATTTGAACTCTCGATCGATTCGCGGTACACGTACCGCACGATCTAAGCCAGACCGTATTAGAAGCGTAGACGACGACAAATTAGAAACCAACCTAATAAATCGGGAATATTCCCATCCGGATGAAGAAGATCGACACCTACCCTGCTCGCCGCAGGGTCTGCAGCGGCGGGCGAATCAGCAGCGGGTATGTGGCCAAGGTCCCGGCGACCCCGATCAGTGCCCCTGAACCGAAGACGCCGATGAGCCAGAGCGTCGGGTTGAAGCTGAAGGTCAGGCCGAACAGTTGCTCGGCCAGAAGCCAGCCGGTCAGCTCGGCGAAGACGGAGGCGAGCGCGCCCGCCAGGATGCCGGCCGCGGTGAACTCCACGGCCAGACTGGTCAGCAGCGCCCGGCGGCCGGTGCCGAGGGTGCGCAGGATACCGTGCTCGAGACGGCGCTCTTCAAGGCTGGCCTGGATGCCGGCGTACATGACCAAGATCCCGGCTGCGAGAGTGAAGAGGAAGACGTATTCCACCGCCATGACGCCGCGATCGACCACCTGACGGACCTGGGTCAGCAGGGCGTCGACGTCGAGCAGCGTTACGCTCGGGAAGCGCTTGACCAGCTCCGGGATCACCGACTCGCGCTCCTCGGGCAGGTAAAAGCTGGTGATGTAGGTCGCGGGCTCGGACCCGAGGAGCGCGGGAGAGGAGATGACGAAAAAGTTCACGTTGAAGCTGTCCCACTGGACTTCGCGCAGGCTGGTCACGGGCGCACTCACCTCGCGCCCGGAGACCAGGAAAGCGATCTCGTCGCCCAAGGCGATGCCGAGCGTCTCGGCGATGCCCTCCTCCACCGAGAACTCCGGGGGTGCATCCGCGCCCGACCACCAAGCACCGGCGACGATGCGGTTGTCGGATTGCAGGTCTGCGCCCTGGCTCAGGTTGAACTCGCGCGAGGCGAGCTGCTCGGCACGCGGATTCTCGAAGTCGGACGGGACGATCTCGCGGTCGTTGATCCGCACCAGTCGGCCGCGGATCATCGGATAGATGGCCGACTCGCCCAGCCCCCCTTCGCGCAGGAACCGGCCAAGCGGCTCGACATCCTGCGGCTGAATGTTGATCAGAAAGTGGTTCGGCGCACCTTCGGGCAAGGTCTCCTGCCAGGCCTCTAGCAAATCGACGCGCACCACGGCCAGGAGCAGCAAGGCCAGGATGCCG
>NZ_JAABRP010000196.1 GCF_011390875.1 Thiocapsa sp.
GATGGCCCACAATTCGCCCAGCCGCAGGGTGGTGACCGCTTGATAGGCCGCGACGAAACGGTTGAGGTTCTCGGGGTCGACCCGACCGTCGCCATGGGCGATGATCTCGAGCGCGAGGTCGTAGACGCGCGGCAGTCCGGCGGAGGGTCCTTGGAGCAGGCGCGGCAGTTGCCGACTGTAGCCCTTGGGGAGATGGCGCTTGGCGGTGCGGATCTGATCTTCGATCAGATAGAAATTATCGAGCAGCCATTCCCCGGCCGGCGCGATCCGCCGGTTCTCCGTCACGGCGGCCATGAGCAATCGGCACACCTCGATCAGGATGGTTTCATTCTCGGTCAGGCGCGCGAGGAGGCGGTCCGGCGGATGTCCGGGCATCAAGGCATGCGTCTGCGCGAGGCGCTTGCCGTGCTCCTGCATCTGCACCGCACTGTAGAGCTCCGAGCGCAACGGCGGCTCCTCGCCCTCGGATGCCTTGATCAAACCCGTCCCGGGACGCCGGCTCCCGAAGCGGTGCAGGGTGTCGCGAATCGCCAATTGACTCTCCTACAACTGTCCGAGCTTCGAGGCAGAGACGCCAGACTCTGCGCGGCGTTGGTGAACTGTGTGCGCTTGTCACCCTACAGCGCCGTTCGTCACTCCGGCCGTCGTGGATTGAAAACATCACGTCACATCCCGCCTTCATCCGCGCATGCAACGCGATGGATTCAATAATTACTTATAGTGCGATTTGAACGTATTGAAGGAATCCTTGAAGGCATCCCAGGCCCGCTCGGTTTCGGCTTTGAGCTGCTCCCAGTTGCTCTCCGTCGCGGCTTGCATCTCCTCCAGCCTCTTCTCGCCTTCCGCACGCGTGGCGCGCAGCGCTACGAGGTGTTCCTCGTATTTTACCTTGGCATCTTCCTTGATCTCGTGCGCCTTTGCCTGAAGCACGTCAATTTCGGCATTCCAGGCGTCAATCCGCGCCTTCATGTCCGCAACAAATTCGTCTTTCGTCAGCATGGGGTCTTGCTCCTGTTTTCGATCGTCAACCCGGCGAAACGCCGGCATTCAACTGCCCGCTCGCCATCCTATGTTCAAGCTCGCCGTATCTATTTCCTCCATTAAACCGCGCCCAGTGCGGTATTCGTAGTTTGTCGGATTGGCTTGGCCTCGCCGGCTCCGACGACCGCCGGAGCCGGCGCGGTTTAAGATTATGAAAAAATTAAAGTTCTGAATTGCTCCGTACGGGAGACCGAGATCCACGTCTCCCGTGCAGTCATTCTCATGTGCCCCTCGGCACGACCAACAGAAGCGCGCCAACCAGAATCGACGCCACGCCGGCCCAGACCGGAATGTTGACCGTCTCGCGGTCTTGGACCGTCAATTCAAGCGGACCCACTTGGGCCTGCGTGGTCTCCTTCGTATAGCTGAAGCCACCATACGCCAACCCCAGGCCACCGCCGATGATCAGCGCGATCCCTACGATCTTGAGTGCGTTCATCTCACCTCCCGACATGGTTGCACGATTACCCGATGCGTATTCCGGACATGGAGCCGAGAAGCCCGAAAGCGGATAGCAGCCAAAGCACGACAAAGATGACGACCACCACATTCAGGATCTTCTTGATGGTTCCATCCATCGGAATGTAATTGTTGATCAGCCACAGGATGACTCCGATGACGACCAAAACGATGACCAAGTTAATCAAATTCATCTCGATTCTCCTGTCCTGGTTGATGAGCGCTCGGAAGGCGGGAGCGTGTCGTTCGGCAGACTCCCCTAGAGACCCGGCGATGGATGGGTTCCGGCTCACCCCTTCTCGCGCTCGGACTCGTTCATCGAACCGGCCACCTTCAGGGCGGCCGACACCGCCCCGAGGTCTCGCGCATGCCCCGTGTGGCGCTCTGCTCCACCTACCCCGACGGCCCGAGTTAGGAACGAGACCTCACGGTCGAAGAGGGTCCTACACGGTGAACGACAAACTGACACGGCGCCCCCTATCCGGTCTGTGCGCCATCGCACATAAGACCGCGTATCAATGCGCTATGTTTGTTAGCGCACTGAAAGAACGCGCTTTTTGACGTAGTTAGTGAGGTTGACGGAGCCCACAGGCCGCGCCGGTCCTCGGCGACCAATCGGGATCACGGCTAGACCATGCGCGATAAGACATCACCCGGGGCTTCCCCGGCAACGCGCTCCGCTTGCTCAGCGTTCCGCTCCACCCGGCCCACGAGGAGACCGCACGTGCAACTCGAGAAAAACACCGCTCTCTTCGACAATCGTCTTCTCGCATCACTGCCGGACAAGGATCATCGACAGGTGCTGAGGTGCTGCGAGTCGGTCGAACTTGCGCTCGACGAGGTGATCAACGAGCCCGGCGAGCAGATCCGCTACGTCTATTTCCCCACCGACTGCTTCTTTTCCCTGGTGACGCCACCGATCGATCACGCCGGTCTGGAGGTCAGACTGGTCGGCAGCGAGGGAATGATCGGAACACCGCTGGTCTTGGGGATCGACGTGACGTTGCTGCGCACCGTTGTGCGGGGCGCGGGTCCCGCCTGGCGCATGACCGCGGAGCGGTTTCCCGAGGCACTCGGACAGAGCGAGGCTCTCCAGACCAGGCTTAACCGCTATCTCTTCGTGTTGACGAACCAAGTCGAGCAGATGGTCGCCTGCACGCGGTTCCATGTGCTGGAAGCGCGTCTCGCCCGCTGGTTGCTGATGACTCAGGACCGGGCGCATTCGGATCACTTCCATGCCACCCATGAGTTCCTGGCCCTTTTACTCGGGGTGCGGAGGGTCGGCGTCACCAAGGCTGCGACGGCGCTGCAACAGCGCAATCTCATTCACTACAGCCGTGGCGACATCCGAGTTCTCGATCGGGCCGGCCTGCAAGCCGCAGCCTGCGGGTGTTACGGCGATTCGGAAGCCATTTACGAACGATTCCTGGGCTGAGAGAAGACATGTCACCGGTAGCGATCCGGGGCGGGCGCGGGCGTTTGATCCGGCGGGGTGCCGGGGGGGCCGAACGGATGCCGACGCATGTCGCGCCGGACGCGGTTGAGTTTTAGGTTTGGAGGATGGGTTTCGCTGTCGCTCTACCCATCCGACCCGTCATCAAGGTGTTTACCTTGTTTCTGAATCATCACTTAATGACCAGTACGAGCACGAACCTCCAGAGCAACCTCGAGCGCGTTCAATCCCGTCTGCCCGTCCACCAGCGGCGGGCGGCCCTCACGGATACAGCGCACGAACTCGGCAAGCTCGAGATCCAGAGGTTTGACCGGCTCGACGCTGATGCGCTCGCGCGTGATCTCCGGGCGCGCCGATCCGGCGACGGTGCGGGGAGCGGCGATATCGATGGTCTGCTCGATGAAGTCGAGCGAGAGATAGCTGCCCGGCTGGAAGACCCGGATCCGGCGCGTAGTCTTCTCCGAGACGCGGCTCGCAACGACGTTGGCGACGGTGCCTTGGTCGAACTCCAATCGGGCACTCGCGATGTCCACGTGGTCCGTCAGCACCGATGCGCCCACGGCCGAGATGTTGGCGATACGGCCCCCGACCAGAGAGAGGATGATGTCGATGTCGTGGATCATGAGATCGGAGACCACATCGACATCGGTCGCGCGCTCGGTGAATCCGCCCATCCGTTGGGCTTCGATATAGACAGGCGCATGAATGCGCTGCGCGAGCGCCATAACGCCGGCGTTGAATCGCTCGACATGCCCGATCTGTAAGACTGCGTGATGGGCGCGCGCCAGGCGGACGATCTCGATCCCGTCGGCCAGACTGGCCGCGATCGGCTTTTCGAGCAGGACCGGAATGCCCCGCGAGAGGAAAGGCGCTGCCGCCTCGAGATGCGCGGTCGTCGGAACGACGATACTGACCGCGTCGACGCGCTCAAGGACATCCTCAATCCGCGCACAGGCGGCACATCCGGCCTCGGCAGCGACCGATGCGGCGCGGGTCGGGTCGACATCGACCACGCCGATCAGCTCGACATCCGGCATGCGTGAGTAGATCAGGGCATGGAAGCGCCCCAGATAACCGACACCGATGACGGCGACGCGGAGTTTATCGGACATAGGCTGCGACCGGATGCGTTGTTGAGCCTCGGAGACCCCGGGGGACAGCCGGTCGGCATGCGTCGCACGGCATGCCGCCCCGAGGCTCGGTTGATATCACGTCGTCCTCCCGCGCGACGAACTCTTCAGCCGCCGAAATCTTTCGGTGCGACCGCTTGCTTGGCGATCGGCGCACGCTCGACACTCGCGTAAAGACCGATTTGATACGCCACAGTCGCCACCATCCCGATCAACGCAAAGGCGATCACCAACACCACGAGATCGGGCTTGGGAGGAGATGACTTGGGGCGCATGCGTCAACCGACCTGATGTCACGACTCTGACTGGATGGCTCGTTGTCCTTGCGGGACATCGAAATGGATAGCGGCTCCGATGCGCCTGGATCGCGCGACGGGGCCGTGTGTATTATCACGCGATCTGAGGCGCTTGTCTGCGACGTGGAGGTTCAGGTGAAAGAGTTTTCGATCAAGATTTCGGCCAATAGTCAGTACCAGCCGGAGCGGTCTTCCCCGGGAGAAGGACGTTACGTGTTCGCCTATACGATCGTGATCGAAAATCACGGGGACCAATCGGCGCGCCTGCTCGATCGGCACTGGATCATTACCGACGCGGACGGCAGGGCCCAAGAGGTCAGGGGGGAGGGTGTCGTCGGGGAGCAGCCGCACTTGAAGCCGGGTGAACGTTTCGAGTACACCAGCGGCACCATCATCGCGACCCCGATCGGCAGTATGCACGGCAGTTACGGCATGATCAGCGACGACGGAACCCGCTTCGAAGCCGACATCCCGGCCTTTTCGTTGGCGTCCGCAATGACCATTCACTGAGCGAGACGACCGGGACCGACACGGCCATGTCCATCTATGCCGTCGGCGACATCCAGGGGTGCTACCGGGAGCTGCGGCAACTGCTCGACAGGCTCCGGTTCGATCCGGGTGTCGACCGACTGTGGCTCGTCGGCGACCTGGTCAATCGCGGGCCTGAGTCCCTTGCCGTACTGCGGTTCGTGCACGATCTAGGCGATTGCGCCGTCACGGTCCTCGGCAACCACGACCTGCATCTCCTCGCCTTGGCCGAAGGCAACACCCGGCACGCGGGCAAGAGTACGCTCGACGAAGTGCTGCGGGCGCCGGACCGCGACGCGCTCCTGCATTGGCTGCGCCATCGCCCGCTGCTGCACCATGATCCGGATATCGGTTTCTCGATGATCCATGCCGGCGTACCGCCGCAATGGAGTCTTGCGGACGCGCGGGCCTGCGCACATGAGCTCGAGTCGACCTTGCGCGGCCCGAACCATCGCGCTTACCTGATGGCGATGTACGGCAACAAGCCGAAGCGCTGGTCGCCCGAACTAACCGGCATGGACCGTTTGAGGTTCATCACCAACTCTCTGACTCGACTGCGGTTCTGCGGGTCCGACGGTGCCCTTGCCCTCGGCGAGAAGGGCGAGATCGGCAGCCAAGTGGCCGGACGCCTGCCCTGGTTTCGGATGCCGGAGCGGCGCACCCGTGACGACCGGATCATCTTCGGCCACTGGTCCACCATCGGCTATCTCGCCGAGCACAACGTCTGGGGGCTGGACAGCGGCTGTCTTTGGGGCGGTGCACTGACCGCGATTCGGATCGACGGCGACGGACAAAGAGCGATCACGCCCATCCAGCTCGACTGCGCGGGCTATCTGCGGCCCGGATCGGAGTGAAGCACAGGCGTTGTTCCTGAACCCACCGCATGAACGAGCACCGGAGGGTGGACAAGCGCAGCGCAGTCCACCAGCGCAGGCGCCGAGTTCGGTGGACTTCGCTCTCGCTCGTCAACCCTTCGCGCTTCGCACTACCGCTGCGATCAGCAACGTAGCCTGGTTTATTCGCAAGCTCGAAGCGTGGGCACGCGGCGAAGCTCCAAGAAGGTCATCGCATACGCATTGCGTGCGTCGGCCGGACGCTCGACTCGGCCCACTTCGGCCCAATCCTCCGGATTCCAGCACGGAAAGCGTGTATCGCCCTCGACTGCGGTGTGCACCAACGTCAGATAGAGTCCGTCTGCGCGCGGGAGCGTCTCGGCATAGAGTGCCGCCCCGCCGACGATCAACAGCTCGGGCACCGGACCGGCCGCCTCGATCGCGGCATTCAGAGAATCCACGACGAGACAACCGTCCGGACGAAAGGCCGGATCACGTGAGAGGACGATGTGGCGTCGACGCGGCAACACCCCGGGCAGCGATTCCCAAGTCCGTCGCCCCATGACGATCGTCTTGTCGAGCGTGAGCTGTTTGAAGTGACCAAGGTCTGCCGGAAGATGCCAAGGCAGTCGATTCTCCCGACCGATCACGCCGTTGTCCGCGATCGCGGCGACCAGACAGAGGGGTGCGCCTTGGCGTTCAGTCGATATCATGGCGGATCACGTTTGTCCTTTTCCCGGAAATCATCGCATCATACCTGCAACGTCCCACCCATCGCCGATGACACCGATGCAGAGCAACTACGACGTTGACTTCTATGCTTGGGCCAACACCCAAGCCGCGCTCCTGCGCAGCGGACGGATCGACCAGGCCGACATCGAGCATATCGCCGAGGAGATCGAGAGCATGGGCAAGAGCGAGCTGCGGGAGCTTGAAAACCGACTCGCACGGCTGTTTACGCATCTGCTCAAGTGGCAATTTCAGCCCAATCGGCGCAGTCGAAGTTGGACACTCGCGATCAAGGAGCAGCGCCGACGTCTTCATCGGCATCTCGAACAGAACCCCAGTCTCAAGGCGAAGCTGGAACAAGCGGTCCTTGACGCCTATGGCGATGCCATCCTCGAGGCGGCCCGCGAGACCGGCCTCGCCGAGGAGACCTTCCCGCCGGTCTGCCCCTTCACCATCGAGCAGATCCTGAACGACGCGGGACCGGGCAACGAACCGAAAGCCATGTAGGGGCGACTTCAGTCGCCGACTTACGACGATCGTTCCTTTTCCGTAAAAAAATCCTAAACCGCGCCCAGCGCGGTATGCGATGTTTTTGGATTTGATCGGCCCCGGCCGATTTGACGAGCGCTGGAGCCGGCGCGGTTTAAGTTATTAAAAAATATATTATTTAAACCGCGTCACCTCCGACGCTCAAGGGTCCGGCCGAGGCAGCGCCAATCCAAAAACGATGCATGTCGCTCCGGACGCGGTTTAGCCGTACCGCGCCAGCGCCGCGGCGAGGCGTTCCCGAACCAGATCGCGCAGGATCGCCGGCTCGACGACCTCGACATCCGGCCCGTACCTGAGCACGTCCATCGTCAGCTCGAGCGCATTGCTGTAGGGGATGCGTAACTCGTAGCGCCCGTCACCGAGGAATCGCCCCGCCTGATCCCGATGCCATTGCTCTTTGGCGACCCAGCGGGCGCGCTGGGGGCTGAATCGCAGCACCGCCGTCTGCTGCGGGGTTCCGGCGAAGATCCCGTAGGAGACGGCGAAGTGTCGATCGAGCTCCTCGTCCGACACCGGCAAGGCCGTCGTGGACAGCGGGCACGCGGCCTCGATCGCATCCAGGGCAAAGGTCCGCAGACCCTCGCGCAGATGACACCATGCATCGAGATACCAATTGTCGCGGTAGTAGGTGAGACGCTGAGGCGAGACCTCGCGGTCGCTGTGCCGATCGTCGCCGCGATTGAAGTAACGGATCGACAGCCGCTGATGTTGAGCCACGGCGCCGGCGACCGCCTGAAAGTGTCGACCCCCGCGACGCGCGCCCACCTGCATGATCCGCACCCGCGCCGAAAGCCCGTCGAAACCGGGGTGTTGCAGCTCAAGCAAATCGCCGATGCGTTTCTGCAAGGGTTTGAGATGCGGATCGAGAAGACCCGGCTCGACGCTCGACAAGAGCTGCTGCACCGTCAGCAGGGCATGCAGCTCGGAGGCGTTGAACCAAAGACCGGGCAGCTCGTACATCGCCCCGTCGGCCAGATCGTATTTGTAACCGTTGTGATCCCGGTCGTAGACGATCGGGGCGTTCAGGTGCAGACGCATGTCTTCGATGAGCCGCTTGACGGTCGCGCGCGAGCACTCGAGTGCATCCTGTAAGCGCTGCCGCGAGACCGGATGTCGAGCCGCCTGCAGGATGCGGTTGAGCTCGAAGATCCGGTCGAAACGGTCCACCGGGTCGGCCCTAGACGGGAACCGCGGCAACCTTCGCAACCGCAGCCGGTGCGGCCCAGAGCTTTTCGAGATTGTAGAAGTCACGCACCTTGGGGAGCATGACATGCACCACGACCCCGTTGAGGTCCACCAGCGCCCACTCGCCCTCGGTGACGCCCTCCATCCCCAGCGGGGTCTCGCCCGCCTCCTTCGACTTATAGGCCACGGTCTCCGCGATGGCCTTCACATGCCGGTCCGAGGTACCGGACGCGACGATCATATAATCCGTGATGGCGGTCTTGCCCCGCACGTCCATCACCTCGATGTCGCGGGCCTTCATGTCGTTCAAGGTCTCTACAACCAGTTCCCGAAGTGTCTCAAGCTGCATGCGATCTCCTCTGCGTTTGAATTAAACCGCGCCCAGCGCGGCATGCTATGTTTTTCGATGGATCGGCCCCGGCAGACTTGACGGCCGCCGGAGCTGGCGCGGTTTAAGATATTAAAATATATGTAATTTAAGACCGCATCCCGGCTCAGGG
>NZ_JAABRP010000024.1 GCF_011390875.1 Thiocapsa sp.
GCGCTGCTCTCCGTCCACCACCTCGCAGCGCAGGGTCCGGGTGTGGGTCAGCAGGCGCACCCCGTCCTCGCGCAAGGCCGCCTCGATCAGCGCGATGGTGTCCTCGTCCTCTTTGGGCAGGATGCCCGAGCGCGCGACCTGGGTCACCCGGCAGCCGATGGCCGCAAACGCCTGGGCCAGCTCGCAGCCGATCGGCCCGCCGCCGAGGACGAGGAGCCGCTCCGGCTTCTCGGTGATCGACCAGAGGTCCTCGGAGGTCACATGACGCACCCGATCGAGCCCGGGAAGGTCGGGGATGGTCGGGGCGGCACCGGTGGCGATCACGATCGCGCGACTGGTCAGGGTCCGCGCACCCGTGGGCGTGTCGATCTCCACGCTCCAGGGCGAGACGAGCCGTGCCCGACCCCGGATCACCTCGACGCCCAGCGCGGTATAGCGCTCTACCGAGTCGTGGGGCTCCACCTCGGCGATGACCCGATGCACGCGCCCCATGATCCGCGCGAAGTCGGCCTCGGCGCTCGCCCCGACGACGCCGAGACGCTCGGCCCGTCGGACTTGGCGCAGAAATCGCGCGCTGCGGATCAGCGCCTTGGAGGGGACGCAGCCGGTGTTGAGACAGTCTCCGCCCATCCGATGGCCCTCGATCAGCGTGACCTTCGCCTTCACCGCCGCGGCGATGTAGGCACTCACCAGACCACCTGAACCGGCACCGATCACGACAAGATTGCGATCGAAGCGACGGGGCTTCGGCCAAGCGGCATAGACCCGGCGCGCCTTGATCCGATCGACCACCCGTTTGGCCAGCAGCGGAAAGACGCCGAGCAGCGCAAAGGAGCCGAGCAGGGCGGGGGAGAGGATCCCCGACAGGCTGTCGAGCCGCGCGAGCTGGGTGCCGGCATTCACATAGACCACGGTCCCGGCAAGCATGCCGACCTGACTCACCCAGTAGAAGGTGAAGGTCTTGATCGGTGTCAATCCCATCAGCAGATTGATCACGAAGAAGGGAAAGACGGGCACCAGCCGCAGGGTGAACAGGTAAAAAGCCCCGTCTTTTTCGATGCCCGTATTGAGCGTGGCCAGACGCGCGCCGAAGCGTCGCTGCACCGCATCGCGCAGCACAAACCGCGAGACCAGAAAGGCCAGGGTCGCGCCGATGCTGGACGCGAAGGAGACGATCAGGGTGCCCACTCCCAAGCCGAAGAGTGCGCCGGCGGCGATCGTCATGACGGCGGCCCCCGGCAGGGACAAGGCAGTCACCGCGACATAACCGGTGAAGAAGGCACCGATGACCAATATAGGGCGCGCCGCATACCAGGCGTCGAAGCCCTCTTGACTTGTCTTCAGAGCATCGAGGGTCAGGTAGCGGTCCAGGCCGAAGGCGAAAAAGGCCCCGACCGCCACCACGATGACCAGCAACAGGACGAGCTTCTTCATGGGTGTTCTCCGGGGTCACGGGTCTGATGGGTGGTCGAGGGACCGGGTGCTCGGTCGGGCGTTGATCATTCCGTCTCTTCCCGAGAGAACGCTCGATGGCGGTTTCTTTCATCGCCATCGTCACGCGCGTCATTGGATCAGAAAACCGCCGGGGCGCGACCGAGTGACGATCCCGAGTCCGATGCCACGATTCGATGTCACGAAACGTTGAATGGCCGTCATGCTTCGTTCAACCGGATCGGGTGGGAGAGCGGCAGCTCCGGTCTCCTGGAGGAGTCTTAGATACTGTTCTAAAAGGGAAAAGTTCGGGCCATGTGAAGCTGGCATGGCGACTGCTGTATCACCGTCAAGCAACGACGACAGGTCGCTGCAAGCACGACGATCCGAACCCATCCAATCAGGAGCACGACCATGACCATCACCAAATCCGCACTCGCATTCGCCGTGACGCTGTTCGCCGCCAATATCGCCGCCGATTCCGTCTACCAGGGTCTCGCCGACGGCAATCCGGATCTCTTCGCACACTCCCGCGAATCGGTCCCGGCGGTCGGGATCCAACCCGGCGTCGGCGACAGCTTCGATCTATGAGTGAATCGAGATTCACGCCGATCGATCGCCGACGCTTTCTCGCCGCCGTGTTGGCGGGCTCGTCCGGGTTGAGCTGGTCCGCTTCGACCCGATCCGGCGGAACGCCTCGTACGGACCCGCCTGCCTCTGCCTCTGCAACCGCCCTCTTGCCCGACACGGACGCCCACGTGCGCGCCATCCGCGATGCCCTGACGCCGCAGATCATCCAGGCGCAGGCCCGTTTCAAGATCCCAGCGCTCAGTCTCGCGCTGGTCAACACCGATCGGACCCTCTGGGCCGAAGGCTACGGTCTGGCCGATGTCGAGGCCGGAATCGCCGCCACCGCCGCGACCCGCTACCGCGCCGGCTCGCTGGCCAAGCCCCTCACCGCCGTTGCCGTCATGCAGCTGGTCGAGTCCGGGCGGATCGATCTGGATCAGCCCCTGTCGGCCTATCTCGAGGGGTTCTCCGTGCGCACGCGGGTGGCGAGCCCGGAGGCGTCCGTCAGCGCACGCAATCTGCTCTGCCACCACAGCGGTCTGCCGACCGACCTGACCAAGGGGATGTGGACGGACGAGTCCTTTACGCGCGTCGTCGAGTCACTGCGCGAGGAGTACGCCGCCTTTCCGCCCGAGCTGGTCTTCTCCTATTCCAACCTCGGCTACAGTCTTCTGGGGCATCTCGTCGCCATCGTCTCGGGTCAGCCCTTCGAGCGTTATATGAATACGCATGTGCTGGGGCCGCTGGGCATGAACGACACCCGCTTCCTCGCGCGAACCTCGCCCGCGAGCGCCCGCGGATACCGCGAGGGCGCGCCGATCACGCTCTTGCCGGTGCGCGATCTGCCGGCCCACGGCATCGAGACCTCCGCTGCCGACCTGAGTCGTCTGATGTGTGCGCTGCTCGGCGGCGGACAGCTTGACGGTCACCAGATCCTCGCGCCGAGCACGGTGGAGGCGATGTCCGAGGTCCAGAACCCGGACAACCTCCTGGATATGGAGATCTTCAACGGCTTGGGCTGGTTTCTCGAGCAGGACACGATCCCGAGTTGCGGGCGCGTGCTCCGCCACGGCGCCACGACGCCCGGATTCGCGGGCGAATGCATCCTCTTGCCCGAGGAGGGTTTGGGCATTGCCGTGTTGGCCAATGCCGACGGTGCCCGCAGCGTCATCAAACGGCTGGCCGAGGAGACCCTGAGCCGCGTGTTGAGCGCCGCGCCTCAGCCGGTCTCCGCGCAGCTGTTCCTGGCGCCGGCCGAGCGCTCGCCCGGGCCGGCGCCCGTGGCGGCACTCGAAGGCGACTATGCGACCGATCTGGGCCTGATCGCCTTTCGACCCGAGCAAGCCACCCTCTGCGCCTGCCTCTCGGGCGATACCTTCGGACTCGTGCCGCTGCCCGAGGGCTGGTTCGGGATCGCGCCGGACAGTGTCGAGACCTTGCCGCCCGCTTTTCGCCCGCTCGCCGACATGCAGTTTCAGACCCAGCACCGCGACGGGCGCGAGGTGGTGATCGCGCGACGCGGCGATCGCGAGATGCTGCTCGGGGAGAAGGCGCCTGCGCCCGAGACGAGCCCGTCCTGGAGTGCGCGTGTCGGCACCTACGCGATCCTCAACGCCGATCCCGGTTTTCCCGTCGTCGATGTCGAGCTCAAGCTGCGCGAAGGCCATCTGTGTTTCAGCTACCGCATGCCGCATCTCACCGCCGCGGCGATTCAGGTGCCGCTGCGTGCGGTTTCCGAGGACGAGGCGATCATTCTCGGACTTGGACGGACCCGCGGCGAGACCCTGCGGATGATTCGCGACGACGCCGGCGAGGAGCGGCTGCGCTTCTCCGGGCTGATCGGACGCAGAACAAAGCCCGATCGTGCGCCGGTTTATGCCAAGAGCCGCCGATAGCTTTCCCAGGTGGCATAACCCAGAACGGGGAAGAGCACGATCATGCCGACAAACAGTGTCAGGATCCCGATCCCGCTCGCGGCGACGATGAGCGCCGCCCATGCGGTCATGGCCGACAGGTTCGAACGTACGGCGTGATAGCTGGTTTGCATCGCGGTGATGGGTCCGGCGTCTCGGTCGAGGATC
>NZ_JAABRP010000025.1 GCF_011390875.1 Thiocapsa sp.
ACCGCGCTGACGGTGAAGACAGCTGCGGCGAGCAGAAATCCGATTCCGAAGAAGAAGGTCATGACGACGGGGTCGAATTGCCCGGACAGGATGCCGACGTAGCCCTCGATGCTCGGCGAGACCGTATTGAACTGGACCGCGAAAAGCAGGGCCGAGAGTCGCACCCAGGCCGCGGCGATCAGCCCGAGAAAGAGGGCGAAGAGACTGAGGTTGGTGCGTCGCTCCCAGACGAGCTCAAAACCGGCACGGATACTGACTGGTTCGCCGGCCTCCCGTTGACGCGCTGCGACATAAAGCCCCGCCGCGAGGAAGGGGCCCAGCAGGAGAAGGCCCGTGAAGAAGGCGATCGTAAACCAGGGCAGGGCCCAAGTCAGGGTCATGGTGAACCAGCAGGCAAGGGTGAAGAGCGTGCCGTACAGGAGACTGCTCCGGGGAGCAGCGGCGAAGGTGCGAACGCCCGCGGCAAGCCAGTCGAGCGGCTCCGCGACGTCGACCTGGTGGATCGAGGGTACGGTTTCCGCAAAGGAGGGGTGAGCGGTTTGCGTTTTCATGGGTGAAGGTCCTCGTTTCTGATGGGCTCTGAAGCCGAGTGTCCTTCCAATTCCGACGACGTCCTTGGCGATCCGATCCGCGACCGCGTTCAAAGTTCACCTGAGCCGAGTCGAATCCGTGCGCAGCGCGTTGCCGTGCCGAGCGTCGCCTGTTCATTCAGCCCCCGCACGATTCCGAGCGTGAAGACGATGAAAGCGCGACCGCGGAAAACGCCGCCGTAGGCGGAGGACAGCGTACCCTCAAGCCGCGTTTCGTCGGCGCGACCGGCCTCACGCCGATCGCCTCTGAACGGCGGGGTCCGAGCCTGGTAAGGCTTCTTGCCGCCGACACGCTGGGGCGCCTCGCGATCGCACCTGCCATGCTCCCGGTCGGAGCCGTCACCGCCTTGGTCGGGGCCCCTATCCTGCTCGTCTTGCTATTGCGCGGGCAGCGTTGAGCCGTGCTGGCGATCGAGGCGCTTCACTTCTGCTATTCGGGCGCGCCGGTCTTGTCCGGGCTTTCGGCGCAGGCCCCGCCCGGGGTCCTGATGGCCGTGCTCGTACCGAACGGGGATGGTGATCGCCCACGAGGGTTTGTTCCGGCTTCAATTGGGCCTGGGTGTCGCCTTGGCGCTGTCCGTGATCCTCGGTCTGACCGGGATTCACCGCGGGGTCATCCTCTGGGCGGGCCTGGTCTTCTTCTCGCTCGCCAGCATCGCCGTCATCGGCTTCCCAGACCTCTGGACCATTCGTCACATGGGGGTGCTCGCCGCCGGGATGCTCGCGACCGCCACCTGGTTCAGCGTGCTGATCCGCAAGCCCTTCACGCTTGACTATGCCCGCGCCCACACGGACCGGTCGCTCTGGTCGCGGCGGTGGCGGCGGGAACGACCCGGTATTTCTGCGCACGAACTTCATCCTCACCTCGGTCTGGGGCACGATCTTTACGCTCAACGCCCTGCTGGCCTTCGGCAAGATCGAATCCGTCCTGCTCCAGCCCTGGCAGTACGAGACCATCAGCTATGTGCTGCTGGTCTGTGGCGCGATCCTGACCACCTGGTATCCGAATTGGGTCAGGTCCCGCGCGACGCGCACCGCGCCTGTGCGGGGGAGTGAGGAGTCCGTTCGACCATGACTGTTCCCCTCGCCCTCATCACCGGCGGTGCGCAAGGCATCGGGCGCGCCCTGACGCAGTCGTTCCTGGCCGAGGCGTGGCGGGTGGTGGTGCTCGACCGCGATGCCGATGCCCTCGACGAGCTGACTGCCGAGCAGGGGAGTCCCTTCCTACTCGGGCTGGCGGCCCGACGTGGGTGAGTGGACGGCGGTCGCTGCTGCCTTCGCCGCGCTCCAGGCGTGGCAGGAACGGGCGGGCGAGCCTGCCGGTCTGAACCTGCTGGTGAACAACGCCGGTCTCGCCGACCCGGTGAGCGGCCCGCTTGAAGCGCTGTCGCTCGCGGGGTGGCGGCGCTGGCTGGACGGTCACCTGACCGGGGCCTTCCTCTGCACCCGCTCGGCGATTCCGGGGCTGCGCGTTCGCCGGGGCGCCATCGTCAACATCGCCTCGACCAAGGGCGGGCTACTGGCCTTCACCCATGCCGCGGCGATCAGTCTCGGGCCGCTGATCCGCGTCAATGCGGTCAGCCCCGGCTGGATCGAGACGGGACCCCTCCAGAAGTCGGCCCACCGGCGCGCTCCGGACCAACGCCCGATCGATCAGGCCCAACATGCGGTCGGACGGGTGGGCGATCCTGCCGATATCGTGGCGGCGGTCCGCTTCCTTGGCAGCCCGAGTGCAGGGTTCATCACCGGCCAGAACCTGGTCGTCGATGGCGGTATGACCCGCACCATGATCTATGCGGAGTGAGGTAGCGGCGGTGCGTGGGTCACCTCAGCCGCCCTCGGGCGACGGATTGGTCTACCCTCCAAGTTACCAGGTCCGCAGTCCGGGGTAAGCCGTGCTTGTCAGAGCGACCGCCGGCTCTACGAGGCCGCCAAGAAATCACTGGATTGGATCGGCGTTGTAACGCGGGTCCTTGGGGTCGGTGGTCTCGATCGGCGAGGTCGGCTTATCCGAAGGCGGTGCCTCGATGGAGATCGGCTCGGCGCCAGGCACCTGGCTTTGCGGGGCGCCTTTTTCGCTCGCCGTGACCGCACCAACCTACGCGAGAACGCAGCGTTGCCAAACCGCACCGGCCCTTTTCAAAATGATTGACCATTACAATAACGTGCATTATCAGGGCGAGGACACAGATCGATTCGAGATTTCGAGGGCACGATGTCGAGGAAACATCCCATCATTGCGGTGACCGGCTCCTCCGGCGCCGGTACCAGCACGGTCAAGAATGCGCTGGAACACATCTTCAAGCGTGTCGGTGCGAGGGCGGCCTTTATCGAGGGAGACAGCTTCCACCGCTACGACCGCGCAACCATGAAGGAGGAGCTGGCTCGCGCCAAGGAGAGCGGCAGCAACCTGAGCCACTTCGGCCCCGAGGGGAATCTGTTCGACAAGCAGCTGGAGCTGTTTCGGAGCTACGGCCAAACCGGCACCGGGTTGCGCCGGTTCTACGTGCACAACGAGGAGGAGGCGGCACGCCACGAGTGCGAACCGGGCACGTTCACGGAATGGGATCCGATCCCGCCGGATACCGACCTGCTGTTCTACGAGGGGCTGCACGGCGGAGTCGTGGATGGCGACATCGACCTGGCGGCGGAGGCAGACTTGCTGATCGGCGTGTGCCCGACCATCAACCTGGAGTGGGTGCAGAAGATTCATCGAGATACCCGCGAGCGCGGCTACAAGCCCGACGATGTCAAGGACGTGATCTATCGGCGCATGTACGACTACATGCACTACATCCTGCCGCAGTTCTCCAAGACACACATCAATTTTCAGCGCATTCCGGTGACGGATACCTCAAACCCGTTTTGCGTGTCACACATTCCGACCGCCGAGGAGAGCCTGGTGCTGATCCATTTCCTCAAGCCCAAGCCGAGCGTCGACTACAAGATCAAACTCAAGGGGCTCATCGACGGTTCGATGATCACCGGCTTCAACACCCTGGTGATCCCCGGCGGCAAAATGATGTATGCGATGGAGTTGATTCTGACCGAGCGAATTATGGAGTTGATGAAGCGGCGTGGGCATCTGGATGACGCTGATTGAGGTCGCGCCGGTGGGAAGCGTGTTCGGCATGCCGCCACCATGCCGCCTGTTGTGAGCTACCTTTCATCGTGTCATCGAATCGTTCGGCCACTGAAGGGTCTACCCGATGCTGCTCAGCCACTGCGAACCCTGTTCCACGTCGTCAGGATCCCGTCTGGCGATCCCGCTCCTGCTCGCCGGAATACTTTGCGGTCCTCGGGCTGCGGTCGGGGCGGAGGCCGCTGGACCCCCTCCGGTCGATGCCTGCGCGCTGCTGACCAAGGCGGATGTCGAGGCGGTGTATGGCTCGATTGTCGGCGAGCCCAACGGCAAGGAGCTCGGTAGCGGGCCGTTTTGGGTGTCGATGTGCAACTACGACAACGCCCATACCGACGCGCCGATGCTCAGTGTGGGACTCTTGGTCAAGGCGCATGGCGCTGCTGACCCGACTCAAGCCTACGCCGATTACGCGGACGCGTTGCGCCGCGAGCTCGGCGACGTGGCTGTTTCCGTACCGGTCGAAGGTCTTGCCGGACCCGCCGGCTGGGATGCGGAGACTGGTCAGCTCACGGTGTTCGAGGGACCGTACCAGATCATCCTGACAGCCGCCGGGCGGTTTTCCGGAGACCGACGGAGCTTCGGGAAGCAGATCGCGGAGCGCGTGTCGGGGCGCTTGCCCAAGCCGTAGCAGACGGGCGCGTCGACCGGTGAACCACATCCGATGCCCGTTATGATGCCGTCTGATCCTTGGGGTAAGGATCTCGCGCTTCGGCCCAGAGTCGTATCTCGCCATCGACGACTCTGATCTTATAGTCGCCGATCAACCGGTCGTCCGCGGCGAAGCGGCGTGATCGTTTGCGCTCGACCAACGCCTTGACGAGGATCACCGAGGCAAGGCTCGAGCGCGCCGGATCGAGCAAGGCGTCGAGGAGATCTGTCCTGCCGACGAAATCGGCGAAGACCACGGCATTCCAGGTCGCCCAGCAGACCCTTATCAGGGTCTCGCTTTCGGGGTCTGCCGGCGACAGGCCCATAGGATCGAGGGTGGGGGTCACAAACGCCAGGAAGGTGGCGGAGATCTTCTTCTGCTTGGTGTTTTTTCGCTTGAGCAAGGACATAGGTGTCGGTGGTCGGATCACGTCGGGATAGAGTGGACAGGACTCGGCATCGCCCTCCGTCGCGACGCTCTCGGGTGGCGTGCGCCGAGCTCGGTTGCCGATGGATCGCGGCAGTATCGCGCACGAGCATTGAGGTTGCACCAACGTGGGCACTGCGAGGGCATCCCGTGGTCGCGTCCATCCTTCTCCGCAGCCGACCAGGCCGAGTGCGCCCGTGTGGGCATTTCCGGCGGATTCGCTACGGCGAGGGGCTCACCGAGAGTCGGCTGGGGTGGATACAGCCGGTGTTGGTCAATGCGGGGGAGTTGACCCGGGCGGGCTCGGCGGGGGTGAAGACGAAGCCGTATGTGGTGCGGTAGGGATTCCCCGCAGGATAGGATCCAGCTCAAGCGCAGGTCATGATTCACCGGATCACGCATGGCGTTACAGCAAGGGGCACCGTCCGCGGCTTGCCCACCGCAGCCCGAGGGTAGGATCAGCATGAGCATTGGACAGAACACGCTGGATTGGCTGCGAACCGAGCTGTTCCAGGTCGAAGCGGCCTGGTCGGAGGAGACCGCGCGCGGGTTCCGCTGGTGGCCGCATCAGCAGGCGCAGACGCTGGAGGTCATCGGCCGGGACGCCGGGCCGGACGGCGCGCCGGCGGCTCTGTTGCTGGTGCGCACCGAACTGCTGCGCGACCTGGATCTTGGCGAGGAGGTCTTGGCAGTGCTGCAGGGGGTCACGCTGCGCACGGCGGGGATGGCCGGCCCGGTCTATGACCCGGCACGCCGCACACTGGACCTCTGCACGCTGGTGCGGGTGTATGCCGACATCGACGGCTGGATGCGGCGTCTGATCGGCCTGGCCGCCATGCTGCAGATCCGTGATGCCGATCGTGGCGCGTCGGCCATTGCCGAGACGGTTGGTGCGGCGCCCGCCCGGAGTAGCCATCCCGAGCGGGGTTTGCGCGCGGAGCTGGATGACCTGATCGCCGAGGCCCTGCTGCGGCTCGATACCGAGGGCCGGGCGGCGTCGCGGTGGCCGGGCGCGGATCTGGCGCGGTTCGCCGAGTCCTATCTGGATCAGCCCCCTGCCCTCTTGGGATCCGGAGACGCGACGGGCTTCACGGTGGAGTTCCCCCACGGCAAGCGGGCCTCCTCGCTCTGCGAGGTCGCCACGGATCAGACCCACCCCTGGTATGGCCACGGCCTTGCGTTGCGGCAGCGGTTCCCTGTGCTGGTGACATCGGACGTGGAGGGTCGGCACTTGGCGCTTGAGCTGAATGCTCGCGCCCTGAGCGAGGCCCCGATGGGCTACGGTTTCGGCAGCTTCGGCTATGAGGAGGGGACGCTTGCGTTCCAGGCGTTCTTCCCGAACACGGCCTATCAGCCGGGGTTGGTGACGAATCTCTATCTGTCGTGCGCCGAGCGGGCGCGGATGCTGTCGGTGCTGCTGACCGCGGTGGATTGGACGGAGGAGTCGTTCGATCCCGGGCGGTCGGCGGCTGGGTTGGATTCAGCCGGTGTTGGTGAACGCGGATGAGTTGGTCGGAGCGGGCGCGGCCGGGGTGACGACGACGCCGTATGTAGTGAGGTAGGCACGGCGGCACCGGATCGAATCAGGCGGTTCATTCATCGGGAGATGACGATGGCGCTGACCACTCCAGCAGAGTCCTTTGCCGAGGCGCAGGCCGCGATGACCAACGGCGATTGGGATGGCTTCTTCGCCACGCTGGATCGCGATGATCTGATGAAGATCGCCGCGAACGGAGTGAATCGCCTGGTCGGCCAGGGTCCGAGCGGCGCAGCTATTCTCCGCGACCTCGGTGCCGAGCATTCGATCAACGCGGAGATGGTCGCCGAGCTGATTGCCGGCGTGGAGCGCATCGTATCCTCGGCCCGTGCCGCACCGTCCGCAGATCACCGGGCGATCGTCGGTGGGTACGAAGATTTGCTTAAGCGGATGCTGAAAGGAATCGCCGATCCGGGGCGGTTTGCGGCGGCGTTGGAGAGGACGTTTCGCGCGGCCGGTTCCGGCGGCTCGGTCTCGTCGTCCCTTTTCGTCGGCGAGCGCCTGGAGGGGGTCGAGATCGACGGCAACCGAGCATGGGGCACCCGACGTCTCGCCGGTGGCGAGGTCGAGGACATCGGGTTCGCCAAGCGCCGTGGCGGCTGGTTCATCCGGTTATTGGCCCGTCGACCACGCGCGAGGGGCCTGAGGCCCGGCGGCGAGACGCAGTCGCCTCGCTCCGAGGACCTCGACACATGACCGGCGATGATCCGCTCCAGTCGTTGTATCTCGCCATTGCGCGCTCTGATCAACCCGACGGAGCGCGCCGCATTGCCGAGCTTTGCGCGGCCGGTGTCCATCGCGATGCTGTGTTCGAGAACGGTTGCACGCCGCTGACCGAGGCCATCCAGGGCGGCATGGGTAGCTCGCGCGCGGTTCAGGTGCTGCTCGCGCATGGCGCGGACCCGAACCGGCGCGATCGCAATGGCTGGACGCCGTGGGGCGCCTGTTTCGCGGCCCGCGACAATCCGGTGGTCGCCAAACGGCAACAGCGGATCGCCGATCTCTTGGTCGCTGCCGGAGCCGACCTCTTCGCCGTGGCCTATGGCGACCCGCGCGCGACCGCCGCTTTCCTCGCGCGTGATGCAGGCCATACGGCTCTCGCCGATGGGTTGCAGGCCGCGATGGACCGGGGCCGATCCGCCCCGCCATCCGAGCAACCACCGGCACCCCATGCCAAGTTCGCGGCACTCGCCGAGCAGCATACCGCCGGTCCGAATGTCGGGTTGACGACCGAGGCCCTGATCCGGCAACTGGAGCTGTGGGATCAACGCTATGGCGTCACGGTCGGCGAGGTGACGGACAACGCCCTGCGGGTCACCTTCGCCAGTCTCCCACGCGACCTGTCCCGGTTGATCGCGTCGCTCGGTGCGCTATGCCCGGAGCTGCTCAAAGGCTACGGCGATGCAGCCGGTCTGGCGAGCGTCTCGGAGACGGCACAGCGCGAGGGCTGGTGGACACCGGCGGCGGCAAAGAAGATCGCGGCGGCCGACCCGGAAGACCCGAGCTTCATCGCATGGGCGCTGGGCCGATCGCTGAAGGCCACGCATTCGATCGCCTTGTGGTGGGACTGAGCCCATCCGGCAGATTCTGAGGATGATACGCGAGAAGCAGATTTTATCCGGCCCTTTGGCCGTGCTATCTTTTAATGCAGGCAAAATGATTTCAACAGGTGATGTCATGGCGAGTTTGAGTGTGCGCGGGCTCAACGCAGAGACGGTCGCGACTCTGAAGTCGATGGCCAGCGAGGAGGGTTCCAGCGTGAATGCCCTGGTGTTGCGGCTGATCGATCAGGGGTTGGGAAAACTGCCTCGTCAGATCAAACGCCATCACGATCTCGATGCACTGATGGGCGCCTGGTCCGCCGAGGAAGCTGCGGCATTTGATGCAGTGTGCCGCGATTTCGAGCAGATCGATCCAGCGCTGTGGAGAGAGACCCTTGCGTCCGATCCTCATTGATACGAATGCCTATGCTGCGTTCATGCGCGGCGATCCGGAGATCGGGCGTGTGGTCACCCACGCCGAACGGCTATGTCTCTGCATTACGGTTCTGGGCGAATTGCTTGGCGGCTTTACCGCGGGTGGTCGCGAAGCGAAGAATCGTGCCGAGCTGGCCCAATTCATGGCTTCGCCGCGCGTGGCGCTACTTCCGATGACGACCGACACGGCCGATCGCTACGCGCTGGTTTATGCGGGTTTGCGTCGTCGGGGGCGACCGATTCCGTCCAACGATCTGTGGATCGCCGCCAGTGCGCTGGAGCATGGAGCCAGCGTGATGACCCTCGACGAGCATTTTGATCAGGTCGAGGGGTTACGTGTCGGCAGACGGCTGGACGATTTTCTGCCCTGAGCGACCTACCCACTCTTCTCGATCACGAAGCGCACCCGCGCCACGTCCTTGCCCTTGGTCAGCTCGGCGACGAAACCCTCGAAACGCTGTTTGATCTCGGCCGCCGTGCAGGGCGCGCCGCCGTCGGTGAGCGCCGAGAGCACAGCCGGGGTTCGGTGAGGACGACCCGCTCAAGTCCGCTCAGGATCTCCTGCAGGGCCTTGACGAAGGCGGGACCGATCGGGTCCGGTAGCTGCTCGCTGGCGAGAAACGCCTGCACAGCCGCGCGACCCTCCTGGCTGCTGGCCAGATCGATATTGGCGGCAACGGTCGGATCCGCCAGGTTCGTGAGCAGCGTCTTCGTCCAGCTCTTCACGAGATCGTCGAGCATGGTACCGAGGCGAGCGATCCGGTCGCCGGCCGTGGTCCCGGAAAACGGCTCCTCGACCGGACGGAAGGTGCAGTGCGGGCAGACGGGGGCGGTGTCCAGATCCTGTTTGGTGAGACTGAAACAGGTCTTCAAACCGAAAAGGCTGTTTTGGTAATCCTGGAGCTGCTGGGCCGGCATCGTCTCGACGGTCGCAAGCTGTTGCAGCTGCTTGAGCCGAGGATCCTGTCCGAGGCGGGCCTTGAGCTGATCGTCGGTCGCCCCGAGCCTCAGCCGGGCGTGACGGTCGAGGTAGACGTCGTGGTAGGCGGTCTTGAGCTGGGCGAGCGTCTGGCCCAGCACGCGCTGGAAGCCGGCGTCGGCGCGGTGCTTGGGACTGGTGACCTTCGCCATCAGCTCGCCGCGCCGCTCGCGCATCTGCTCGATCCAGCAGCATCTCCAGGGCATCGAGCACCGCCGTGCCGAGCTGGCTCTTGACGCCGCCGGCAATCCAACGCAGCCCGTCTTGAGCCGCCTGCGCGCGATTCGCGCGCGTAATCGACATGCTGAAGATCGGGTAGTCGGGCGCGGTGTCGTTGAAGTACTGGCCGTTCTCGCGATTGAACGAGAGGAACTGCCTGCTCAAGGTCTTGAGGATCTCGCCCAGGACCGTCTCGACGGTGGTCTTGAGAAACTCGGCGTGGCGCTCCGGGAGCGGGAGCAGAAGGCACAGATCGTCGCGCAGCTCCTCGACGGTGGCGCCGATGAGGGCAAAGATATCACTGGTCGTCAGCCGATGGACCGCCAGCGCGTGGATGATCCGCAGCGCCGCGGACCGGTACTGGGGACGGGTGAAGGCTTGCTGAATCCGGGCTGCGAGGACATCGGCCTTCTCGATGACGTCGCGGATCTCGGGGATCGAGCGGAACGACGGATTGTCCTTGAGGTTCTGCCAGTAGGCATCGTAGGCGATGAGGCCGGGCTCGTCGGTCGGCACCGCATCGGCGAGCAGACGACGAATCGCGGCGCTCAGCGTCTTGAGCACCTCGCGTTTCTACGCGACATAGACGCGCTCGAAGGTGTCGAGATAGACCGGGTGGACCGGAAACAGGCGGACGAACTCGTCCATCCGCTCATTCATCGCGCCGTAGAGCGGCGCGAATGGCGTCAAATGCTCGCGCACCAGGGCCTGCTGTTGGGCGTCTTTCTTCAGGAGCCGTTCGACGACGACGTGGGCGACGTCCTCACGGGCGATGCGCATCAGCTCCTGCTCGTTGTTCGCGCGCAGATAGTCCAGCAGCTCGTCGAGGACGAAGAGCAGGCCCTGCTCGGGAAACCGGGTCGTGAATGCCGCCATCATGTCGCCAAACACGTCCTTATGGTTCTTGATCGCCTCCTCGGGCGGAACATCGAAGTCGATCCCGTGCGCCGCGAGCTGATCCTGAAGCGTCTCCATGACGAACTGGCGCAGCGGCATGGACGAGTTGATCTCGGCACGGATGACGATGAACCGTCCGGCGATCGTGGCGGCCTTTTCGGCGACCTTCGGGTGCGTGATCAGGTCTGCGAAGTCGCCATGCTCGGCGATGGCGGAGATCACGGCCTGCAGGTGCGATTTGCCGGTCCCGTAGTTGCCGACGACCATGATGCCCTTGTTGTCGGACGGGATCTCGAACTGGAGTTGCGAGAAGACGACGTCGATGAGCTGCTCGCTCATGCGAGATGAGCGAGCGGCCGTCGTAGTCACCCCGCCAGGTCGCGACCAGTGTGCGGTTGCGCGAGAGGCTCTGCAGCAGACGCAACGGATTCTGTTGCAGATCAGGGTGAAAGAGCATCTCGATGTTGTCGAGCAGAACGACATCGCCGACCTGCTCGGCAAGGATGTCGTCCAGCATGCGGGCCACCCGCAGCGTGCGCTGACGGGCGGTCAGGTCGAGCAGTCGCTCGGCCAGGGCCAGGTTGAGGTTGACGATTGGCCAGCCATGCTTGGTCGCGAGATCGCGCAACGCGGTAGTCTTGCCGGTACGATGATGTCCGACGACGAGGATCAGCCGGTGGTAGAGCTGCGGTGCCTGCTTGACCTGCCGTTCGATGTCATACAGATGCGGACTTAACATGGCTTGTTGCCTCCCTGGATCGCTTTTCCCGGCTTCAAAAGGCAAGTCGATGCCGCTTTAGGAAACGGCGTTCTTGCACCGATTTGCGCTCCTGAGTGCCCGAAGCAGAACCCAAGCCATTCATCGCTGCCCCGGCGGAGGCATAAAAAGTGGATTCCGGAACGCCTTTTTCGGCAGGTCATTGACCTGACAACATCGCGGACCGATCAGGCGGTGGCTTTCGATCGGCGTGAGGGTATCACCGGGTCAGGCTCTCTTGCATGCCGTCGGCGATCATTCCCGGCGATGCGAGGACATGCGGGATGTCTACATCGAGCCGATGCGATGTCGATCAGGTCTACCGAAGAGGAGTCTCACCATCTTCAGGAAGAAGAGATGTGGGCACGGAGTGCAGGAGTCAGTTTCGGTAACCCCGATCCGGTGCCCCGCCGGCCATAGGCACAGCACGGGCACAGCCTGGGCACATGGCCCAAAACAGCATCTTCAGGTCAGTGTGCCCGGGATCTGGGCAGGAATCAGGGACGTTGTCGCGAAGTAAGACTTCAGGTTTCCGATGGCAGGAAACGATCGGCGTAGGCCGGTCGCGTGCCGAAGCGGTAACTACTTGAAAATGCTTTGAATTGGCGCGCCCGACAGGATTCGAACCTGTGACCCCAGCCTTCGGAGGGCTGTACTCTATCCATCTGAGCTACGGGCGCTTTGGGGATTTTCGCTGTCCGGAGTGTTGCGATTCGATGTGGAATCTAAGGTCCGGTTCAGCGAAGACCCTAAAGGATACTGCGATCCGCTGCGGTCGTCCATGCCGATATTGCGCCCGAGTTGTGCACGACCCGGCCTTCGGTCGACCCGTCCGAGCTTACTCGACGTCGAGCATGCCCTTGAGCGCATGCAGATGGCTCAAGCCGCGGGCCTTGCGGTTCTCGGGAGTCTCGTCGCGCGCGTTGTCCCAGCGCAGCTGATCCTTGGGCAGCTCGGCGAGGAAGCGACTGGGCTCGCTGGTCACCCACTCGCCGTAGCGTTTGCGCCGACGGGTGAGTGTGAAGGTGAGTGTGCGCTGGGCGCGGGTGATGCCGACATAGGCAAGGCGGCGCTCCTCCTCGATGGTTTCTTCCTCGATGCTGGTGCGGTGCGGGAGCAGCTCTTCTTCCATGCCGACGAGGAAGACGTGCGGGAACTCCAGCCCCTTGGCCGCGTGCAGGGTCATGAGACTGACCCGGTCGCCGCCTTCGTCCTCGTCCTGGCGCTCCATGACGTCCATTAGGGTGAGATGGGTTGCCATCTCGGCGAGCGTCTTCTCCTGCAGCTCGCCCTTGTTGAGTGCGCCGAGCCAGTCGAGCAGATCGGTGACGTTGGAGTATCGGCGGTCGGCGACGGCCTGGCTGGAGGCGTTCTCGCGCAGCCAGGCGGCGTAGTCGATCGTCTCGACCAGCGCGCGCATGGTCCCGACGGGGTCGGTCTCGCCGCGACGGGCGTGCTCGGAGACCAACGCGGTGAAGGCGTAGAGGCGCTCGCGTTGGCGCTCGCTCAGGTGCTCGCCGAGACCCAGCTCGCTGCAGGCATCCAGGAGATGGACGCCGCGCTCGCGGGCATAGTTGGCGAGTTTCTCCAGGGTTGTCGGGCCGATCTCGCGCCGCGGGGTGTTGACGATGCGCAGGAAGGCGGCATCGTCCTGCGGGTTGGCGATCAGGCGCAGGTAAGCCATGACGTCTTTGACCTCGGCGCGGGCGAAAAAGGACGTCCCGCCGCTGAGGACGTAGGGCACGTTGTGCTCACGCAGGGCCTTCTCGAAGGGACGAGCTTGATGGTTGCCGCGATAAAGGATGGCGATGTCGCCGAAATCGGCCGCTTCGGCGAACTTCAGATGCAGGATCTCGGAGACGACCTGCTCGGCTTCGTGGCCCTCGTCCTTGCAGTGCAGGACGCGCGGCGGCTCTCCAGGGCCGTGCTCGCTCCAGAGTCGCTTCTCGAAGACGTGTGGGTTGTTGGCGATCAGGGTGTTGGCAAGTCCGAGGATGCGCGCGCTGGAGCGATAGTTCTGCTCCAACATGATGACCTTCAGATGCGGGTAATCGGTCTGCAGCCGGGCCAGGTTTTCGGGCCGCGCGCCGCGCCAGGCGTAGATGGATTGGTCGTCGTCGCCGACCACGGTGAAGGCTGCCCGCGGTCCGACGAGCCGGCGGACCAGGTCGTATTGCGCCCCGTTGGTGTCCTGGTACTCGTCCACCAGTAGATAGCGGATCCGCCCCTGCCAGGTCTCGCGCAGCTCCGCATGCTCGGCGAGCATCCGGGCCGGGCCCAGGATGAGGTCGTCGAAATCGACCGCGTTGTAGGCACGCAGACTGCGCTCGTAGTCGGCGTAGAACGCGGCGAGCCGGGCCTCGAAGTCGTCTTCGGCCAGGCTTTCGGCCTGCTCGGGGTCGATCAGGTCGTTCTTCCAACGCGAGATGCGGTGTTGGATGGCTGCCGGGCTGAAGGCATCACCGCCCCTGGTGTGGCGCAGATGCTCCTTGATCAGCGCCTCGGCGTCTTGGGCGTCGAGGAGCGAGAAGCGCGGCCGCAGGCCGGCGCACTCCGGGTGTCGACGCAGCATGTCGAGCCCCAGCGTATGGAAGGTGGAGATGGTCAGGCCGCGCGTCTCGGCGCCCCTGGTCCGGCTACCGACGCGCTCGCGCATCTCGCGCGCGGCTTTGTTGGTGAAGGTGAGGGCGCAAATGTGGCGCGGCGAGATCCCGCCTTGACCGATGAGGTGGGCGATCTTGCGGGTGATAACACGGGTCTTGCCGGATCCGGCGCCGGCCAGGACCAGGAGAGGCCCGGCGGTGTAGTGCACCGCTTCGAGTTGTCGGGGGTTGAGTCCGGTCATGCAGGGTCCTGTGGCGTGAAGGCGACCCGGTCGGCGTATCGCGCGAGGTTGCCTCCGGTTCGGGCCGTCAAAGATACCCGATCGGCCCGGGTCAAGTGCGTGTCCGGATGAGGCAATCCGGATGCGTTCGTACTACCATGCAGGTCTTTCAATCGACGGTGAGATGGTGGCCCCGTGACGAGAACGATCCTGCTGACGATCCCGCTGCTGCTCTGCCTCGGGACAGCGTACGCGCAAGAGGAGCAGCCGGCGGCTGCCGGAGGCGGCTTTCTGGAGGCGCCGACGGTGATTCCGTCTCCGATCACCGGCGAGCCGGTGGAGCCCGAGATCACCATCATCGAATCCGGCGACGATGTGATCTACGAGTACCGGATCCGCGGGGTGCTCTATATGGTCCGGATCCAACCCCAGTTCGGACCGCCCTACTTTCTCTTCGACAGCAACGGCGACGGGATCCTGGACATGCAGGAGAATGCGGCGAACAACGTCTCGATCCCGCAGTGGGTCCTCTTCGAATGGAATTGAGGTCGCACTTGGGCTGACACGTCGATGTCGAGTCCGCGGGCGATTCAGCCGCCGGTCGTTCGGGCCGATCGGATGAATCGCCCGATCTGTCTGTTTCTCGGTGATCCGGACGCTTGGAGCCCCGCATGAAGAACCAACCCCCGCCGCGCGGTCGGGCGCACATCCTTGTTCTGGCCGATCGGATCGACGCCTTCGTCCGACGGATCGGCGAGTGGGCAACCTGGCTTTCGCTTGCCATGGTGCTGGTCACCTTCGCCGTGGTGGTGCTGCGCTATGCGTTCGACATCGGCTCGATTGCGCTGCAGGAGTCGGTGACCTACATGCACTCCGTTCTCTTCATGCTCGGCATCGCCTATACGCTTGGGCGCAACGGCCATGTGCGGGTCGATATTCTCTACGAACGTTTCTCGCGCCGCGCGCGTGCGCGGGTCGATCTGATCGGTACGCTCCTGCTGCTGATCCCCGTGTGCGTGCTGATCATCTGGCTCGGCTGGGCCTACGTCGCGGAGTCATGGCGTGTACAAGAGGCCTCGCGCGAGACCGGCGGCCTTCCCGCGGTCTACCTGCTGAAGAGCCTGATCCTGATCATGCCGATCCTGCTGTTGGCGCAGGGCCTGTCCAATGCGCTGCGCAATTGGCTTTTCTTGGCCGGGATGGAGGAGGCGCTGCCGCCCTCTGACGGGGAGATCGGTCGTGCATGAGTTGATGCCTATTCTGCTGTTCGTCGGTATCGTCGTCACGTTGCTGGCCGGTTACCCGGTCGCCCTCTCGTTGGGCGGCACGGCGCTCGCGTTTGCGCTGATCGGCGAGGTCTTCGGGCTGTTCGAGCCGGCGTTTCTCGAGGCGCTGCCCAACCGTCTCTACGGCGTCATGACCAACGAGACGCTGATTGCGGTCCCGCTCTTCGTCTTCATGGGCGTGATGCTCGAGCGCTCGCGAGTGGCCGAGAGTTTGCTCGATACCATGGCGATGCTGTTCGGACCCCTGCGCGGCGGGCTCGGGATCTCGGTTACGCTCGTCGGCATGCTGCTGGCGGCGAGCACCGGCATCGTCGGGGCGACCGTCGTGACCATGGGCCTGTTGTCTCTACCGATCATGATGCGCCGCGGGTATTCGCCAAGCCTGGCAGCCGGAACCATCTGTGCGTCGGGGACCTTGGGTCAGATCATCCCGCCTTCGATCGTCCTGGTCCTGCTCGGGGATGTGCTCTCCTCGGCCTATCAGCAGGCGCAGCTCGAGATGGGTGTCTGGTCGCCGGAGACCGTCTCGGTCGGCGACTTGTTCGTCGGTGCGTTGGTGCCCGGGTTGATGCTGGTAGGTCTTTACATCCTCTACATCGTAGGTGTCGCGGTCTTTAAGCCCGAGTCGGTTCCGGCGATGCCGCGGGAGGATCGGCCGGTCGACGGCGCGACCCTCGCTTGGCGGGTCGTCTCGGTGCTGATCCCGCCTCTCTTTCTGGTCGTGGCGGTGTTGGGGTCGATCCTGGGCGGGTTCGCGACACCGACCGAGGCGGCGTCGGTGGGCGCTGTCGGTGCGCTCATTCTGGCTGCGGTGCGCGGTCGTCTAACCCTATCGACACTCCGGGAGGTCGTGCGTCAGACCACCATGGTGACCAGCATGGTGTTCTTGATCTTCATCGGCGCCGCGATCTTCTCGTTGGTCTTCCGCGGCTTCGGCGGCGACGACCTGGTGACCGAGTTTCTCACCGGCTTGCCCGGAGGGACGTTCGGGGCCGTGGCGCTGGTGATGCTGGTGATGTTCCTGCTGGGGTTCATCCTTGACTTCATCGAGATCACCTTCGTGGTGGTCCCGATCGTGGGTCCCGTGCTGCTTGCGATGGGCCTGGATCCGATCTGGCTCGGGGTGATGATGGCGATCAACCTCCAGACATCCTTCCTCACGCCGCCTTTCGGTTTCTCGCTTTTCTATCTTCGCGGTGTGGCTCCGCCCGAGATCACGACGGTCGACATCTACAAGGGCGTCGCACCCTTTATCCTGATCCAGTTGCTCGTCCTTGGACTGCTTGCGCTCTGGCCCGCGTTGACCACCTGGTTGCCCGGGTTGGTCTATGCATCCTGATGCGTTTCGCGAACCGCCTGGTTCACGACCGTCACGTCCGGGAATCAGCGCGCGCTCGATCGACGGCCGGGTGCACCGACAGCCTGCGGGGGCGGCGGCTGTCGAGTATCGTCCCGGGTAAGACCCTGGTAGAGAAGCGGCTGGGGATCCCGGAACATGACGCCGATGCCGGAGCCGCGATGGTGGACGACGATGGCCGGGATCAGCCAATCCTTGCCGAGACACTCGAGCTCGAGCTCGACAGGGATGCCGGTCGGTAGCGTGAGGCTGCGAACCTCGAGGAACATGCCCTGATTGGACAGATTGCAGGCGCGGGCACAGATAAAGCGGCGTTTGCGGTAGCGAATTGACACATGAAGGTCGATCGGGTGTCTGGCGCAATAGCGGCGTTCGATAATCATTAGGCGGTCTCTCCCCGAATCTCTGGTTTTGCGCGATGGTAGAGGCTCGACTTGACGATTCGGTTGAAGTCGCGTGACGGATCAATGAACCCTGCCGAGAACGCGGCTGTGTTCATCAGCCATCGCGATGTTGCCAATAGCCCCAGTCATAGGTCCGATACTTCACGGGCATCAGGTTGGCATAGAGCAGGAAACAGCGGGTAATGGAATGCAGCGTCTTGCGCAATCGACTGCTCTGTATTCGCCGATGATCGGTCGCGTGAACGACGAGATCCTTTCGAAACGACACTCGAAATCCTGCACGTCGAAGGCGCCAGACGACCTCGGAGTCCTCGTTGCAGGTCAGTCTCAGATCGAAACCGTTCACGCACGCGAGCGCGTCCCGCCGGATCAATAAATTGGAGCCGGATGCGGCCGGTATTCCGCAAGCGTGGCTGAGGGCTTGGGCCCGTGCGATTCGGTTGTAATAGGCGCGGAAGCGGTCTCGGGAGAGCTTCGGCCCGTAATACACCGCACTCCCGGAAAGGGCCGTGAGCTGTGCGAAATAGCCCGACGGAAACAGGATATCGGCATCGCTGAACAGCAGCCAGTCGGTCCGTGCGAGATCGGCGCCCCGTTGTCTCGCTTGTGTCACCGATCCGGGCTCGCGCAGGACGAGCGTGCGCTCCGGGCGCAGGGTCTCGATCAGATCCGGCGTCTCGTCCCGGCTCGCATCCACCACGATGAGACGAATCTCCGCGGGAACGGACGCCAGAAATTGCCGGATATTGTGGGCCTCGTCGCGCGTCGGAAGGATCAGTGTGATATCGGCCGGCAACATTCCCGTTCATCCCGTCTCGCACGGCAAAATAGCCGTCGGTCGAGTTTAAGGCGGCGTCATGTCAACCTGATGACAGTGTTTGGCTGGATCCGGGACCCGATGGTGCGCGCGACCAGTGAACCTGATCAGACGCCGGTCCGGGAACCTGAATAAAGAACCCCCGGAGTCCAGGGGTCAGGACTCCGGGGTAATCGCTTCCCCGGCTTGGGGATGCCGGGTAGTGGGGTTGCCCTCAGGGGGGATAGGCAACCCCGATGCGCTCGAAAAGTGGGACTCGGCACACTTGAGTAAGTTCCTCGGATGTTTAACCCGAAAACACTTTCCCCGGCATTTCGTGCTGCATCGGGCCGAGTGCTGCAATAAGTCGATGCACGTCCGCCGCAGCAGTAAAGCACTTTCAATAGCTTAATAACAAAATCTTAATCTAAATCGCGCCCAACCACTCGCCTCCCCTGAAGACGAGCCTTCGCCTAACCGCGACGGGGACAGATCACCCAGGGCGCGATTTAGATTAATGGGCCTCGTCCCAGTTGTCTCCCACACCGATATCGACAATCAACGGAACAGCCAGGTCTGCGGCGGATTCCATCATCGTGCGAATGCGCGCACCGGCCGTTTCGACCGCATCGGCGGCGATCTCGAACACCAGCTCGTCGTGCACCTGCATGATCATCCGCACCGGCGGCTGCTCGGATTGGATCCAATGATCCGTCGCAATCATGGCCCTTTTGATGATGTCGGCCGCCGTGCCTTGCATGGGGGCATTGATAGCGGTTCGCTCGGCGGCGGCGCGACGGCCTTGGTTGCTGTGTCCGATCTCGGCGAGATAAAGCCGGCGGCCGAACAGGGTCTCGACATAGCGGTCCTTGCGCGCTTGAGCACGGGTGCGCTCCATGAAGTCCTTGACCCCGGGATAGCGCTGAAAATAGCGATCCACGTATTCCTGTGCCGCACCCCGCTCGATGCCCAGCTGCTTGGCGAGCCCGAAGGCGGACATACCGTAGATGAGTCCGAAGTTGATGGCCTTGGCCGAGCGGCGTTGCTCGCCCGTGACCGCATCGGGCTCGAGTCCGAGGATCTCGGCGGCGGTCGCGCGGTGGATATCGAGTCCGCTCGCAAAGGCTGCGAGCAGCCGCTCGTCCCCCGAGAGATGGGCCATGATGCGCAGCTCGATCTGGGAGTAATCGGCGGCGAGCAGCCGGTTTCTCGGCTCGGCGACGAAGGCGCGGCGGATCCGGCGACCCTCGTCGGTACGGATCGGGATGTTCTGCAGATTCGGGTCGCTGGATGAGAGCCGACCGGTGGCGGCCACCGCCTGATGGTAGGACGTATGGACCCGCCCGGTATCGGCGTTGACCATCTGGCGGAGCTTGTCGGTGTAGGTGGACTTGAGCTTCGACATGCTGCGGTGCTGCAGGATCAGGTCCGGCAGCGCGTGGCCGTCGGCGGCGAGCTGCTCGAGCACCGCCTCCGAAGTCGAGGGCGCGCCCGTCGGTGTCTTGGCGACCACCGGCAGGCCCAACTCCTCGAAGAAGATCGCCCCGATTTGCTTGGGCGAGCCCATGTTGAAGCGCCGCCCGGCGGTCTCGTAGGCTTGAATCTCGATCTCCTGGATACGCTTGGCCAGCTCACCGCTTTGCACGGCGAGCAGGTCCGGATCGATCCGTACGCCGTGGCGCTCCATACGCGAGAGGATGGGGATCAGAGGGATTTCGATGTCTCGGTAGAGCGCCGCCATGCTCGGGACGGCTTCCAAGCGCGGCCAGAGTGCGCGATGCAGGCGCAAGGTCACCTCCGCGTCCTCGGCGGCGTAATGTCCAGCCTGCTCCAGCGGGATCTGATCGAAGGTCAGCTGTTTGGCGCCCTTACCGGCGATGTGCTCGAAATGGACCGTGTCGTGGTCCAGATATTTTTTAGCCAGCGAGTCCATGTCGTGGCGGGTTGCCGTGCTGTCGAGGACGTAGCTCTCGAGCATGGTGTCGTGCGCGATCCCGCGTAGCTCGACGGCGTAGCGGGCCAGAATGCTCATGTCGTACTTGAGGTTTTGGCCGACCTTGTGACGGTCAGGATCCTCCAACAGCGGCTTCAGGCGCTCCAGCACCTCCAGGCGATCAAGCTGATCCGGAGCGCCCGGGTAGACGTGGGCAACCGGGACGTAGGCGGCCTTGCCCGGCTCGACGGACACCGAGAGGCCGACCAGCTCCGCGCGCATGTAGTCGAGGTCGGTCGTCTCGGTATCGAAGGCGAAGATGTCCGCGGATTCGATCCGAGCCACCCAGGCATCGAACGCGTCTCGTGTGAGGACGACCTCGTAGTTCAGGCTCGGCTTCGGCCCCGTCGATGCGTCCGGGGCATCCGGCTCCGCGCCGCCGCTGCTCGTATCCTTCAGGGTTGCAAGCAGACGGCGTGACTCCAAGCGCTCGTACCAACCCCGCAGTGTCTCGCGGTCCGGCTCGGTCGGGCGCAGATCTCGGGGCTCTAGGTCGAGCGCGACATCGCGCTTGATGGTGGTGAGCTCGCGCGACAGGGGCAAGCTGTCCAGCACGGCACGCAGGTTCTCGCCGACCTTGCCCTTGATCTTGTCCGCGTTCGCAATCACGCCATCCAGATCTCCGTAGTCGGCGATCCACTTGGCGGCCGTCTTTTGTCCGCATTTGGGTACGCCCGGGATATTGTCGACGCTGTCGCCCATCAGACTCAGATAGTCGACGATGCGCTCGGGCGGAACGCCGAACTTGTCCTTCACGCCCGACGGATCCAACACCGTATCCGTCATGGTGTTCACCAGCGTTACATGCTCGCCGACGAGCTGCGCCATGTCCTTGTCGCCGGTCGACACCAGCGTCGGAATACCCTGCGCCGCTGCGCGGGTGGCGAGCGTGCCGATGACGTCGTCGGCCTCCACGTCCGGAACTACAAGCAGCGGCAGACCCATCGCCCGGATGACCTCCTGCAGCGGCACGATCTGCTCGCGCAGCTCGTCCGGCATCGCGGGACGATTGGCCTTGTACTCGGGATAGATGTCGTCGCGAAAGGTCTTTCCCGGTGCGTCGAAGACCACGCCGATATATTCGGGATGATGCTCCTCGATGAGTTTGCGCAGCATGCTGACGACACCCATGAGCGCCCCCGTGGACTCGCCCTTGGAGTTGGTCAATTTCGGGAGTGCATGGTAGGCGCGAAACAGGTAGCCGGAGGCATCGACCAGGATCAAAGGGTAGCGTGTCGCCATGAGGGTCTCGTCGGGGAGGCGGAGCAATGGGAGCAACGGTAGCATAGCAGCGCCCGTGCCGCCGTCGATCGATCAACCCGATCCGGCCATCGACCGCTGCCGGATCCAGCATGACCGCCCCGCATGGCATTTTGTTTGCGGGCCGTCACCCCTCGAAGCGCACGCACAGCACCGGCGGAAGATGCCGGCTGATGTTCTGCCAGGAATCGCCTTGGTCTTCACTCACCCAAAGCGAGCCGGTCGTGCTGCCGAATGCCAGGCGCAGGCCGTCGTGCGAACAATCCAAGGCATGCCGATAGACGAGGTCGTAGGCGGGCTCTGTCGGCAGCCCCCGATCGAGCACGTCGAAATGCGCCCCTCCGTCGCGGGTGCGCGTGACCACCAAATGCGCATCGACCGGAAAGCGTTTCTCGTCCTTGGCGGCCGGGACGAACCAGGCGGTGTCCGGATCGTTCGGATGGACGGCGACCGCGAAGCCGAAGCTCGAAGGCGGCACATCGGTGAGTTCGCGCCAGATCGCTCCGCCGTCGTCGCTCACAAAGATCCCGTTGTGATGCTGCATCCAGAGGCGATCCGGGTGGGCCGGACACTGGACGATGCGATGCGCATCTTGGACCAAGGGGTCGCCGGCCATGGCCTCCGGTAGATACTCGTTGCGCAGGCCCGCTCCGATCAGCTCCCAGCTGGCCCCGGCATCGCGGGTCGTCCACACCCCGCCGACCGAGACCCCGACCGTGACGTGCAGCGGGTCACGCGGATCCACGAGGATCGAATGGATTCCCGAGAAATCGTAGCCTCCACCCATCCATTGTTTGCGACGCGGGTCGTCCCAGAGGGCGCGCGAGAGCTCCCAGCTCTCGCCGCCGTCGGTCGAGCGAAAGAGTGCGCCGGGGATGACGCCGCACCACAGCTCGCCCGGCGCGCCACACTCAAGGGTCCAGACGAGCTGGGTGCTCCAGGGGACATCGACGCCGCGCATGGGGTCCTTGTCTTCGAGACCCTCCGGCTTGGGCGGGAAGGTCGGCGACGCGGCCTGGCTCCAGGTCTCTCCGCCGTCTTCCGAGCGCTGCATCTTGACCCCGAAGTGCCCCAGGCCCAAGGCGGCATATCGTCGGGATCCACCCGGCTCGGCGAGGACCGCGGAGACCGGGTCCCCGAGAAACCAAGTCTTGGCGATCGCCCAGCGTCCGCCCTCGCCCCTTGCGATCCGAAACAAACCCTTGCGGGTACCGACCAGCAGTCGATCGCTCATCTCAACCTCCCGAAAGTGCTTGGGCAACGAAGATCTCGTCGCCCTCACCGATCGGGTCGGATAGCCCGGCGCGATCCCGGATCAGTGTCTCGTTGACGAAGATGGCCACATGCTTGCGCACGGCACCTTGATCATCCAGAAGAAAGCCGCGCGCGCGGGGATTGGCCTGAAAATAGGCATCCAGCGCCTCCCGGACCGTTGCACCCGCAACAGAGGTGTCCGGGCAGTCCAGGTGCCGATACAGGTTGGGTGTAAAGCGCAAGACCGTCGCCATGGCAGCTCCGCAAACTGCATTTCGCGATCGAATCGAAACGTGGGCCTTGAGCTTAGTCTATTCCCGAGCACGCGGCTATGGTGCTCCGGGTGGGCGGAGCCCGAGACCGAACCTCGCAGGCAAGGCCGGCCGGTGGTCAAGACACCTCGGAGACACGATCCCGTGCTGCACCCTCGATACGGAGTCGCTGGCGCAGGCGGCGTAGGTGATCCGGATCGAGCGCGTCGGCGAAGACCGGGAGCGTACGGCGGTGCAGGAGGCCGAGACGGAAGTTGAGCACGACGAGAGGAAGGGTGATGAAGGTGGCCGGACTGAGGTGCGCCTCGCACTCGGCGCCGGAGACGAATCGGATCCGCCATGTCCCGTCCGACTCCCAGAGGACCGAACCTATGGACCAAGGCGCACCCCGCAGGACGTCGACATAGCCGACGTAGAGCGCGCTGAGGACAACCGGAAACCACAGAAACAGCAACAGCGGGCCGTCGCCGAGCAGCGGGATCACGGCCGCTGCCGCGAGATGCGTCAGTCCGACGAACCAGGCAAACCGCCGGGAAAACCCGGGGCGGATCAGCAGCGGCGGACGTTCCCGGTGTGTGCCCATTGCACGACCGGATCAAACGCGCTCGAGACGGTCTGCCTGATCCGAGCCGCGTCTCACCGTCATGCCCCTCCGATCGATCGCGTTGCGCAGTGCGTAGGTGCGAATTGATTCGCATCGGCCGACGCCTCTGTGCGAATACATTCGCACCGACGGTGCTTGGTCCATCCTTCGGCGGGGCACGCGGCGGGAAACCGGTCGTGTTCCCGCAGCGTGACCCGGTCAGATCATGGAATCTCGGGCATGTCCCAGGTCTCCCGGCTCGTGAGCGCGCGCAGGAATGCGCCGAGTTGGAAGATCTCGGCGTCGGTCAGCCCGCGATCGACCAGCAGCTCGGACTTGTTCGGATCCGGATTGCCGCCGGAGGCCATATAGCGGATCGCCAGCTCGAGCGTAGGCGCACTTCCGTCGTGGAAGTACGGTGCGCCCAAGGCCACGGAGCGCAGCGAGGGCGTTTTGAATGCGCCGCGGTCCGCCTCGTCCTTGGTGACGTTGAAGCGTCCCGGGTCGGGCGTTTCCTTGCCGTGCTCCAAGCCGATGTTGTAGAAGGTGCTGTTGCCGTAATAAGGCGGCGCGTGACAGGCAACGCATCCGGCCTTGCCGACGAAGAGCGCCTGTCCGGCGACGGCGTCCGGAGTAACTGCGCCGGCCTGACCCATCTCGAAGCGATCCCAAGGCGAATCGTCGCTGTTCTTGGTCCGCAGATAGGCGGCCAGGGCCTTGACGATCGTCTCCGGTGTGGCCGGGCCTCCGAAGATGGACTCGAATTGGACGGCATATCCGGGGACCGCCTGAATGAGCGGCGCGACCTGCTCCGGATCGGCGTTGATTTGGGCCTTCCATGCCGCCGACACCTGCCCCTCGAGGCTGGTTGCACGACCGTCCCAGTACCAGGCCGTCTGATACCCCGCGTTGTACAGAGACGGGGTGTGCCGCGTGTTCAGCTCCCCGTTGTCCTTCGGGGAAAATGTCCGCCCGTCGGTCCAGCCGAGATGGCGGTAGTGGCAACCCTGGCACGCCATCGTGCCGCTACCCGACAGACGTGGATCGACGAACAATTGTTTGCCGAGTGCGATCTTCTCGGGCGTGGCGGGGTTGTCCTCCGGGTGGACCATCGGGGGCAAGGCGGACGGGCGAACAGGCGCGGAGGGCGATTCGGGGGCCGCGGCGGCGGCCGGAGCGAGAGTCTCCGAAACCGCGATCGCGGGCTGATCGGGAGAACTCGGGGCGACGCCCTCATGTCTGCGGTCGTAGACGATCCACAGGGACGTGGCCACAATCAGCCCGGCGATGGGATAGCGGATATCGATCATGCGTTGTCTCCTCCAGTAATGGTCGGCCTTGGATGCAGCTCTTCACCCGTCGAGTGAGATATCCCGAGCGCGAGCGGCTTTTATGCAGGGGGCTTCCCGCGCGTGTCGGAACAAGGCGCGCCGACGGGGCGTAGCGGCCCCTACGGCGAGGAGATGATGCGATCGATGATCTACCCGTGCAAGTCGACCGACCCGCCGCGTCGTTCACGCACGACATCCACGATGTGCCGCACGAGCCGGCGTAGCTCGGAATCCGGCGGTTCCGTGCGGGACATGAACCAATCGCTGAGACGTTGGTCCTGCTCGCCGAGCAGGCGGACAAAGGCGAGGCGTTGGGCCGGATCCAGATCTCGGTAGCCGAGATCGAGGAAACGATCCAAAAGGTGATCGAGCTCCAACATGCCGCGCCTGCATTGCCAGCGCAACCGTCGGATCTCGAGCTCCGTGTCCGAGGCCTGCCGGGAGGCGTCGTTCACGGCTGCGGTCTCGGATGTCGATTCAGTCGCCACCGGACCGCTAGACACCCTTATCGAGCATCAGATCTTTGATCTTGCCGATAGCCCGAGTGGGATTGAGCCCCTTCGGGCAGACCTCGACACAGTTCATGATGCTGTGGCAGCGGAAGAGCTTATAGGGACCGTCGAGGGCATCGAGCCGCTCCTCGGTCGCCTGATCGCGGCTGTCGGCAAGGAAACGCCAGGATTGCAGCAGGGCCGCGGGGCCGTGGAACTTCTCCGGATTCCACCAGAAGGACGGGCAGGCGGTCGAGCAGCAGCCGCAGAGGATGCACTCGTAGAGACCGTCGAGCTTGTCGCGCTCTTGCGGCGACTGGAGGATTTCCTGCTCCGGGAGCGGATCCTTGCGCACCAGGTAGGGTTTGACGGCGCGGTATTGCTCGTAGAACTGGGTCATGTCGACGACCAGGTCGCGGATCACCGGGCGGCCCGGGAAGGGGCGGACCTGGATCGGCTCCTTCAACTCGCTGATGGGCGTGATGCAGGCGAGCACGTTGCGACCGTTGACGTTGACCCCGTCCGAGCCGCAAACCCCCTCGCCGCAGGAGTGGCGAAAGCTGAAGCTCTCGTCCTGTTTCTTCACCTCGAGCAAGGCATCGCGCAGCATCATGCCTTGAAAGGTCTTGACCTCGAAGTCCTGCATCCGGGGCTTGGTGTCGGTGTCCGGATTGTAGCGGTAGACGCTGATCTTCATAACGCACCTGAATTCGTTGTTGTTGAACCCTGAACGCCGCCCTAATAAACCCGTTCCTTCGGCGGAAAGGACTCGACCGTCAGGGGCTTGGTGCGCACCGGTTTGTAGTCCATGCGATCGCCTTCCCGGTAGTAGAGGCTGTGCTTGAGCCAGGTCTGGTCGTCGCGCGCGGGATAATCGGGCCGGGAGTGGGCGCCTCGACTCTCTTGGCGATGCAGCGCGGAGACCGCGATCGACATGCCGACATCCATCATGTTCTCCAGCTCCAGCGCCTCGATCCGGGCGGTGTTGAAGACCTTGGACTGGTCGGTCAGGCGCACCTCGGGGAGTCGGTCACGCAACTCGCAGAGCTTGTTGTAGCCCTCGGCCATGATCTCCTCGGTCCGGAAGACGCCGGCGTGGTCTTCCATACACTTGCGGAAATCGGCACGCAACTGCTGCACCGTGGGGCCCTCGCCCTTGTGCTCCCAGCGGCGCAAACGACCCATCGCCTGCTCCAGACTTGCGGAGTCGACGGTGCGTTGATAGGGGTTCTCGCGGACATACTCGATGATGTCCTTGCCCGCCAATCGACCGAACACCAGGATGTCGAGCAGCGAGTTCCCCCCTAGCCGATTGGCGCCGTGCACCGAGGCACAAGCGCACTCCCCGGCCGCGTAGAGTCCGACCACGACCTCCTCGGAGCCGTGACCGGCCGGCATGGCGACGCGGCCGAAGCGGTCGGTCGGGATACCGCCCATCGCATAGTGTGCGGTCGGAAAGACCGGAATGGGCTCGATGACCGGATCGACGCCCGCGAAGATCTGGCTCGACTCGCGGATACCGGGGAGACGTTTGGAGATGACCGCCTCGCCGAGATGGTCGAGCTTGAGCATCACATAGTCGCCGTTCTCGCCGCAGCCGCGGCCCTCCTTCACCTCGGTGACGATCGCGCGCGAGACCACGTCACGGCTGGCCAAATCCTTGGCGCGCGGGGCGTAGCGCTCCATAAAGCGCTCGCCGTCCTTGTTGATGAGGTAACCGCCCTCCCCGCGCGTACCCTCGGTGATCAGCATCCCTTTGCCGGCGATGCCGGTCGGGTGGAACTGGAAGAACTCCATATCCATCAGCGGGATGCCCGCACGCAAGGCCATCGCGGCACCGTCGCCGGTGTTGATGTGCGCATTCGATGTCGTGCGGAAGACCTGACCCCAGCCGCCGGTCGCGAGCAGGGTTGCCTTGGACTCGATCAGAAGCGGCTCGCCGGTCTCGATCTCGAGCACCAGTGCGCCGCAGATCACCCCTTCGGCATCCCGCACCAGATCGATGGCGAAGAACTCGTCGAAGAAGTGGGTCCGCGCACGAATGTTCTGCTGGTAGAGGGTGTGCAGGATCGCGTGACCCGTGCGATCGGCGGCGGCACAGGTGCGCGCCGCCTGATCGCCGCCGAAGTTCTGGCTTTGGCCCCCGAAGGCGCGCTGGTAGATCTTGCCGTCGTCGAGACGCGAGAAGGGCACGCCCGCGTGCTCGAGCTCGTAGACCGTCGGGATGGCCTCGCGGCACATGAACTCGATGGCGTCTTGGTCACCGAGATAGTCCGAGCCCTTGACGGTATCGAACATGTGCCAGTGCCAGGAGTCCGGCAAGACGTTGGCGAGCGCGGCATTCACCCCGCCTTGGGCGGCGACCGTGTGGGAGCGGGTCGGAAAGACCTTGGAGACGACGGCGACGCGCAGATCCGCGCCGGCCAGTTGCAGCGCGGCGTTCAGGCCCGCGCCGCCGGCGCCGATGATGAGTGCGTCGAAGTGACGAGTTGGAATTCCCATGCCTGGATTACCCCTGCAGACCGGCGGTGATGATGGCCTTGAAGGCCCAGAGGCCCGAGGCGATGAAGACGAAGGCGAAGAGGGTCAACAGGCCGATCCGCAGGCCGAGCGCATGCACATAGTCGATCAGGGCGTCGCGGATGCCGACCCAGGCGTGGGCCAGCAGGAGTGGCACCAAGAGGACGAGACCCAGCGCGACGACCGGATGTGCGACCCAAGCCACCAGGGCGGCATGATCGACCGGGGCGTCGAAGGAAAACTTGATCAGGAGATAAGTCAGGACGATCGCCAGATAGACGGCCGTGGCGCGCTGAATAACCCAGGCCATGAGACCGGATGCTTGTCGGCTCATAACGCCAGCCCTCCACCGATGACGAGAACGACGATGGCTGCGATCAGCGCGGTCCAAGCGTTCCGCCGCGCTGCAGGGCGGTCCAGCCCGAGGCCCAGGTCGAGCAACAGATAACGGATCCCTGCGAAGAGGTGATGGAGCAGGCTCCACGCCAACACCAGCAGGATCAGCTTCGCCAGCCAGAAGTCCAGGATACCGGCGACCTGCGCGAACCCCGCGGGCCCGGAGAGCGCTTGGTGGAAGAGGATGGCCGCAAGCGGGATGGTGAGGACCATCAAGACGCCGCTGATGCGATGAAGGATCGAAACGACACCCGGAATCGGCAGCTTGATCCGCCACAGATCCAGGAATACAGGTCTTGTTGTTTGCATTCTTTAACCTTTGGTGATGCGCCTAGATTGATGCGCCGGCCGCGAGCCGACCCGACCCACCCGAGTCCGGACGATTCGACACTTGGTTCGCCCGGGGGTTGTGCGGTCACGGTGAAGCAACAGCCGTGAACGGATCATGGACTTCTGTCTTGTGCCGAGACACCGGACTGTCATCAGGCGTTCAAATCGGGTCGTTATTGTGCACTGCAACAGGGGGCGATTCAATCTTGAGAACAACCAAGGGTCTTGCGGTGTCCGGCTCGACCCCTTCGGTTCGACCCGCGTCCGCCGATCGCCCGGGTCAGCTCTCGCGCGGCGGGTCGCCGCCGGCGCGGACCGAGGTCTTCGGCAACAAGAAGGCGAGGGCGCCGAGCACCAGGGTCGATCCGAGCAAGAAGAGGTGGAGATTGACCGCGCCGGCCAACGCCAGTTTCGGTTCTACGCCCAAGGGCGCAAGGGCCGCCACCACGGCCAGCTCGTAGCTCCCGCTGCCCGCGATGCCGTGGAAGGGCAATACGCTCGAGAGCTCCGCCCCCATCACGCCAGTCAGCAGACGCCAGAACTCGACCGGCAGGAAGTGCTCGAGCAGCACCGCGAAGGCCGTGAACTTGAGGATCCAGGTCAGTGCCGTCCAGAGATAGACGCGGGCGATGATCCCGGGCTGTGCGGGGGCCGCGCTCAGGACGCGTCGAACGAGTCCGATCAGCTTCGCCGCAAGTGCCCGCCCCGACTGTCTCCCCGAGTCCTTCACCAACCCCCGCAGCGGGGCGAAGAGCATGAGCCCGGCGAGCCAGGCGAGCGCCACAAGCCACCAGATCGGCAAAGGATCGCGCAGGTACAGGATCAGGATGCCGATCAAGGCCAGAAAATGCAGATCCAGGATGCGGATCCAGAGCAAAGCCGCCGCGGCATCGAGAAACCCGTGACCGAAGTAACGCCGCATCAGCCAGGGGAAGACCATCTCCCCGGCACGCATCGGCAAGAGGTTGTTTGCCGTGTTGTGCAGCATGCTCAGACGCAGCACGGTCGGAAAGCAACCGCGGAAACGAGACCCGAAATAGTCGTAAACCCGCACTGCCCGCATGATATAGCTGAGCGCGGTCAGGCCGAAGAGCGCAAGCAACAGCAAGGGCGAGAGCGTGCGCCAAGGCTCGAGGAGGGGCCCCCAACCGACCGTCCATTCGACCGCGATCACCAACGCCGCCAGAAGCGCGCCGCCGATCGCCCAATCCCGCGGGCGGCCAAAGCGCAGGGCGAAGCCCTCGCCGGTCTCCTGAAGGCCCTTGCTGCGGGAGTCCATGTCCGGCTCGAGACTCAACGACGACGCGGCTTGAGCGGATAGATGGGCGCCTCGCCGGGCGGTCGGGTCTTGAAGCGACGATGCACCCAAAAGTATTGCTCGGGCATGGTATGGATGCGCGCCTCGATGACCTGGTTCATACGCAGGGTATCCGCCGTGCGATCACCGCTCGGAAAATGCTCCAGAGGCGGATCGAAGATCAACTCCAACCCGCGCCCCCAAGACAGGAACCGGGCGAAGGTGGGAATGACCGTTGCGCCGGTCATGGCCGCGAAACGTCCGAGCATGGGCACGGTCGAGGCCGGGACGCCGCAGAAGGGCACGAAGAGACCGCGCCTCCCGCCGTCCTGATCGGGCAAATAGAAGAAGGGCGTGCCCTTCTTCATTTCGCGCACCAGCCCGCGCAGGTCGTCGTGGCGCTCGATGGAGACGCTGCCGTATTGCTGACGCGCGCGCCGCACCTGCCGGTCGACCACCGGATTGCGGATCCGCTGGTACATGTAGACGCCCGAGTGGACCAACGCGGTGAAGGCGGCACCGCCGAGCTCGAGGCCGACGAAATGCGGTACCAGGACGATGACCGGCCGTCCGTCGGCGATGCAACGATCGATGAGCTCGCGGTTGCGGATCTTCACCACGCGTGCAAGACGCGCCCGCGACGCACCCCAGCCGACCCCTTGGCAGAAAGCCGCCACCCCCAGCCAGCCGAACTGCGCACGCAGGATGCGCTCGCGCTCGCGCGGGGTCGCCTGCGGCAGACAGATCTCGAGGTTGCGCCGCCCGACCAGCCGCCGCGAGCCGGCGATCAGATAGGTCAGGCGCCCGACAGCGGTGCCGAGCGCCCAAATCAGCGGGAAGGGTAATCGGCCCAGTCCGTAGACAAGGCCAACGACAAACCAGCTGGGCCAATACTTCGGATGGGAGAGGCTCATCGCTCGAAGATGTAGAAGATGTCGCCGCCCTGATTTCCGCCCGTTTCGGTTTGGATCTCGATGCGGTCGGTCAGATCGTATCGCATTCGGACACCGCCGGATTCGTCACCGATGCCGCTCTCGTATTCCACGAAGATCTTCGGCGCGATGTAGGTCCCGACCGCGAGGCCGGCGTTCGCCGCATCGCCGCTCGCGCTCGGAGCGACGCCGGTCAAGAGAAATTTCGTGACCTCGGCCTGGGTCATCCCGGGATCCGTCTCCGAGAAGAAGGCGAGCTTCGGGTCGCGCAGCGTCCCGAGCACCTGGACACCGGCGACGGTCGCTCCGCCGTCACGCTCGGCTTGGATGACGAGACCGGGATTACCGATCGGGCTGCTGGCATAAATCATGCGGCCTTGGACGATGTTCAGCGGCGCACCGATCTCGGCGGCAATCCCGAACCCGGTCGTCAACCGATATTGGCCGTCGATGATCTGCAACTGACCGCTACCCAGCATGTCGCGTCCGGGCGCTTGCAGCAAGGCCAGCTCCCCGGCCAGGCGTCCGCGCACGCCGAAGGCGTCGATCGTGACCTGATCACCGAGGATCAAACGCAGGTCGACGGCGAGCGGAAAGGGCGTCTGGTGCTCCCGGTCCAAAAGGACGACGTCGCTCGACTGCGTCTTGACCCCGGCGGGGAGGGAACGGGGTCGAATCCGCGCCTCCGGGATCTTGATCTCGCCGCTCAGACGCGCTCCCTGAGAATTGGCCTCGAAATCGATACCGGGAGAGACCAAGGCAAAATACTCGCCGGTATCGGCAACCTTGAGATTCGTTCCGGACGCGCGCGCTTGCGCGGCGAATCCGCCGCCGCCGAAGCGCGCGTTGCCCGTCAGCTCGAGTCGGCCGCCGCCGACGTCCGCCGAGCCTTGCAGCTCCATCCGGTCGATCGCCGGGGCGCTGGCCGTGATGTTGAGATCGGCCACATTGAGCCCGACCAAAGGGACTGTAAAGCCGACATCCCGGACCCGCGCATCGCCCCGCAGCGCCGGTGCGGCGAGGGTGCCGTCCAGCCCCAAGTCCAGCTCCACGCCGCCGGTCATCCCGGAGATGTCGGGCACCAGATTGGGGACCCGATCGAGTCCCCGAATCTCGCCGCGCAGGGTGCCGGCAAGCGGCTGCCCTGGTCGCGCCGGGGAGTCGAGCCGCCACCCCGCGAGGTCAAGAGTTCCGTCCACCCGTCCGAGCCCTTCGAGCGGCAGACCGAGTCGGGCAGAGAGCGCGCGTGCGCCGGCCTCCAGACCGAGACGCGTCCCGGAGAAATCGACGGTCTCGTTCCGGCCGCCGCCCATCAGCACTTGGATCGAGCCTTGCGGGATCGCGGCGGTTGCGCTGCCGCTCAGGACATTGCCGGCGATCTCGAAGCGTCCTTTGATTTCGGCATTGCCGCTCAGGGAGAGATTGCTCGGCACCACGGGCCCGAGCAGTGCAAAATCGGCCAAGGCGAAATCAAGACTCGCGACCGCACGTTCGGCCGTGCTGCGATTGAGCTCGGCACAACCGCCGGAGCCGTTCGGCCCGCGGATGCAGAAGGGACCGAAAGCGATCTTCGGACCCGCAATCGAGACCGGACTCGGTTGCCGCAAGCCCCAGTCGCCGAAGGTCGTCGTGTCGAGATCCAGGCGCACGATCCGCCCGCTGTAGGCGCCTTCTCGAGTGAGCCCGCCGGAACCCTCGAAGCTCACCGAGACAGGCTCGCCCTTGAGCGACAGCTCCAGGCGGTGATCCGGGATCCTACCCGCGCCACGCACCGCAAGGGTGTCCCAGGTCATGTCGCCGGCAACGAGCCGCGTGCCGTCGAGACGGATCTCGAAGGGATCCTCGGGAGACAACCCGAGATCCAGCGTTCCGTTCAGACCGGCGATCCCCTGCCCTGCCCATTCCGCATCGCGCGCCGAAAGCTCAAGCAGGATGCGCGGCGCGGCGCGCGGTCCCGAGACCTTGCCGCGGGCGGTCAAACTGCCGCTGGCCTCGGGCGCCAAGCTCGCGAGGTCGGAGGATTCCAGATCGAAGCTCAGATCCAGCGCCGTGTCGATCTGTCCGGCGACCTGCAAGGAGCTGGGACCGGATGCCGCGTTGAGGGCCTCGATCCGGATGGTCTCCCCGACCATGGTGACCGAACCGGAGGCGACGACGGGATAGCCGCGCAGGATGCCCTCGAACCGCTCAATGGCGGCGACCAGGTCGGGCCCCGCAGGCTCGAGAGTCCCGCGACTGGTAAGGCGACCACCGAGGTTGCCGGGCCACTCGGGGGCAACGATGCCCGGGTCAAGGTTCTCGACGTCCAAGCTCGCCTGCCAGGAGACCTCGGGGTCCCAACCGACCGTGGCAAGACCGACGATGCGCCCGTTGAGCGTGTCGAGCGTCAGGGTCTCGATTCGGGTCTCGCGACGGTCGCCCCGACCGCCGAGACGCAGCTGCGAGGGCGACAGACCGGGGCCCACCGAGCGGGCGGCCAGATCGTAATCGAACCCGTCCAACCCCCCCGCGCTCGAAAGCTGAAACGAGAGCCGATCATCGAGCCCCTCGACCAAGGCGACCGGATTCAGATCCGTGCCGTTCAGGCTCAGCGTCCAGCTCACCTCGGGCGACCAAATCACCTCGCCCTCGCCGAGCAGCTCGCCGTCGAGCAGGGCGAGCTTCAGGGCGTCGATGCGCGTTCCCGAGTCCGAGCCCGTGCCGTTCAGATCCAGGGTTAGCTCCGGGATATCCGGACCCCGGGCTGCGAGCGAGACGACATAGTCGAAGGCATCGAAGGCCCCCGAGGCATCGAGTGTCCCGCGGGGTGACTCGGCAATCGTATCGCCGCTCAGAGGCCAACGCAGGCGCTCCCATCGGCCGGCCAGCGCGAAGCGACCGGGTGTTCCACCCATATCGACCCGGCCGGTCAGATTCAGCAGGGCATCGGAGACCTGCTCGGTCAGCGCGAGACTGCGGATCTCCAGGATCTGCTCGGCCCAGACGACATCCAGCACGGCAGCGAGATGTCCGAAATCCGGCAGTTGCAGGGCACGGGCATCGAGCTGTCCCGTGACCGATGCCTTCTCGAGATCGCCCTGCGTCTCCAGGCTGCCGGTCACCGCCACCTCGGGCAGATCGGACCCGAAGTCGGGCAGATCCGCACCGAGGATCTCCAGCCGACCGTCCCAAGCCGGCTTGCCGAGCGGGTCGTCGACCCGAACATCCAGATCCGCCTGTACGGAGCCGCTCAAACGGTGTCGGACTTGCAGCGACGCCAGATCACCCGTGAGCTGCGCCGAACCCTGCAGGGCGATCGCGGGGGCCTGAGTCATCTCCCAGTCGAGGTCCAGATCCAAGGGATAGTCGCCGCTGAGCTCGACCCGACCGAAAGCGCGCGCGGCGAGCCGCGGTGTCGGCAGCACGACCTCCAGTCGCTCGAGGTCGAGCTCGCTGCCCCGCAGGCTCGCGGACAGGATCGCATCCTCGATCACGAAAAAGGGCTCGGGCTCGCCGTGCTTGAACAGACGCAGTCGCTCGACTTGCGCCTCGTTCAGCGCGATGCGAAGCGGCAGGGCTATGTCGGGCAGAACGAGCGGTTTGGGCTCTTCGGGGCTCGGCGGCAACACCAGATCCAGATCATGGATCCGCAGGACCTCGATCGGCAGGTCTCCGCGAAGGGCGGCGACGGGCGACCAGTTCAGGCCGATCCGGCCGGCACGCATCTCGAAGTCGGCCACCCGTATTGCGAGCCGATCGAGGACCAATCGCCCGGTGATTCGACCTTCGACGCGTTCGACGCTGAGGACGCCGGGGGCCAGCTCTTCGACCAACCCAACCGCGAAGCGCAATCCGGTCTGGGTCCCGAGCACCAGACCCAGCATCAGGACCAATACCAGGGTGAAGGACGCGACCAGGCCGAGGAACAGGCGCAGTGGCCGAATGCGCTGACGCCGCCGAGACGGCGTGGGGGCATCGGCCTTCGGCTCCGCGGGTGCAGGCTCTTCGGGTGGCGTCGCAGGGGTTCCGATCTCGCTCATAGGTCGGGGCCGA
>NZ_JAABRP010000197.1 GCF_011390875.1 Thiocapsa sp.
AAACCGCGCCCGGTACGGGATGCGTAGTTTGTTGGATTGGTTTGGCCGCGCCGGCTCCGACGACCGTCGGAGCCGGCGCGGTTTAGCGCACTAAGGCAGAGGTGTCGAACTGTTCGTTGTCGTTGTCGTAATGTTGTCGTAATCGTCTCGATGGTCGACAACAATAACGAAAATGATCTCGGACGGTCTCGGGATCTCTGAACTGCTCCACCGAGTCGGACGCCCCCGGTCCTGCGTCGTTGCGCGGCGGCTTGCTTAGACCCTCGTCATCGTCCAGAGTTATCGAAGAGGCGGGGCACCGTGCCGCGCCGCGCTCCAAGGAGAGAGGCATGAAGATTAGTGTCGATGTCGAGATGACGCCCGAAGAGATGCGCAAGCTGTTCGGTTTGCCGGACGTCGAAGCCTTTCAGCGCCAGTTGATGGACGATATCCGCGAGCGCATGGTTTCAGGCACCGAGGGTTACGACCCGATCAAGCTGTTCCAACCCTACGTGACCGGGACCATGGCCTCGTGGGACATGTTCCAGAAGATGCTCACGAATGCGACGAGCATGTCCTCGGGCGGAACGGGTTCGGGCAGCGACAGCTCGGACGCCGAGTCCAAGCCGCGGCGAAAATAGTGCGCACGACAGCGCGGAGGAGATGACGAATGGTTCATCGGTTGCTGATCCTCGGCTGCAGGACCATGCGCGAAGGGGTGGTCGTTTCGGCGATTTTTTTCGCCGCGGCCCTGTTGCTCTTCACGGCCGTGCGCTTCGTCCTGCCTGACCTTGCCTACCTGCAGCAGATCGTTTTGTTCTTCGCGCTCGTGCTCATCATCCTCGCGCCGATCGTGCTCGTCTCGACCTTTCTCCTGTCGGTGATCCCCGGGGCTCGCGAGAAGCTCGACAAGTGTGAGCATTAAACCGCGCCCGGCGCGGTACGCGACGTGTTTGCATGGGATCGGCCCCGGCAGACTTGACGACCGTTGGAGTCGGCGCGGTTTAGAATATTTAAGAGTGGATTATTCTATACTGCGGCCCCGCTAAGGATCCTGGATGCAACAAACGTCGATCTCACTCGAGAATAAGCATCTCGCTCTGGACGCTCTTTAGAAAGGAGCGACGACCGGGTCGGGGCGACCAAAGTCGCCTACGTGCCATGTACAATCGGGATGCGTGTGCCCGGAAATCGCTTCAACCGGTCGCGGTATCGATCATGATCGGCGACGTCAGCGGCGCGCCGTCCAACCACGGCCGGCTATCCTCCCCCAGTCGCAGGCGCCCCTGCGCGAACCAGCCGACCGCCCGCGGATAGATGATGTGCTCCTGCGCGAGTACCCGTTGCGCCAATGTCGCGGCATCCTCTTCCGAATGGATGGCAAGTCGAGCCTGAATGACGACAGGTCCGCCGTCGAGCTCGGGTGTGACGAAGTGGACGCTGGCGCCATGCTCGCGCTCCTCGGCGTCCAAAGCGCGCTGATGGGTCTGAAGCCCCCGGAATTTGGGTAGAAGCGAGGGGTGGATGTTGAGCATCCGCCCGGCATAGTGCTGGACGAAAGCGGGCGTGAGGATGCGCATGAAGCCGGCCAGGATCACCAAGCCGGGCGCATAGCGATCGATCAGGGCGAGCAGCTCGGCCTCGTAGGGCTCGCGTCCCGCGAAGTCGCGATGGTCCAGCACCTCGGCCGGGATCCCGGCGCGCCGGGCCCGTTCCAGGCCGAAGGCATCTGCGCGGTTGCTGATGACGGCGACGATCTCGAAGTCTCCCCCCTTTGCCGCGTCGTCCATCAATGCCTGCAGGTTGCTGCCGCTGCCCGAGATCAGGGCAACGACGCGCAGACGTCCGCCGTCAGGCATGCGCGGCCTCGCCGACATAGCGTACCGACGACGGCCCTTGACCCGCCTCGACCTGTCCGATCACCCGCGCATCCTCGCCGCCGGCGCGCAGCAGCCCGAGCGCTTGGTCGAGATCCCCCGCGGCGACGGCAACCACCATCCCGATGCCGCAGTTGAAGGTCCGCAGCATCTCGGCATCGTCGATGCCGCCCTTGGACTGGAGCCAGTCGAAAACCGGCGGGCGTGTCCAGCTTGCGAGATCCAGGACGGCTCGGGTGTCGTCCGGCAGCACCCGCGGCAGATTCTCGGTCAGTCCGCCGCCCGTGATGTGGGCGAGGGCGTGCACCCTGATGGCGCGCGTCAAGGGCAGGACGGACCTGACATAGATGCGGGTCGGTGCCAACAGTCGCTCGCCGAGGCTGACCCCGTCCAGATCCTCGCCGAGATCCGCACCGCTCACCTCGATGACCTTGCGGATCAGCGAGTAGCCGTTGGAGTGCGGACCGGACGCGGCGAGGCCGATCAGTACGTCGCCCGGTTGAACCCGATCCGGGACGATGAGATCCGCCTTCTCCGCGATCCCGACACAGAAGCCGGCAAGGTCGTAGTCGCCCGTGCGATAGATGCCCGGCATCTCGGCCGTCTCGCCGCCGGTCAGGGCGCAGTCGGCAAGCTCGCAGCCGCGCGCGATGCCCGAGATGACCGATGCGGCGACCTCGACATCGAGCTTGCCGGTGGCGTAGTAGTCGAGAAAGAACAAGGGCTCGGCGCCGCTCACCAGGATGTCGTTCGCGCACATGGCGACCAGGTCGATCCCGATGCTGTCGTGCCGACCCAGATCGATTGCGAGCTTGAGCTTGGTGCCCACGCCGTCCGTGCCGGAAACCAGCACGGGTTGCCGATAATCGGCGAGCGGGAGCTCGAAGAGCGCCCCGAATCCGCCCAGGCCGGTGATGACGCCGGGTCGAGCGGTGGCGGCGGCGAGCGGCTTGATACGCTCGACCAGCCTGGCGCCGGCGTCGATGTCGACTCCTGCGTCGCGATAACTGAGGGACGGCGATGAGGGCGGGGCGGAATCCTGCGTCACGCTTTGGCTCCAAGGGACGGGTATGGCCGCCTATTCTAACAGTCCGGCCGTAACCGCAGTACGGGTCGCTGGTTTTACCATCGTGACGCCGGGCACAGTGCGCTCGATCGATCTCCGCTCGGCCGGGGTGTCGCGGTCGCCTGGATTGGTCTTGGACAGACGCCAAAGACCGGACTAGCATCAACCGGACAGGCATCAAGGTTTGGTGCCGCCCCGGCGACCGGAGTGTTTGCGTGCAGCTCAGGGATCTTCCGAACATCATCAGCGTCCTGCGACTCGTCGCAGTCGTACCTGTCATGTATCTGCTTCTACGCCAGGAGTATGGATGGGCCTTGGTCCTGTTCGCCGCGGCGGGTGCGTCCGACGGCCTGGATGGCTATTTGGCAAAGCGTTTCGACTGGCGTACGCGTTTGGGCGGCATCCTCGATCCGCTCGCCGACAAGGCGTTGCTGGTCGGCTGTTTTCTGATCTTGGGTTGGCAGGGGCTGGTCCCGGTCTGGCTCGTGATCGCCGTTATCGTTCGGGATCTCGTGATTGTCGCCGGGGCCGTCGTCTACAACTACCGTGTCGAGGCAGTCGAGGCCGAGCCCCTGCCGATCAGTAAACTCAACACCGTCCTGCAGATCGTGCTGGTGGTGATGGTTATCATGGCTGCCGGACCTTTCCGGCTCCCCGAAGGCCTGATCGACACGATGGTCTGGGCCTGTTTCGTGACGGTTGTCGTCAGCGGTGCGCAGTATGTCTGGATCTGGGGCCGCAAGGCGCGGCAGCGTGGTTGGCGGGAGCCGTGATCCTTCAGTAGCGGCGCGTGCGGTGGGCCGCATCGCGACCGCGCAGATCGCCGTCGTTTGTGCCATACCGCGAGCGGTCGTCGATACTGCGTATGTCGGGTTACGCTGTGCTCACCCGACCTCCGCGAAGTTCTCGCTCGGGGCGGGCTTAGGGCAGGCCATAGGAGGTTTGGTTGGCACCATCACTGCGGGTCGCACGGGTCGACATCAGCGGCTATCGACTGCCGACCGAGGAGCTTGCCGGGCTCGACGAGCTGCATCGCGAGCTTCAGAACCTCATCCGCCGTCATCTGCCGGGCGTTGCCGCATCGGTCTTCGCCTTGCCCGTGCCCTGCACCGACGGCAAGACGGTCGACTGGTACAGCGATCTTCCGGGTCAGCCGACGCGCCTGACGGCCCTGCCGGCCGCGCGCCGCGCCGCCATGAAGGCCAAGCTCGAGGAGCGGCTCGATGCCTTGCGCAGGCTCGCCGATGCACTGCCGACGCGGGTGAAGGGCTCTGAGTCCATCGCCGCGATCCTGCGCGCCGCGACCCGCTATCCGGATGACTCCCACGTCTATGTGATCGGCGACGAGCCGGTGCTGACGCTCTGGGGGTTCGTGCTGGTCGAGGAGGCTAGGCGTGGACGTGCGCCCGGACCTACTCTCGCCTCGGCCTCTGCGCCCGAGCCGCTTGTGCGGCGTCGTTTCCCCTGGGGCGGGGCCGGTGCAATTGTGCTGTTCCTCGGGACCGGTCTCGCGGGCGGCGGCTGGCTTTGGCTCGATCGGCGCGAGTCAGACTCGCTTGCGGCCGAGCTTCAAGCGGGTCTCGACGCGGCCTGCGCCGGGCCGGATCGGCTCGGAGCGCTCGCGCTGCGGATCGACCGACTCGATCCGCAGCGTACCGGCTACGCCGAGCTGCGCGAGCAGATCACCACCGAGCAGGCCCGCTGTGCGGCGGCCGAGTCGCTCGATCGCGAGGTGATCGCCGCTGATTGGGATTGCGCGCGGCTCGCCGAAATTCGACAGGGTGTCACCGGGTCAGACGGCGAGCCTCCGCCGTCCGGACCGGACTTTGGCCGCGAGCCCTTCGCCGGCATCGTCGCGCGGCTCGACGAGCGCATCGGTGTCTGCGAGACCTCGGCGCAGGCGGCGTCCGAGCTGGAGCGTCGCCTCGGTAACTGTGCGGAGTTGGCCGAGCTGGGCGTTGGGGTCGGTCTGACCACGTCCGAGCCGTTGTCCGAGCCGTTGTCCGAGCAGGCGCCCGAGGATCCGCCGGACGAGACGCCTTGGCGACCGGTCCGCGAGCGACTGGCCCGTGAGCTTGCACGCTGCGCCGAGGCCGATCGGCTCGTCGCCGCGCTGGATGCCGCACTGGAGGCGGACGACGGCGGTTGTCCGGCCCTCCTCAAGCTCGATCGCGAGTCGGCGGAACTCGATGTCGCCCGCGCACCGCTCGCGGCCGTGCGCGAGCGGCTCGACACGGAGCTTGCCCGCTGCGCCCGCGCCCAAACCTATCGTCAAAAGCTGGTGGATGCTCAAATGGACTGTGCCGCGTTGCGAACGCTCGATCTGGAGCTGACCGCCGAGGACGCCGAGCGCGAGCCGCTGCGTGCGATCCGCGGTCGGCTCGACGAGGCACTGTTGCGCTGCGACACCCTGGAAAAACTGGAAACGTCCGTCGGCGAGGGACTCAAGCAACCATGATCGGACCTTTACTACGCACCGGAACACTCACCGACTATCACCCGGTCGGCGCCGTCGGCCACCCGGTGTATCTCGCCGCGGCTCAACTGCGCGCCGCCTTGGCTCGGCGGCTCGGCCCGGATCTCGCCGATAGCTTCGCCATCCCGCAGCGCAACGAGGACGGCGATACGCTGGATTGGTACGCCCCGCGTCCCGGCCCGGTCGTGCCTTGGAGTGCCGCGAGCCCCGAGGAGCGGCTCTCGGCCCAAAGCCAGCTCTTGGAGAATCGCACCCGCATCGACGAACTCGCGCGCACCCTGCAGGCCGATCCCGACCCCGAGCGTCAGGTCTTCGCCAGGCTGCTCGCCCATGTCTTCAACTTCCCGGACGAGGACCACGTCTATCTGGTCGACGGCCGCCCGGTGGTGAGCTTTTGGGGCTTTGTCCGCGATCGCGAGGCCGTCGGCTCCGACCCCTTGGTGAATCTGGGACGGTTTGCCGCCCCGCCGACGGAGTGGTCGCTCGACCTGACCGACGAGGCTCGGCAAGACGCGAGTCCGATCCCGGCCCCGGTGACTCGCCGCGGCCTCCCCTGGTGGATCTGGTTTCCGCTCCTTCTTCTCGCGCTGGTGCTGCTGCTTCTCTTCCTGTTGCGCGGCTGCGTGTCCGAGTCCTCGACGCCGCTCGCCGAATGGGCCCCCGAATGGATCCCGGACTGGGTTGCGGAGGAGCTCTCGCCGATCCTCGCGGAGCCGCCCGCCGAGGATCCGCTCTTGGTCGACCCCTCGATTCGGGACGAGTCGGTCATTCGCGATGTGACGATCGATTCCGGACATCTCCGGGACCGCACCCTGATCGAGCGTGACCTGCGAAGTGACCGAACGACCGACACCAGCGCCATCTCGGTGACGGACCAAGGTGTTGCAGTGGACGAGACGACGGTCTCGGAGACCGAATCGACGACCCTGCCGGTCGATTCCGAGAGCCTGTCCGAGGGGCCATCGGTCCTCGACCAGACGATCGGAGCGGATGCGGGGGAGGGGACCGAGGGGCTGCCACCGGTCCTCGACGAGGAGCTCGATCCGGATGCGTCCGAGACTGTGCCGATCGAGGGCGAGGTTCCGGTCGCGGATGGCGAGTTGCCTTTGACCGACACGCTTCCGAGCGACCTGGCCCCGGACGCTTCGGCCCCGATCGATCCCACCGGCGACGCAGCCCTGCCGACCGATGTCGACGCGGTCGATCCCGATGCCGATACCGGTATCGTCGATCCTGCGCCGGATCCCACGCTGTCCGATCCGACTGCGGCCGATGGTGACGGGGCACCGGCGGAGGGGCAAGCGGCCGAGGAGGGGTCTTCCGAGACGCCCCCGGAGCTGGACACCTCGGACGCCGCCTCGTCCGAGGAAGGCACCGAGCCGCCGACCGGGGAGGGCGACGCGATCCCGGCAACGCCCGGTCTACCCGGCTCGACCGCAGGCGAAGCCGAAGGCGCGCCCGGTGCGGTTCCGGGCACCGCATCGGCCAAGGGCGGCGCAGCCGGACCGAGCACCACTCCGGGCGTGTCCAAACCGGGCGCGACCCCGCAGGCGCTCGACGGCCTGACCAGCGGCTGGCGCACCGCCACCTCCCTGCAAGATCCCAAGACAGGTCTGCCGATCCAGATGGAATACCGCACCCAAGAGGGTCAGGGTCAATTGCGACTCAAGCGCCACGACGGCAGCATCTGCCAAAGCGGCGCCGCGGCATCCGTGAAGGGCGAGCGGCTGGTCATCGACAGCAGCGGGGATATCCGCTGCGCCGACGGCACCAACTTCGGTCGGCCGAGCGTGGAGTGCGCGCCGGGCAAGGACGGCAAACCCGACTGCGTCGGCCGTTATCCCGGTGGTGGTACCTTCTCGCTCGACGTGCAGGGTGCGGCGGGCGAATGAGTCGATGAAACGCCCTCTCGGCCTCGATCATCGTTTCCTTGCCGCATCGGCAGTGTTCAGGTCGCCGACCGGGACCTCCCGGGTACGCCGGATTCATCCGGCTCCCGGGGGCGGGCGACTTCAGTCGCCCGAGCGCGCCCTTGCGGCGGACTGAAGTCCGCCTTCCCGGGGTGCCGACTGAAGTCGGCGTACCCGGGCATGTACCCGGAGTCTTGCGTCCGGTCGGGGAGCTCAAGATGCCTGGACGAAAGGATGACCAAGGCCCCCCTCGCGCAACGGCGCTTTAGGTTGTGCCGAGCGAGAGAGGGTTCGACGTTTGGTGCATCCACACAGCACTCGGCGGGGACGCGGTTTAAATTGATATGGTTTTTAATAGACTAAACCGCGCCGGCTCCAACGGTCGTCAAGTCTGCCGAGGCCGACCCCATCCAAAAACATCGCATACCGCGCCGGGCGCGGTTTAGGTCACAGGCCATGCTCGCGAGACTGGTGAATTTCGAAACCAAGGTGACACTGATCGCCGACAGCGGCGTCCAGTTTCTCGACTTCGGCTTGACCCTCGCGTTGCGCAAGGCCCTGCCGGGTGAGTTCGTGGTGCAGGAGAGCAACCGTTCGCTCGCGCGTCTGCTCTATGACGAGCGCACCAACCAGCTCTACTGGCCTGACCGTCCGGGCATTCCGCTGAAGTCTCAACTGAGCGTGCCGGTCGACGATTCGGCGCGCCTGCTCGACGGCATCTGGCTGCCGGTGCCCGTGCTGCGACTGCACCCGCCGAGGCGCTTCGCGTCGGGTCCCGAGACCTGGGCGCGGCTGCGCCTCTTGGCCCTGTCCACGGAGGAGGCTGCCTCGACCGATCACACCCATCGGCTGACCCTCGCCATCGACACCAATCTGCTGGCCGATGCCGAGGACTTGCGCTATCTGGCCCCGACCGAGGCCGATGTCGGTGCGGGCGCGGCCTTCGCCTTCGCGCACCGCGCCCACGAGATCGGCTGGTTCCCGGAGTTGCCTTGGGTGGCGGGCTGGATCCAGGAGGTTTTCGACGAGCGCGCAGGTCCGCGCCTGCGTCTGCCGCCCGAGGACGTGGAGGCGGAGCGCGAGCGTCTCGCCCACCATGCCCATTATCTGAACCTGCTCGCCGTGATCGGCGAGGCAGGGTGCATCCCCGAGATCAAGCTGCTCGGCAACAAGGCGACCGACGTGCAGCCGGCGGTGCCGGTCGACATGGTGCTGGACGTCGGCAACTCGCGCACCTGCGG
>NZ_JAABRP010000198.1 GCF_011390875.1 Thiocapsa sp.
TGGTCATCAACAAGATCGACCGCCCCGGGGCGCGCCCGGATTGGGTCATCGATCAGGTCTTCGATCTCTTCGACCGACTCGGCGCGAGCGACGAGCAGCTGGATTTTCCGATCATCTATGCCTCGGCCCTGAACGGCTATGCCGGGCTCGACAACGAGGTGCGCGAGGGCGACATGACGCCGCTCTTCGAGGCGATCGTGGAGCACTGCCCCGCGCCCGAGGTGGATCCGGACTCGCCCTTCCAGATGCAGATCTCCACGCTCGACTACAGCTCGTTCGTCGGTGCCATCGCACTCGGGCGCATCCGCCACGGCAGCGTACGGCCGAACCAGCAGATCGTCGTGGTCAAGCCGGACGGCGGGCGTTATAAGGCCAAGGTCGGCATCGTCTACGGTTATCTCGGGCTAGAGCGCCACGAAGTGCCGCTCGCCACCGCCGGGGACATCGTCGCCCTGACCGGCATCGAGGCGCCGAACGTCTCCGACACGCTCTGCCATCCGGATCACGCCGAGGCACTGCCCCCGCTCACCGTCGACGAGCCGACCGTGACCATGACCTTCCAGGTCAACACCTCGCCCTTCGCCGGGCGCGACGGCAAATATCTGACCTCGCGCCAGCTCAAGGACCGGCTCGAGCGCGAGTTGATCCACAACGTCGCCCTGCGTGTCGAGGAAGGCAACGACCCGGAGAAGTTCCGGGTCTCCGGACGTGGGGAGCTGCATCTGTCGATCCTGCTCGAGACCATGCGCCGCGAGGGCTACGAGCTTGCCGTCTCACGCCCCGAGGTCATCTTCCGCGAGATCGACGGACAGATCTGCGAGCCTTACGAGCAGCTCACGGTCGACGTAGAGGAGACCTCGCAAGGCGCGATCATGCAGGCGCTCGGCGAGCGTCGCGGCGAGCTCAAGGACATGGTCCCGGACGGCAAGGGCCGGGTGCGCCTGGATTACGAGGTTCCTTCGCGCGGCCTGATCGGCTTCCAGACCGATTTCATGTCCATGACCTCGGGCACCGGGTTGAAATACCACATTTTCGACCGCTATCGCCCCGCCAATCCGGGCGGCATCGCCCCGCGGCGCAACGGTGCGCTGATCTCCAACGGCACCGGCAAGGCGCTGGGCTACGCGCTCTTCAGCTTGCAGGAGCGCGGACGCATGATGGTCTCCCCGGGCGACGAGGTCTACGAAGGCCAAGTGGTCGGGATCCATTCGCGCGACAACGATCTCACGGTCAATCCGCTCAAGGCCAAGCAGTTGACCAACATCCGCGCCGCCGGCTCGGACGAGAACATCCTGCTGACCCCGCCGGTGAAGTTCACCCTTGAGCAGGCGCTTGAGTTCATCGAAGACGACGAGCTGGTCGAGATCACGCCCGCGGCGATCCGGGTGCGTAAGCGGCATCTCACCGAGAACGACCGCAAGCGGGCCAGTCGCGGCTAAACCGGAGCTAAACCGCGTCCGGAGCGACAGGTCGGGTCCGGGGGTGGATCGAGCCTCAACGCGACAAGCAGCGACGGCAGGACGCGGTTTAGGTTATAGACGACAAAAAAAAGCGACACGGCTGTCGCGGCTCGGCATTACGTTGTAGCGCGTAGCGGATGGGTAGAGTGCAGCGAAACCCATCCTCCAAACCAAGGCGTTGCCGGGTTTCGGTCCGATACCCTTGACGTGGGCTGGATGGGTTTCGCTGCGCTCTACCCATCCTACAGGTTTCGGTTGTTTTTGAAGCGTTGCTGAGCGTGTTGATAGCGTTGGAACACAAAAGCCCATGCCCGATCTCTATCGCCCCGTCGAGCCCTTTGCGACCCATACGCTGGACGTCGACCACGACCACCGGCTTTACGTCGAGGAATGCGGTCGACCGGACGGCATCCCCGCGATCTTTCTGCACGGCGGACCGGGTGCAGGTTGCGAGCCGGCACATCGCGCGTTCTTCGACCCGGCGCGTTATCGCGCGGTCCTGTTCGATCAGCGTGGCTGCGGACGCTCGACACCGCACGCATCCCTGACGGCCAACACGACCGGGGATCTGGTCGCCGACATCGAGCGGATCCGCGAGCGACTCGGGATCGAGCGCTGGCTGGTCTTCGGAGGCTCCTGGGGCTCGACGCTCGCACTCGCCTATGCCGAGACCCATCCGGAGCGTGTCACGGCGCTGGTGGTCCGCGGGATCTTTCTCTGTCGCGACGAAGAGATTCGTTGGTTCTATCAACAGGGTGCGAGCTGGATCTACCCGGACTATTGGGAGCAGTTTCTCGCCCCGATCCCGGTCGAGGAGCGCGGTGACCTGCTCTGCGCCTATCACAAGCGCCTGACCGGCGAGGACCCGGCGACCCGGCTCTCCGCGGCGCAGGCCTGGTCGGTCTGGGAAGGACGCACCGCGACGCTGCGGGCGAATCCGGACATCGAGGCGCACTTCGCCCACCCACATGTCGCCTTGAGCCTGGCGCGGATCGAATGCCACTATTTCATGAATCGGTCCTTCTTCCGACCGAATCAGCTGCTCGAAGACGCGCATCGTCTCCAAGACATCCCGGGCATCATCATCCAAGGTCGCTACGACACCATCTGTCCGATGCGCTCGGCTTGGGATCTTCATCAGGCCTGGCCGAGCGCCGAGCTTCAGGTGATTGCGGATGCCGGTCACTCGGCCTTCGAGCCCGGCATCCGCATGGCATTGGTGGCGGCGACCGACCGCTTTGCCGATGAGCTTGGTTAATTCAAAACGACCAATTCCATGTGGTATCACAAAGAGCGCGTCGCGTTGAGCGCGACCCCGCCGGCCGTCGGGCCTGTGGAAGAGGACGACTGCAAGTCGTCGGTCCCGGAGGGCGGCGCTTCGCGACGCGTGGCGCCACTACTTCTGGCCGATCGTATGCGCAAGGAACGACCGGCGTGTCGATGCGAATTCGTCCGCCCTCAGGCTCCTGAGGGGCGTCTGGACATGTACAACCGGGATGATGATTCCCGGAAATCGCCTTCAATCTCCTGAATCGCGTCTCGCCAAGATCATGGATCAAGACCGGGCCGATCCCAAAGCCTAAGTAGCCCTGCCCACTCCGGACGCGATTCAGGATTCAGCATGATCGGTTTACTGCAGCGTGTCTCCCGCGCCCATGTGGAGGTTTCGGGCGAGACGATCGGCGCCATCGAGCGCGGCATTGTGGTCTTGGTCGGCGTGCAGCGGGGCGATACGCCCGCCCGTGGAGAACGTTTGCTGGAGCGTCTGCTCGGCTATCGGGTCTTCCCGGACGCCAGCGACCGCATGAATCTCAGCCTGCGCGACGTCGGCGGCGGGCTTCTGTTGGTGCCGCAATTCACACTCGCTGCCGACACCCGGAAAGGGACCCGCGCGAGCTTCACCTCCGCCGCGCCGCCCGAGGAGGGCAAGCGCTTGTTCGATGACTTGGTCGCCCGGGCGCATGCCGCTCATCCTCGGGTTGCGACCGGGCGCTTCGGTGCAGACATGCAGGTCGGCCTGGTCAACGTGGGACCCGTGACCTTCTGGCTGGAGACCTAAACCGCGTCGGCTCCTACAGTCGTCGGAGCCGGCGTGGCCAAGCCACGCCAACAAATGACGCATACCGCACAGGGCGCGGTTTAAAGACCCGGTGCCAGCATCAGAACACCGATCGACTCTTGCTCGCTCGGCCCGTTCCAGGGCCAGGAATAGGTTGCGCCCGTCAGCCAAGCATCGAGCTGATCCGTTCGGTGCGGCGAAAAGAGGTGCCCGGACTGACCGAGCGGCAGCACGCCGCGGGTGCCTGCCCAATCCGCGGGGGTGTAGACGACCCGCATCGAAGGGATAAAGACGGACTCCTCCGGTGCGAGCGGCATCGGCTTCATGACGTTCACCGTATCCGCACCCCCGCCCACACCAATCGGGCCGACGTTGAAGAGACGCCCGACGAGCGGCAGGGTACCGAAGGCATGCGGGAAGGTCACGGTGCGAATCCGGTCCAGCCGCGCGTCTTCCGGGTTGCGGAATCGGGCATCCAGATCCACCTTAGCGGCCTTGATGGCGCGCGCCCAGATATCGGCCGGGCCCTCGGTCCAGCTCGTCGACACATCGTCCCAGAAGCTCGACCGGCCGCTGCGGAGCATCTCCTGCAGGGGACTGTAGGCGAACATGGCCATCGCCGTCATGGCTTCGAGGTCCTCGCCCAGCTCGTCTTCGTAGAGTGCTCTGTAGAGCGCCGGTTCGAGCAAGGCGAAGAAGGCCGCGGAACGGCTCGACCCCGCCGAGTCGCCGTCCCAGTCGAGCAACTCCGTCGCGGCGATGTTCCAGGCCGCCTGATCAACCGCCTGCAGATCGATCTCGATGCTGCGCAGGGCGGCCTTGGCAAGCCGTGCCTGAGTGCTGACGCGATCGGTTTGGATGTCCGCCATCGCATCGGGCGTCAAGGAACCGGCCGCATCAAGCCGCTCGGCGATGCGCTCGGCACGAAACGGCGCCATCCAGGCGTTGCTGATGGTCACCGGATAGTCCACCGGAACGATGCGGTTGTTGGCGGTGATCAAGGCCGCCCCGGGCGGATCGACACGCCGCGGGTTGCGCGGCTGCGGTACGAGGCCCTGCCAGGCATAGCCGTCGACCCAACCCGGCGAGGGGAAAGCGCCCGAGCCCTTACCTCGCTGCGGCAGGACCCCGCTGACCTGCAGGGCGATGCCGCCGTCGCGGTGCGCCGTCATGAGGTTGAGGACGACGTGTTTGAACTCCAGGATGGCCTCGGCGGCCTCCTCGAGCGTCTCGGCTTGGTTGAGACGCAGCAGGCCGGAAAATGCGCGGTCCGGGAGATCGTTGGTCTCGCGCAGGGCCAGCAGATGGGACGTGTCGAGGCTCGGCAAGTCCATGGGCGTCTTGGTGATCGGACCCAGGATATCGTTGACGATCACGCCGTTGCCGGTGGAGCGGATCACCAAGTCAACCGGGTCGGCGCCCTTCACCGAGATGCGCTCGACCCGCGTCGCGATCGGCTCGAACCGCCCGTTAGCACGCTCGACGCTCTCGCCGTCGGGCATGAGACGCTCGACGAAGAGATCTTGCGTATCGGCGATGGTGCTGGTGAAGCCCCAGGCGAGATCCCGGTTGTGCCCGATCATCACCAGCGGAACACCGGGCAGGCTCGCCCCGACAACATGCAGGTCCGGCGCGATCAGCTCCAGCATGTACCAGATCCCCGGCATGGAGCCTGCCAGATGGGGGTCGTTGGCGAGCAGGGCCTCGCCCTCGGCCGTTCGGGGCCCGTTCACCGCCCAGCCGTTGCTCGCCGCCGCGGGCAAGGGCAGGCCGAGTCGGGCAACGATCTGCAGCGCGGGCTCGATCGTCGGCCCTTGCCGGTCACCGCGCATGGGGGTCCGCCCCTGTTCCTGCGCCAGCTCTCGCACCAGCTCGGGCGACACCTCCGGCGCCGGAATGCCGACATCGGTCGGAAAGAGCTCGCGCGCCCGCTCCGGGCCGATGCGGGCCGCCAGACGCAGGAAGGTCAGCTCGGCGCGCAGGTTGTAGGACTGCGTCCAGGCCATATAGCCACCGATCAGGAGGCTGTCTTGCGGAGTCCAGGGCGCGGGGTCGGCACCGACGACCAGGTACTCGAGCGGCAGGCGACGCTCGGCCGTCGCCTCGATCCGATAGGCGTTTACGCCCGCCGCATAGGAATCGAGAAGAGACCTCTCCTCGAGGTTCAATACCGCCAGGCTGCGCTCGGCCTCGCGATCGAGCCCCATGGTGCGAAAGAAGCGATCCGCCGGCAGCACCAAGGCCCCGAACACCTCCGCCAGACGCCCACCGGCGAGTCGGCGAAGCAGATCCATCTGCCACATCCGCTCGCGGGCCACGACATATCCCTGGGCAAACAGCAGATCATGGACGCTGTCGGCCTCGATCGTCGGGACGGCGTGCGGCCCGTAGCGAACGCGCACCGGGGCTTCGAGCCCGGGAATGGCCAGGCTGCCCGTGTAGCTCGGCTCGCCGCGTTTGGCGACCCACACCAGGCCGGCGGCGCCGGCAAAGGCGCCCACGACCAGGATCGCAACGATGAGCAATATGATCCGACGTGGCATCCTGTTGGCGTCCCGAAGCAGGGTTTACGGCGTCGTTGGGGCGGCCGGCTGGATCCCCTTCACGAACGCGACGAAGCCGTCGCGTTGTGCGGCGACCAGCTCCGCCGGGCCGTGCATCTGCGGGAAGAGATTGCCTTGCGGCGTCTCGATGACGCCCGCGAGGAGCATCCGATCCGTCTGCACATCGTCGCCGGGACCCATGCCGACACTGCGGCCGTAACTCCCGCGCAGCTCCACCAGAGTAGCGGGGATCGTCTCGGTGCCGATCTGCGTCACCGTCGGCTCGACAGGCTTGCCGTCGGGGCCTTGAAACTGCGACTGCCAGCGCTCGATGTTGGCATCCAGCGTCCCGCCCTGACCGGGTCCGAAGAAGTAGACGACAAACTCCGCCCCGTCGCTGCCCTCGCTGCCGGGGGACGCCGGTACCTTGAACTGGAGCTGGCGCATCTCGCTCTTGGGCGTCTCGGCGACCCAGGCATCCGGGACCGACGACTGAAAGGACAGAAAGGCGACGGCTTGATCGGCCGAGACAAGGGCGGAGCCGGCGAGCAGGACGGGGGCAATCAGCAGCGAGCGCAGGGCGATGGACATCGGGTTGTCTCCTTATGGTGTTATGGCTCGCAGGACTCGCAGGACTGGAGGCCAGTCACGGCGACTCGGGCGAGAGGGACCGCTGCGGGTCAAGATTGGATACTATCCGACCGACCGTCTCATGATAACCGCACCTGCGAGGAGTTGCCGCGATGTCCGATCGACCCGACGCCGACGCCGTCAAAACCTATCTGCTCGATCTGCAGGACCGCATCTGCGCGGCACTGCGCGAGACCGACGGCGGAGCGGGCTTCCGCGAGGACGCCTGGGAGCGTCCGGGCGGCGGTGGCGGACGTACACGCATTATGCAGGACGGGGCCGTCTTCGAGCGCGGCGGCATCAATTTCTCGCATGTCTTCGGCGAGCGCCTGCCGCCCTCGGCGAGCGCGAATCGGCCCGAGCTGGCCGGTCGCGGCTTCCAGGCGATGGGCGTGTCCTTGGTCGTGCATCCGCAGAACCCCTATGTGCCGACCTCGCATCTAAACGTGCGTTTCTTCATCGCGGAGCGACCCGACGCCGAACCGGTCTGGTGGTTCGGCGGCGGCTTCGATCTAACGCCGTATTACGGCTTCGAGGAGGATGTGCGGCACTGGCACCGTGCCGCACGCGAGGCCTGCCTGCCGTTCGGGGAGGACGTCTATCCACGCTTCAAGGACTGGTGCGACCGCTATTTTTATCTCAAGCATCGCGAGGAGCCCCGCGGCGTCGGCGGGCTCTTCTTCGACGATCTAAGCGAAGGAGGGTTCGACCACAGCTTCGCCTTCATGCGCAGCGTCGCCGAAGCCTATCTGCCGGCCTACCTTCCCATCGTGAATCGCCGCTGGGCGAAACAATACGGCGACGAGGAGCGCGCCTTTCAGAAATACCGTCGCGGTCGCTACGTGGAGTTCAACCTGGTCTACGACCGAGGCACGCTCTTCGGGCTGCAATCGGGCGGGCGCACCGAGTCGATCCTGATGTCCCTGCCGCCGGAGGTGAGCTGGCGTTACGACTACCGCCCCGAACCCGGCAGCCCGGAGGCCGAGCTCTACGAGCGTTTCCTCAAACCGCGCGACTGGCTTGCCGACGATACACTCGGTCGACAGTAGTCAGTTGTGCCGAGCCGTGCGAGGCACAACGACCGCCGGCGGTCTTTGTGCTTCCTATCGTCAGCACAAGCTACGGGTTTTGAGCTTTCCGGAGATCGGCTAGGTCGGCTGGTCAGCCCGTGCCGTATTCGGCCTTTGACCCCGTCATGTCCCACGCGAAGGTGCAGTCCAGATGCGAGAGGACCGAGATCAGCCCGCTCTCGCCGTCCTCGACCATCACGGCGATCGGCGCGCGTTGATTGAATTGCTTGTTGGCGCGTTTGACCCAGAGGTGGCGCATTTCCGGGTTGCGCGGAAAATAGGTATGCAGGGCGTCTTCGATCCGCACGAGGTACGACAGACGGCGATTGACCTGAGGATCGTCCGGGAAGCATTCCTCGTCCCGATAGCGCGAGAGGTTCCGCGCCTTGATGCTGGCCGGCAATTGAAGAAGCACCAGGATATCGCTCGCACCGAGATTCCAGCCTTCCAGCAGCGACATGATGCGGCGCGTGAGCGAGCAGCGCTCGTCGAGCGTAAGTTCGGACATGAGTCGGCCTTTGTCTGAAGCGCGCTCGCGGGCGCACCGTGGAGTGATCGCAGGTCGGACGCTTTCCAACCGCGTTTCTGGTGAGGGAGGTGGCGCCGACGGCTTTCGTATGCAACCCGTCACCCGATATCCGGCTCGGCGCTGTGGGGGTTTCGCTTTGCTCTACCCAGCGGGAGTGGGGACTTCGGCGTTGGAGCGGGGA
>NZ_JAABRP010000199.1 GCF_011390875.1 Thiocapsa sp.
CCAGCTCCGACAGTCGTCGGGGCTGGCGCGGCCAAGCCATTCCAACAAATGACGCATATCGCACCGGGCGCGGTTTAATCCGACGATTTCCTTAAGGTGATTTCCGGGAAAGGTTCTACCCGGGTACGCCGGATTCATCCGGCTCCCGGGGACGGGCGACTTCAGTCGCCCGAGCGCGCCCGCGCGCCGGACTGACGTCCGCCTCCCCGGGTGCCGACTAAAGTCGGCGTACCCGGGCGTGCGGCCGAAGTCTCGTCTCCGGTTGGGGAACCCAAGACGCATCGGCGAAAGGGTGACCAAAGCCGTGTTCCCTATCGTCAGCCCAACCTACGCGTTCCGAATGGTTCGGAGATCGCCTTGATCGTCATCGAGTGCCTGCCGCACCGCGTGTGCCAGCTGCTCCTGAGTGACCGGCTTGCGGAGCAGCGCGGCCGCCGGGTCCTTGATCTCGCGGGTCTCGCCGGACGTAAACAAGATCGCCAGGTCCGGTCGGCGTGAGCGCGCCTCGCGAGCCAGAGTGACCCCGTCCCAAGGCGCCGGCATCGCGACATCCGTATAGAGCAGGCGGATGGCGGGCTCATGCTCCAGCGACTCCAAGGCCGTCGCACCGTCTCCCGCGATCAGGACGCGATAGCCGAGACCGCGGAGCTGATCGGCAGTGGACGTCAAGACGTCGCTGTCGTCGTCCACCGCCAAAACCCACTCGCCGTTGCCCTGCGGCAGTGTCGTGTCCCGGCCGGTCTCTGCGATGTGCTCGGCCGCCGTCGCCGCGGACTTGGCGACCGGAAGCCGAATGCGAACGGTTGTCCCTCCGCCGACACGGCTCTCGATCTGCATCTCGCCCCCGGACTGGCGGGAGAAGCCATACACCATGCTGAGCCCGAGTCCGCTGCCCTTGCCGGGTGCTTTGGTCGTAAAGAAGGGTTCACAGACGCGTTCGAGGACGTCCGCGGGGATGCCCCGACCCGTGTCCTCGACCGCGACCTCGACGGCGTCGTCACCGACAGCCGCCGTCGTGACGCTGATCCGACCGCCGCCGTCCAAGGCATCGCGGGCGTTGATGACCAGGTTCATGAGCGCGTTCTCGAGCTGTCCGGGGTCGACCCGCACCGGCGGCAGCTCCGGTGCGAGCACGGCCCTCAGCTCGGTGCCCTCCGCGACGCTCACCTCGAGCAGATCGAGCATGCCGCCGACCAGCGCATTGATGTCCACGATCTCGGGCGCGAGCCTTTGGCGCCGGGAGAAGGCGAGCAATCGCTCCACCTGGCGCACGGCGCGATCCGTCGCGCCCATGGCCCGCTGCCAACGCTCGTGCAGCAAGGGGTCGTCTTCCGCTTTGGGCTCCAGATAGGTCAGATTGCCGAGGATGGCGGCGAGGATGTTGTTGAAGTCATGGGCGATGCCGCCGGTGAGCTGACCGACCAGCTCCATTTTCTGTGCCTGGCGCAGCTGACCCTCCACCGTCTCCATCCGAAAGGCATTGTCCTTGAAGACGTTGAAGACGCGGGCGAGATCGCCGATTTCGTCCCGCCGATCCAGCGCAGGCACCCGGGCGTCGCGCTCCCCGCCGGCCAGGCGCTGCATGGCGCGGGTGACCGCACGCAGGTTCAGGCTGATGTCGCGCACCAGGAACCGGTAGGAGATGAGGGTCGCGAGCAGCACCACCGCGATGCTGACGGCGACGAAGATCAGTGTATTGGTCAACAGGGTGTCGCCCATGGCGCCCGCGGCACGGGCGATGGTCTCGCTGGCCGAGTGCACAAGCGCATCCACCCGCGTCTTGAGCGCGGCGGCGATGCCGCGGCTTGCCGTCACCAGGTGCTCCGCGTCCTCGATGGTCGCAAGCTCCTGCTCGCGCAGTCGGAAGACGCCGTCGGCTTGAAGTTGGAGCTCCAGGTCGGCGATCGCTTGTGCGAACTCCGGGCGCAGTCCCGACGGGATCCTCGGGAGCAGATCCGAAAGCTGACCGCGGGTGCGCTCGAAGGCGTCACGGAACATGCGTACCTGATCGAGGCTCGGCGACTCGGCTCCGAGCAGCAGGTCGCTGAAGGCCGAGCCCGCCAACCGCTCCGCATCCAGCAACGGCCCCTGGGCGCCGGCCGCGCGGCGAAAGAGTCCTGGGTCGACGTCCGTATCCCGTCCCACGACATCGCTTACCAGCAGGATCGAAGGTCCCAGGATCTGCTGCACGCGCTCGCGCAGGGCGAGCAGCCGCTCGCGTTGGTGCTTCAGTGCAACACCGAGCGTTGCCTGTTGCTCCAGCGCAAGAGCCAGTTCGCGCAGGTTCGCCGCCAGCTCGGGCGCCAGCCGAGCGATGTCCGCAACCCCTTCGCTGCCGGCCGGATGCAGGTCGCGCAGCCGCTCGGTCTCGCTTGCCAGGGAGCGCAGGTCACGGTTGATCAGGGCGATCTGACGTTGACGTGCATCGGCGTCCTTTGCGGCCAGCAGTGCAGGAGCACGGTCCTCCAGCCGCTCGCCCACCCGTGCCAGGACCAAGGCCGCATTGGACGCCGGCAGCTCGCGCTCCATGACGGTCGCTACCCCGGCACGTGTCTCCAGCAGCGCCATCAGTGCGATCGCACTTGCGAGCGTGATCGCAAGGGCCGCGAGGCCCAGGATCAGCAGCAGACGGGCTTGGATGCCGGAGAACATCGCCGGATCAATCGCTCTTCTCGGACAACCCCATGGCCTCCCGATAATGTCGGCGCTGGCTGTTGCGCCCTAAGCGGTCGGTGAGGGCCTCCCAGTCCGCTGCGGCGGCGCGAAGGCCCTCCTCGGGTGTCGCGCCGCCGGTCATGACGCGGTCGAGCTGGTCTTCGAGGGCGGCGATGTAGGCGCGATAGCCGGGCAGGCGCAGGTCGCGCGCGATCTGAGGTGCGGAGAGGCTGGCGCGCAGCACGCGCAGGTAGTCCTCGGCCTGACGGTCTCCGAGCAGGCTCCGCCAGGGTGCCGGGTCGTCGAGGTGCGAGAGACGGTAGGGGTTGATGCCGGAGCTGCCGTCGAGTAGGTCGCGGGCGCTGTGCTCCGGGCTGGCATACCAGGCGACATAGGCCCAGGCCCGCTCGTGCTCGGCGCCGACGGCGGGTACCACGGCGATCCAGCCGCCGAAGGCCAGGAAGCTGACCGAGCGGACGGACGGCAGTGTCTCCCAGGCGCCGCTCGCGGGGTTCCAGACCTCGCGGCTTCCGGGCAGAACGAAGAAGCCGACATTCCCGGCGATGGCGGATGTCTCGGTTCTGCTGTCGCGTGGATCTCCCGAGAGCGGGGTATCCGCAACGCTGGCTCGCTCACCGCCCATTGCACCACCTAGCGCACCGGCCAGCACGCCGGTATCGGCCCAGTCGATGTTCATCGCGGCCTGTCCTGCGGCGAAGCGGATGCGCACGGCCTCGCTGTCCAGTCTGTCGGCGTCCGCGGGACCGAATCGACGCAGCTCCAGCATCTCCCGCAACGCGCGTATCCAGCCGGGGTTGTCGATGGCCGGAACCATGGTATCCGGATCGAAGAACATGGCGCCTGGATGATCCGGGTGATTGGTGTAGGCCGCGGCGTGGCTGAAGAGTGTCCAGATCCGCTGCCCCTCGCGCGCATAGGCCTCCAGCGTGCCGGCGAGCGCGCTGCCGTCGGCGCCTTGTCGGCCGCTGAAGAAGGCCGCGACGTCGCGGTAGTCGGACCAGGTCTGCGGCGGTTGCAGGGGCCGTCCGTACTCCGCGGCGAAGGCGGCGCCGGTATCCGGATCCTCGAAGAGATCCCGGCGATAGGCACCCATGTGCAGATCGCCATCTATAGTTAACGCCATCCAGCGGTTGTTCCAGCGCATCAGAGCGTCGCGATAGAGCGGAAGGATGTCGCCGACGATCGGTCCGGCGATGATTCGCTCCGGGACCGGCGACAGATAGGGGGCGAAATCCGGCAGCCAAGCCGAGGGGATCAGGAGTGCGTCGAAGGGCAAGTGACCGGTGACGAAGCCGAGCATGATCCGCTCGTAGAGGTCCGCGAAGGGGACCCGAGTCACCGCCACCGCGGTTCCGGTCGCGGCCTCGAAGTCTCGCCCGTGCCGCTCGGCCGGACCGCCGATGGCGGTGGTATCGCGGGTGAGCACCTGCAGACTCGATCCGCCCCTGTTCCGTTCATCCGAGCCATCGCCGCCATCGCCGGTCACCGGCAATGCTGCCGACGGGACAGCAAATATGACAAAGATGACAAAAAGGCCATGGAGTCGTGTCATCGTTCGTTCATCCCGCAGGGTTGTGATACGCAACAGGCCAAGCGCTCGATCGAAGCGTACCGGACGGACCCGTCGACGCCGAACCCCGACCCTACGAGAGGACAACGATGAACACCACCAATACCACTTTCGGTCTCGCCGCCGTGACCGTCGCGATGATCGCCGCCAACGCGGCCATGGCCGAAGACGGCAACGTCGGCGACGAAGTTCCTCTGCCGCCGGGTAGCCCGTCGGACGCATCGGGCGGTTGGTTGAACGGCGATTATCTCACCGGCGATTGGGGCGGCAAGCGCACCGAGCTTGCGGCCAAAGGCTTCGACTTCTTTGCCTACTATAACGCCATCGTTGCGAGCAACGTCGGCGGCGGCATCCAGCAGGGCACGGCCCTGGCCGGCGATCTTTATATGGGGATGACGGTCGACCTGGGGAAAGCGGCCGGCTGGAATGGCTGGACTTTCAATCTAAGCGGCATCGATCGGGCCGGTGCCAGTATCGACGAGGACGTGGGCGGCATCTACAGCGTCATGCAGCTGGTCGGCGGCCAGACCTATTTCCTCTACAACCTCAGCCTGGAAAAGAGCTGGGCCGACGGACAGTACGCACTTAAGTTTGGCCGCATCACGGCGACCGATGATTTCGCCGGGTCGCCCTTCTACGGCTATTACCTCTCCAACAGCTTCAACGGCCAGATCCGCGCCGTGCTGCTCGACGGCGTCATGACTTCCTATCCCTTCGCCGTTTGGGGTACGCGCTTCAAATACGCGCCGACCGACGACTTCCGGGCCAAGATCGGCGTCTACCAGTTGACCGAGAGGATGTGGGACCCGGATCTGCATGGCACCGACTTTACATTCCGGTCCAGCGACGGCGTCTCGATCATGGCACAGCTTGAGTGGGATTGGCGCTGGGGTTCCAAGCCCGGTCATTTCGGTCTGGGTCTCAACAACGTCTATTTCGACATGTCCGATTTCAATTCGGACACCACCACCGACACCTTTATCCGTTATTACGCCCAACTGGATCAGCAGGTCACGCAAGAGCGCTTGGGTTCCGATCAAGGGCTGTATCTCTTCGGCACACTCGCCTATACCAACCAACAGCAACCCGCGCTCGTTCCCTTCCAGAGCAGTTTCGGTGCCCAATACGTCGGCCCCTTCGCCGGGCGCAACCAAGATCGACTCATCTTCGGAACTACATTCGGCAAGCTGAGCGACGACTATGCCGCCGAGCAGGTGTCCCTGGGCGACGGCGACCCGGATTACGAATGGGTCCTGGAGCTGGGCTATCGCATCCAGCTCACCAAGTTCGCCTACATCCAGCCGGATATTCAATACATCGTGCAGCCCGGCGGGACGGGCGAGATCCCGGATGCGACGGTGATCGGCATGCAGTTCGGCGTTTCGCTTTAACGCGATTCACAACGACTCAAAACAAAAAACCAAACCGCGTCTGCCACGGCCGCCGGGAATCACGAAAGGCCAAGTTTGAATGGAAACGGCGCATGTCATGGCGGACGCGGTTTGCGAGGAGGACCGACATGATCTCATTAGACCTCTCCGCGGTACGTCTCGGCGCCACCGCGGTCGACAAGACCGACGCCATCCGTCAGGTCGGCCGGATCCTGGTCGAGGCGGGCTATATCGAGCCTGGCTATGTCGACAGCCTGCTGGCGCGCGAGCGTGTGGCCAACACCTTTCTCGGCAACGGCATCGCCATCCCCCACGGTGTGCCCAAGGATCGCGGGATGATCAAGCAGACCGGCGTGGCCGTGCTGCAGGTGCCGGGCGGCGTGGAGTGGAATCCGGGCGACCGCGTGCATCTGGTGGTGGGGATCGCGGCGAAGTCCGACGAGCATCTTCAGATCCTGACCAACCTGACCGATGTTCTCGGCGACCCGGCCGAGGCCGCGCGTCTCGCCCACACCACCAATCCGGCGGATATCGGCCAACGGCTTTCCACCGGAACCGCACCGGCCAAGCCGGCCGCGCAGCCGTTGCCGGATGACCTGCCGAATCACTTCGACACCGTCATCACCTCACCGCATGGCCTGCATGCACGTCCGGCGACGGCACTGGTCGATATCGCCAAGGGCTTCGGCGCGACCATCCGGGTGCGTCACGGAAACCGCGCGGGCGATGCCAAGAGCCTGATCGCCCTCTTGAACCTCGGGATCGAGTCCGGCGCGACCATCCGCGTCATGGCCGAAGGCGCCGACGCCGATGCCGCACTCGCCGCCCTGCGCGATGCCATCGACTCGGGGCTCGAGGAAGAAGAGGAGACCGCAGGCGCCGCCGGCTCCGCCGACCTTCCGCGGATCGACTGGGAAGGCCCGAGTGTCGCCGCCGTGGCCGCCTCGCCCGGCTTGGCGCTCGGCCCTGTCCGGCAATATCAACGCGGCAAGATCGTGGTGGCCGCGACCGCCCGCGACCCCGCCGCCGAGTTGACGCGCCTGGACCGGGCCATCGAGGCCGCCAAACGCGAGCTTGCCGAGCTCTACGAGGAGGTCAAGGCCCGCGCAGGTGCCGGCAAGGCCGCCATCTTCCGCGCTCATGCCGAGTTCCTGGCGGATCAAGGCCTGATCGACCGGGCCAAGGGACTGATTCGCGAAGACGCGCGCTCCGCCGGCTATGCCTGGGAGCAGAGTATCGGCGAGCAGGCCAAGACGCTGGCCGCGCAGCAGGACGCGCTCCTCGCCGCCCGCGCACTGGACCTGCGCGACGTGGGTCGGCGCGTGCTGCGCATGCTGGCCGAGCGCATCGAGGACGAGCCGAACCTGCCCGACACGCCGGTGATCCTGATCGCCGACGACCTGAGTCCCTCCGATACCGCCCGGCTCGACCCGGCCCTGGTGCTCGGCATCTGCACCGCCGCCGGCGGGCCGACCTCGCACACCGCCATCATCGCCCGCTCACTCGGCATCCCGGCCGTGGTCGGGGCCGGCGACTCGGTGCTCGACATCGCCGACGGCAGCCCCGTCGTGCTCGACGGCAACAGCGGAACCTTGGTCCTGATCCCGACCGACCGGGACCGCGCCAATGCCGAGCGCGCCCGCGCCGACATGGCCGTTCAGCGCGAGGCCGAGCGGCGCGCCTGCTACCAGCCCGCCATCACGACCGACGGGGCACGCATCGAGGTGGTCGCCAACATCGCCGCGCCCGCGGAGGCCGGTCGAGCGGTGGAGGCGGGCGGGGAGGGCGTTGGCCTGCTGCGCACCGAGTTCCTCTTCCTGGGCCGCGATCAGGCCCCGAGCGAGGACGAGCAGGCCGCGGCCTACACCGAGATGGTCCGCGCCTTGAACGGCCTGCCCATCATCATCCGCACCCTGGACATCGGCGGCGACAAGGCCGTGCCCTACATGTCCATGCCGGCGGAGGAGAACCCCTTCCTCGGCGAGCGCGGCATCCGGCTCTGTCTGAACCGCCCCGAGCTGTTCCGCAGCCAGCTGCGGGCCATCTTCCGCGCCGCTGCGCATGGCCCGGTACGCATCATGTACCCCATGATCTCCACGCTTGAGGAGCTCAAGCGCGCCAAGGCCCTGACCGAGGAGGTGCGTCTGGAGGTCGGCGCCGCACCGGTCGAGATCGGCATCATGATCGAGGTCCCATCCGCGGTGATGATGGCCGAGGAGCTGGCCGCCGAGTCGGACTTCTTCTCGGTGGGTTCCAACGATCTCACCCAATACTGCCTGGCGGTGGACCGCATGCACCCGCTGCTGTCGCGCCAAGCCGACGGCCTGCACCCGGCCGTGCTGCGCATGATCGACGCGACCGTGCGTGCCGCCGATAAGGCCGGGATCTGGGTCGGGGTCTGCGGGGGCATCGCCGGCGACCCGCGCGGCGTGGTCATCCTGACCGGTCTTGGCGTGCGCGAGCTCTCGGTCAGCATCCCGAGCATCGCGGCCGTGAAGGCACAGATCCGGGGCCTCTCGATGGAGCAGGCACGCGGTCTCGCCCGACGCGCACTGGCCTGTTCCACCTCCGCCGCCGTGCGCGGACTGCGCTGATGGAGACCCGGACCATGACCAACAGCATCAAGATCGCCACGCTCAGCCTGAACCCGGCTATCGACCAGACCGCGCGGGTGCCCGAGTTCACTGCCGGGCGCGTCAACCGTGTCGAGCAGGAGCAGGCGGATGCCGGCGGCAAGGGGGTCAACGTGGCCTCTTTTCTGGCCGACTTCGGCCCGCAGGTCGTCGCGACGGGGCTGCTCGGCGG
>NZ_JAABRP010000200.1 GCF_011390875.1 Thiocapsa sp.
CTCGGCGCCCTTGAGCCATCCACCAGGTTCGATCATCGCTCTGCTTCAAAACCGGATACCCTAAACCGACATGCCCGCAACGCCCTTGTATCTTCCCCAACCTCCCACCTTCCCCGGACATCCATGACCGAAACCAGCGCAAACATCATTACCGACGGCAAATACGTCGAGCTAACCTACCTCGTGCGCGACAGCAAGACCGGCGATGTCCTAACCGAAATCTCGCGCCCCCTCAGCTACGTTCACGGGGTCAATGAGATATTGGCACCGACGATCACCCGCGAGCTTGAAGGCAAGGCGCAAGGTCAACGGGTCGACCTGCTCGTCGATTGCAATGAGTTGTACGGTCCTAGAGACGAGTCACTCGTGATCACCGAAAAGGTCGCTGTCGTACCGCGCGAGTATCGCCAGGTCGGCACCCAGATCCTGATGGAGAACAATCTCGGTCAAATGAAGAGTTTTCTGGTGACCAAAATTGAAGGCGACAAGATCACCTTCGATGGCAACAACCCGCTCTATGGCAGGGAGGTCATCTACCAGGTGAAAGTTCTGTTGGTTCGGGATGCAACAGGGGAGGAAAAAGAGTACGGCGGCAACGTCGGGGCAAACCCCGAGAGGTGAATCAGCAGCACGGAGGATAAGGACAGCAGGGCGTCCCGCCCCGCACCTGATCCGCCGACATCTCGGCTTTTGCAACAAAAGCGACGACGTTTCGGCGATTTGCACTCACGCTCCCGCCGGATCGGCGTTACACGCCCTCTCGCCATAGTGACCGCCGCCTCATCCGCGCCCTCTCCCGATGCGCGCAGGACACGCCCTGCCACCCCAAAAGCCACGCGCGCTCGGTTCGGTGTAGAACAACGGCCGGTGGGGTCTCCGGGTTTCGCCGCGTTGAGGCCCGTCGCGGGGGTCTCGAGGTCGCGGAAACCCGGCACGCCTCCGGCTCTACAGGAGATCAGGGCCGCTTCGGGGTCTTATACTCGACCTCTTTCTGCAAGGAGTCCCAGATCGTCTCATATCCGACGAAACCTTTCTCATTGGCTTCCATTTGTTTGGTCTTGTGGAAGCGCACCTTGCCTTCCGGAACCTTTGGTCTGCTCTTTGATTGCTCGCTCATAAGTCACCTTCTCTAGACAGGATTTGCAGGGCCTCATACACGAACTCATGCGTGTATGCGTTTTCACCGCAGTGAGTCAACTCGTCATCCGACGTACGAAATGTCAGGTACGGATGGACTTCCTTCCCGTCGACTTCGATCGCCGACGTGTCATCGATCGTACTGGCGACGCTGAACGCAATGCTCGCTGTCGCGTCTTCCAGCTTTTCACCGCTCAAGCCCGCTTCCTGCAGCTTAACCCTGATACTCTGCACCAGCGCGCGGACTAGAATGAATTGCTGCTCATCAAACAGTGTCGGATCGAGGTTCAGCTGCATTCTTTCTTACCCATGGCGGAAGCCCTTGCTCGGGTTTTTATGATCATTCGCTAAAGGGGTACAGGCTTCACACCCGTCAGCGTTGGCGGCGTTTCGACCTTGCCGCCTGCGGCCACCTCTGCCTCCGTCGCATCGCGGACGGTCAATATCTCAAGCTCAAAGACGACGTCTCTACCGCACAAGGGATTATTTCCGTCAATCGTCAACGTCTTCTCGTCGACTCTCGTGACCAGGAAGGTCTTCGTTTCGCCCCGGTCGTTTTCCATCAAGATACTGGTACCGACCTCTCGGTATTCTTCAGGAACGTTCTCGACGAGGTCGGTCACGACGAGAGACTCATCCCGCGCACCGAACAAGGTGTTGCAGTCCAGCGCGACCGATAGCGTATCACCGACCGCTTTTCCCTCGAGCTCGGCCATGACTTGAGATGACAGCACGTCGTTCACGCCATGGACATAGCCCAACGGAAAATCCACAGCCGTCAATACATGGCGGTTCTTGGCGTCGACCACGCGATATTTGAGCTCGACGTACTTATTGTGCTGGATGGTGTCTGTCATGATGCTTAGAAAATCGACACGGCGAAGATACGGACCTCGCCTTTTTCATAGCCGAGAACCATTCTTCCCAGCCACTCCCCCTCCTTCGTCGTACTGCGCATACGATAGAGAACGGTCACATGCTCGCCACGCCGAATGAGCCCGAGAAAGTCTCGCTCTTCGACCAGGTTCCGGGACAATTCGCTGTGCGCGAACTGCTTACCAAGCTCGACCTCGTTTAAACCGAGCAGCAGCTCATAGGAGAACTTCCTGATGAACTTGCCGTATTGACCTTTGTTGGAGTACTGCACCAACTCGTCCCACATCGGATGGGCGATCTCGAGAATTTCCTCGTCGGACTTATCGTTGATGTTCATTTCGCATCGCCATCGGTGTACGTCTTGGCAATCTTGTGACGGACTCGAGCTGAAACCGCCGGCTTTACAGCGATGAAACCCTCTCGATAAACGCCATGCCTAATCTTTGGCAACGACACAAGCGCGCATAACGCTTCGCCTGGCGCTCGTCCAACAAGCATGTGAGAACCGCGAGAGGGCCGAGGCCCCGATCCCCGAGGCCCCGGCTTTCTTCGCAAAGGCTTACGCAGCCTTCGCCTCTGGCTTGTCATCGATCAAGTGGTACAACGGCGCCTTCTCCATGGTGTACTCGCCGGTCTCGGGATCCCGGCGGGAGACCGTGAGCACATGCCAGTTCTCGTCATCCACCTTCATCACGTCACCGCGATAGTAGTAGCCGGGCCAGCGGGTTTCCTTGCGGAACAGCGTATGATGCATGACCGCCTCGGAGGTGAGGTGACGATGCTTCAGCTCCCAGGCTCGCAGCAGCTCGTGGATATTCTCCGCGGCAATCTTTTCAAGGTCCTCTTCCAGAAGCTTGAGCTTTTTGAGCCCGATATTCAGCAGCTTCTCGTTGGTCATGTAGCTGACCGTGACCCCGCCGCAATACTCGTCCATCAGCTTCTGCAGACGATCCAAACCCTGACGCGGGTTGATGTAGTGCGGGTTGACCGAACCGGCAGTGATCTCGTTCCGATAGACCTTGTAGTGCTCCATCGGCTTGTAGATCTCTTCCTTGCGACGATTGATCTGCTCGTCGGAGACGCGGATGCCCTCCCCCTTCCCGTCGTCGATATACTTGCAGGCTGCCTTGGCCGCGAGCCGCCCTTCCGTAAAGGAACCGGACGAGAAGGCATGCGGTGTCCCGCCGACAGCGTCACCCGCACCGAACAGACCTTCCACGGTGGTCATGCGGTTGTAGCCCCAGAAATAATCCGGTGGGGAGATGTCTTCGGGGCCTGAGCACCAGGCTCCACACCCGGTGGCATGCGAACCCATGACGTAGGGCTCGGAGGTCGTCAACTCCGGATTTTCATACTTCGGGTCGACATCCGTCGCTGCCCACAATACGGCCTGGCCGACGGTCATGCCCAAGAAGTTGTGCCAGCCGATCTCTTCGAGATGCGGATCTTGGAACGCCTCCATGGTCACCATGTGGATCGGACCGCGGCCGGCGTTCACCTCGTTGATGAACGCGTGATTCCGCAGACAAGTGGGAATCGGACGATGCGACAGGTGCGACGCCTCCACGTCCAGGTAGCGCTTACCGACCATTTTCTCCAAGGCCGGAAACCACTTGGATTCGTACTCTTCGCCCATGCCGTTCTGCGTGTAGGTCTTCAGGTGCAGGAAGTACGCACCGACCGGACCGTATCCGTCCTTGAAGCGAGCGAGAACGATCCTGTTCTCCATTTGGGTCATCTTCGCGCCCGCACCGATCATGAGCCCATAGGCGGAGCCCGACGACCAAGGTGCATACCAAACGCGGCCGGCACCTTCGCCGACGGAGCGTGGCTTGAAGATGTTGGAGGCGCCGCCTGCCGCGACGACCACCGTCTTGGACTTGAAGACGTGGTAATTGCCGGTGCGCACATTGAACCCGACGGCGCCGGCGACGCGGTTTTCCTTGGCTTCGTCCATCAATAGATGGGTGATGCAGACCCGGTTGAAGACCTGGTCAGCGGACTTCTTAGCCGCCTCGGCGACGATCGGCTTGTAGGACTCGCCGTGAATCATGATCTGCCAGCGCCCTTCGCGCTGATACGCACCCGTCTTCGGGTTGCGCATCAAGGGCAGGCCCCACTCCTCGAACTGGTGCACCGTTGAGTCCACGTGGCGCGCCATATCGAACAGGAGGTCCTCCCGGACCATGCCCATCAGGTCGATGCGCGCGTAGCGCACATGGTCTTCCGGGTTATTCTCGCCGAACCGGGTACCCATGTAGCAGTTGATGGCGTACAGGCCCTGGGCCACCGCGCCGGAGCGATCGATGTTCGCCTTCTCGGCAACCACGATCTTCTTATCTTTACCCCAGTAGCGGGCCTCGAAAGCAGCACCTGTGCCGCCCAGTCCTGCACCGCACACCAGGACGTCGATGCCGTCCTCAACGACTGTCTTGTAAGCCATTATTCGTACACCCCTACTTTCAGTTGGAGCCCGGCCTTCTCGAGCGTGTGCAGACCACCGTCATCGAATCGGATGTATTTCGGCTCGTTGAACAGAAGCTCGCTGTCGCGCATATCCTGACTGGGAGACGGCACGTCCGCCAACTGCGGAATGTGCTTGCCCCAAGGCTTCGTCGTGATCGGGGCCAGGAGATTCATGTCCTTTTCGCCATTGCGGAAGATGATCCGCCAGGCGATGACACCCTTTTCCTCGTCACGCTGAACCCGGACCGAATGGCCGAGCGGGGCAAAATCCGCGTAGCCGCGGACGTCGATGGCGTTGTGCGGGCAGGCCTTCACGCAGGAGTAGCACTCCCAACACATGTTGGGCTCGATGTTGTAAGCGCGGCGCACCACCGGATCGATGTGCATGATATCCGAGGGGCAGATGTCGACACATTGGCCGCAACCGTCACAGCGCGTCATATAGACGAATGTTGGCATATTCGTTTCCTCTTCGTGACTTAAGCTCGCAGCTCGAGATCAATAGTTGGCCGGAGCTTCGCGCTTGATGCCGAGCCCCATGTTCGGCGGATTCGCACCCATGTACTCCGGAATGTCCGGGTAGCGCTCTTTGCACTCGGCGCTGGACAAATCGGGAATCTCGGGAAGCTTATCGCGCGAGCCGTCCGCAACCGCTACCTTCTTCTGGAACGCCGCCGCGGGCTTGAAGAACATGTGTGCGAACTTCGACCACAGAATGGTGCTGAACAGCGTGGTGGCCGCGACGATGAAAACGACAAACGCGATGATGCTCAGCACCGAAGTCGCACCGCCGACCGCCTGCAGGAAGGACCAGATCAGCGCAAAGGTCGCCATCAGCAAGAGCGAGACAATGAAGATGTCGGACTGATGCACGTTGTGCCACTCGTTACCCTCGGAGCGCACATCGACGCGGATCTTGAACCAGAACCAGTAGCCGCCGATGCAGATCGAGAGCGCACCCAGATGCCACAGCAGAGGCGCCAGACCCGAGCCCTCGCCCTCGGCGACGGGCAGACCGAAGATCATCACAGCCGTGGTGATCACGAAGAAGACGAAGCCATACATGGTGAACAGGTGCGAGATACGACGGTCTTGATTCTTGAACTCGCTCGAGGTCAACACCTCGTTCGCCACCGTACTCATGGCGATGCCGATCTTCTCTCCACCGCCGACCTCGCGCTTGGCGATCTTCTTCAGCGACTGCCCCTTCTCGAAAAAGTACTTGGCACTCTTCTTATGGACAACGTCGAGCAGAGTGCCGCCGATGACCAGAAGGACCATCAGAATGACGTACGCTTGCATGACGCCTGGATCAAGTGAAAGGCTCTCGGACAAAATCGCGAAAGGATTACTTGCGATCATTGGAAGTTGACTCCATACAGGATGTGAACCTCGGCTACCTCGAGGATACGGTGACCCGATCGGCTCCAGCATCAGGTCGACTGGCGATGCCGAAGGAACGGATATCCAACCGCCCCACTGGGATGGCGGCTCTTCTTCCGCGAGTCCCGGCGACACTGGGGGTGGAGTATAAGGGTTTCAGCACATGCTGTGCGACTCAGACATTTTCGGGCCACATAACTACGACTTATGAGTCCGGCGTAAACGGCAAGATCGAAACAACACTCGTTTCCCGAAGAATGTCTCGTGGATTGCTCGCATTTCGACGCCCTCGCCTTTGCCTCCGACGCACCCTCGGCGGAACGCCCGGTCGGTTCACCGAGGTCTTCGTCCCGCCGATTCGAGCTGTTTCGCGCGCGACCGGCCTGACGCACAGGCGCTGTCGGCGTCTCCCCGTTGCGCCGAAACGTTAACCGACGCCAGTCTCCGGTCGCGAGGCCGAGGCGGCCTCGGAGTGATCGCCGACCACCACGCGTCCGCAGGACGCCTCGGTGGGTGTCCAGGTGCGTCGGCCACGCCACTGCCGGGTTGACGAGGTCGGGCTGTTTTTTGAGCACCTTGCCATTGCGAGGCAGCATTATTGAGAGGCCGGAGGCGTCCGCATCACTGGTACAGAACGCCATCCCGGCGCCCCAACGCGTAGGCCGTCTCCCCTGCCGCCATCCGAAGCCGAGCCTCGATCCGGATCTTATCCATCACGTCGTGATCGGCGATTTCCGGATAAAGCGGGTAGAAGCGCATCACGTCCAGCGCGTTCGCCCGCGCCGCCAACTCCATTCTGCGCCGCTCCTCGAAACTCACTCCATGCAGCATCAGCAAACGGGGGGCTTGGCGTTGCAGATAACGTTGACAAAGCTCCCGATGCTCTTCGCTCTCCCAGTCCTCGCGGACCAAGAAAGGGGGGAAAACCTCACTCTCGTTGTACCTCCGGGTGAACCATTGGGCCTTTGGTTTAGTACCCGCGCGCTCGGCGACACATCTTTCCAACCGGTAATTCACGGGCCCGTAAGACCTGCTGCGCTCAGCCTCACTCGTTTCGATCGGCATCACAGCGGCCGGGAGCGCAGCCCAATCAGTGAGCTTTGGAAACGACGCCATCGCCGACGCGTCGACACAAGAGAAAATCAACGCGAGCGGCGAGTGGTCTTTAGGATCAAGGAGCCAGTACTCATAGCGATCCGCGGCCTCGAACGGCAGTCGTGCCCCAATCAAAAAGGTCGCCAACTCAAGTATGCGTCGATCCACCTGGCCGTCGTCCGTGACAGGGTTTTCGATAACCCGTTCGAGATCGCAATGCCTGATGTGTGCGGCCCTGGTAAAACGCCCCTGATGTCGAGCGGCGCTTGCATTTCCGCCACGACTGTTTGCATAGATAAAGTGAAACTCCCACAAATCGCCGTCCATCGAAAGCGCTCGCGCATGATCGGATTCAGCGATTTGTACTTGTGCCGAGTACGGCTGTAGGACGCGTTGAGAGTGAACTTTGATCATCGACGGCAGATACGAGTGGGTTACAAGGCGAGGAAGGAGGTCGATGCGGCGCGGGTGACCCGAGGTAGACCGTGCTGCATCCCTTCACGGGACGCAAATTTAGGCGATTGCATGGATTATGCTACCGTACAGATGGTGTCAATATTCGCCCGGGGACCGACAGAAGGGTCTGCTGGATCGACCGACGTGAATGGGCACGACGGCCATACGCGCACCCCACAGGTATCGTATCTCAGTAACCCCAGTCTGCGTGAGCGGGCCGCAGCCCGTTGAGCAGGTCGCACGACTGCCGCCACTGCCGGAGATGGCGATCCATCAGCTCGACAAACCGCGCATTGTGGCGCCGTTCCGGCAGATGCGTCAGCACATGGACGAGGATGTACTCCAGACACTGCTCAGTCATGCGGTTCGACCAGTTCTGGTCGTGTCGATAGAACTCGGTCTTGTCCGCGTCCTTGGGGATGCCGTCGAAGTCGGCGAAGAGGTCGGCGGTGCACATGCCGGCGTCTTACTGGCCTTCCTTGGTCCGGCGCAAGAGATCATCGATCAACGCTTTGGGGTGGACCTTCTTTTGGATATAGAGCGGCGGCTCATGGACGACGATTCGTTGCGAGGTTCGCGAGTTCTACGCATATCGGTGTTGTCTCCCCTGTCATGTCATGTCGGTGTTTGAGCTCGCCGACGGCTCGTGCAATCATGCTGTTGAACGCGCTTTCGAGTGGTTGGGGTCGGGATCCTGCCGCCAGCGGTTGCCCTCTTGGCGGACCCCGTTGATGACGGCGGTGTGATTAATGGCTGAGCCTCGGTGCCGAGACCCTTGCCTTCGTCAAACGCAAGCTCGGCTTGCTTCGGTCGAGGTAGGGAGCTGCCGGGCCGGCAGGAACGGTAGGGGGCCACTTCAACCCGTGCACCGTGCGCTCCGGGCCGTCGGCGGAAGGCTGCGAAGACACCTGCATGCGCCAAGCGCCAAATCGACGTCATGCGGACGGAAGTCGGCTCGCTAACCGCAAGCTGTCGGCTCCGGCATG
>NZ_JAABRP010000201.1 GCF_011390875.1 Thiocapsa sp.
AACCGGCTTAGGCGGGGATGGACGGGGTAGGCGGTACCACGCCGGCGTTTTGGCCCCGATGCCGCAGCAGGTGATCCATCAGGACCAATGCAAGCATCGCCTCGGCGATGGGCGTGGCCCGAATGCCCACGCAGGGATCATGTCGGCCTTTGGTCACCACCTCCGTCGCCTGACCTGAAGTGTCGATGGTGCGTCCCGGCAGCCGGATGCTGGAGGTCGGCTTCAACGCGATGCGCACCAGCACGTCCTGACCCGATGATATGCCGCCGAGGATGCCGCCGGCGTGGTTGGAGAGAAACCCCTCGGGAGTCATCTCGTCGCGGTGCTCGGTGCCCTTCTGCTCGACGCAGGCGAAACCGGCGCCGATCTCCACACCCTTCACGGCGTTTATGCTCATCATGGCGTGTGCGATGTCGGCATCGAGCCGATCGAAGACAGGCTCGCCGAGACCGGTCGGCATGCCGCTCGCCACGACCGTGATGGCCGCGCCGATCGAGTTACCTTCTTTTCGCAGATCGTCCATGTACGCCTCGAGACGAGGCACCGTCTCGGCACAGGGGCAGAAGAAGGGGTTGCGCTCGACCTGATCCCAATCGAGGCTCGCAGGCCGAATCGGGCCGAGTTGCGACAGATACCCGCGCACCGAGATCCCGGCGTGCTCGGCCAGATACTTCTTGGCGATCGCCCCGGCCGCGACCCGCACGGCGGTTTCGCGCGCGGAGGATCGCCCGCCACCACGATAGTCGCGTCGGCCGTATTTCTGATCGTAGGTGTAGTCGGCGTGTCCGGGGCGATAGCGCGCGGCGATCTCGGAGTAATCCTTCGAGCGCTGATCTTCGTTGCGGATCAGTAGACCGATCGGAGCACCCGTGGTGCGGCCCTCGAACACACCCGAGAGGATCTCCACCGTATCGGACTCGCGTCGCTGGGTGGTGTGACGCGACTGGCCGGGCTTGCGACGATCCAGATCGTGCTGCAGATCCGCCGCTTCAAGCGCAAGCCCGGGCGGACAGCCGTCGACGACACCGCCGATGGCCGGACCGTGACTCTCGCCGAAGCTGGTGAAGACGAAGACCCGCCCGAAGCTGTTGCCGGACATGGTTCAGTACGCCAGCGGGGCGATCGTGTCTGCGGGATTGAGCCAGGCATTGCCGCGCGCGAGGATCTCCCGCGTCAGTGTGCTGGTTGCTTGGTGCAGGCGGACACCGTTGAGGATGTAGTCGTAACGCGAGCTCAAGTAATCGAATTCGGCCTGGAACAGCAAACGTTGCGCATTCAGGACATCGACCTGGGTGCGGGTACCGACCTCTTGGCCTGCTTCGGTGGATTCGAGCGATGACCTCGCCGAGACGACCGCGGCTTGACGCGCCTTCACGTCCTCAATGCTCGAGATGACACCGCGAAAGGCGTCCTTGACCTGTTGATCGACCTGCCGGCGTGTCGCGTCGAGCTGATCCTGCGAGGCGCGGAAATTGAACCCGGCCTGGCGCGTCCTCGAGGCGACCGCGCCGCCCTGATAAATGGGCACGTTGAGCGTGAGCCCGACGAACCCGGTGTCCGAATCCGTGTTGAATTCGGCACCCGATCGCGCGACGTCGTAGCCGGCCTGCAGGTTCACCGACGGGTAATACCCCGAACGCTCGATCTGGATCCCCTTCTTGGCCGCACTCACCGCCTCGCTCGCGGCGATGATGCCGTAGTTCGAGCGCCCGGCCGTTTCGGCCCAAATCTCGATGTTGTTGGGCTCGGGCGGGGTCAACGGCAGCGTGTCGCCGAGGCGCGCGAGCGGCACCTGGATCGGACCGACGATGGTGAGGAGCGCCTGCCAGGCATTGTCGAGATCGTTTTTCGCCGTGATCAGGTTGGCGCGCGAACGGTCGTATGCAGCCTGGCTGTCGTTCACATCCGTGATGGCAACCAAGCCGACCTCGAAGCGCTGCCGGGATTGCTCGAGCTGACGCTCGTCCGCGCGCACCAGTGCTTCCTGTACGGTCACCGCATCGGCGGCTCGCAGGACCCCGAAATAGCGATCTGCCGTATCGACCATCAAGGAGATCTGGGCGTCGCGGTATTGGGCCTCGGCTTGGGCAATGATGTTGTCGGTCTGTTTCAGGGTCATCCAATTGGCCCGGTTGTAGACCGTTTGGCTGACGACGGCTTGGGCACCCTGGGTGCTGAAGGTATCGTTTCTGCTGAAACTCGTCCCGAAACTGCTGGTTCCGCTCGCATCGACGTTTTGATAGTCCACCGTGCCGACGACGCTCAGATTCGGCAACAGAAGAGAGCGCGCCTGAGGCTTGACCTCACGGGTTGCGAACAGCTCCTGCTCGGCTTGCCGGATCTGGGGGTCGCTTTGAACGGCAAGATCGTAGATCTGCAGCAGATCCTCGGCTTGGCTCGCCGATGCCAGACTGCAGAGCAGTGCGGCGATCAGGATCGAGAGACGTGTTCGCATGGTCGATTCCTTGGTCAAGCTCGCGGGGTCGAATGGTACCCTGAAGGCTCCCAGTATATGGGACAACTGGGCCGCCTCTCAATCTGCGGACCCTTCTACAACCCATCCTACGGCTTTGGGTCCATCGGGTACGAGCCGATGCAGGAAGGTCTGGATCACTGGAGAATTCGCGGGCTATGGGTTTGATCACACGCAGTCACTTCCGACCCGCATGGTGGCTTCCCGGGGCGCATCTGCAGACGCTTTGGCCGAGCCTGTCGCGACCCCGCCCGCAACCCGATCTCGCGCGCCGCCGGATCGAGCTGGCCGACGGGGATTTCGTCGACCTGGCGATCGGCCATGGGACCGGACCGCGGATCCTGGTGATCCACGGCCTGGAGGGCGGTCTCGAGTCGCACTATGCCGCGACCCTGGTCGCCCGTCTGCAGCGCGAGGGCTATCAACCGATCTTCATGTTCCTGCGTGGTTGCTCCCATGAGCCGAACAGGCTCGATCGCGCATACCACTCGGGTGCCACAGAAGACCTGGCCGAGGTACTCGATGTCCTCGGGTCCGATCCCGAGGGTGCACCGGCCGCAGCGATCGGGTTTTCGCTCGGCGCCAACCTTCTGCTGAAATACCTCGGCGAGACCGAGGAGCCCGCCGTCGGACACGCCATCGCGGTCTCCGTCCCCTTTGTGCTGCGCGATGCCATGCTCAGACTCGATATCGGGTTCTCGAAGATTTATCAGCGCCATTTGCTGAAAAAGCTCAAGGTTAGTCTGCGGCGGAAGTTCGCGGGACGACACTTCCCGCTCACCGTGGATCTTGACGCGATCCAGGACTTCAACGCCTTCGATGACCGGGTCACCGCGCCCCTGAACGGGTTCGAGGGCGTCTTCGATTACTACAGCCGCGCGAGCTGCCGGCAGTATCTGCCGGCCATCCGAACACCGACACTCATCATCCAGGCGGTCGATGATCCTTTCATGTTCCCGACCACCATCCCTTGGGAGCATGAGCTCGGACCCGGCATCACCCTCGAGCTCGCCGATCATGGGGGTCATGTCGGCTTCATCGACGGCCCCTGGCCGTGGCGTGCTCACTACTGGCTCGAAGACCGAATCATCCGAGGACTCAGCGAGACCGGGCCGCGCCAGGTCGGTGGTTGAGGCGATTTCCGGGAGACGATCTGCCGATGTGTGGGCGATTAAAGTTGCCTCTACAAACCCATGCAAACCCATGCAAACCCATATAAATTTTTAAGGCTTCGGGGTGGTTGTTCGTGTGGATCCTAAGCCGGGCTACGTCCCGTCAGTTTCCGCAGGACATCCAGCCCGGCATCTTTGTCCGAGCAGCGCAGGACGGCCGCGCGATCAGCGGTATGGTGGTCTAGATCGATACGGACGCCCTGCTCGGCCGCCGCCTCGCGTTGCGACTCGTCGATCGCCACCTCGCCGAAGACCGAGATCACGAAACCGCCCGGGATCGGCGGCGGCGGTGTGAAAGCGGGCCCGTCGATCAGCGCGACCCAGGCCGGGATGAAGCCGGGACCGTAGAAATCAAAGAAACCGTTCGAGCCCCGCAGATGGACCTCGATCGGTCGCCCGCCGATCATCTCCAGGTTGCATAGACCGCTGTAACCCTTCAGACGGCGGGAAACCCAGTCCGCAATCACCGGCTCCAGGTCCGGGAGAGCGGCCCCGACCTCCCAGTAAACCGGGCGCTCTCGATCTTTGGCGTCCGAGCCACGCGTATGGGCAAACCAGACCGCGCGTCCGTCCTGCACCAAACAATCACTGCTGGTATGCGCACCTTCGAGCTGCTCGCACCAGAAGCTACCCGCCTCGTTCGGTACGGCATCGGCCGGCACGGCACGCGCACGCACCGCCATACCGGCGAGGTTGACGATGGGCTTGACGAAGACCTGCGTATCCTTCGCAATCCCGCAGTCACGCGGGTCGACACCGCAGGGCGCCGCACGCAGACCCGCGTCGAGCGCGAGCCACAGCTTGTCGTAGACCTGTCGATGCGCCGGGTTCAGACGCCAGGCAGCGGCGTCGTTCACCCCGACATCGCGCCTGGGTGAAGGTCGGAACAGTGACTCGCGTTCGGGTAGGACGCCGATGAAGGGCACGATGTGGGGACCTCGTGTGGGGTGAGTTAGGTGCTTCCGGCTTCCGGCTGCCTGCCGCCTGCTCATTCGCTTTCAGCTTTCAGCGATTCGAGCTCAAGAGACATTGAAGGCTTAGTGGCTGACGCCCCCAGCCCAGCATCCTCTCGGCTGGAGGCTGGAGGCTTAAACCACCCGCTCTACCTGACACAGCAGCGACTTGAACGGCGGAAACCCGCTGATTGGATCCAGGTGGCGGTCGTCTGTCAGCTCGTTGATGTTGGCGTCGTTGCGACCGTGGGTACAGTGCACCACACCCGGCTTGATCCGGTCGGTCACCTTGGCGAGGAAGCGCACCGCCCCGCGCGGGGAGCTGACCATGACGTGATCGCCGTTGTCGATGCCGCGCGGTGCGGCGTCGTCCGGATGGATCTCGGCCAAGGGATGGGGGATCGCGCGACGCATCCGCTCGATGTAGTTGTGCTGGGAATGAGTGTCGAACTTGGTGCGTGCCCCGCTGGTCAGGACCAGTGGATAATCGACAGCCAGCGCGGGCGTCGAGAGCGGGCTCTCGGCCGGCTCGCGATAGATCGGCAGTCCGTCGTGACCGGCCTCGCGCAGCTCGATCGAGTCGAACTCGACCTTGCCGGACCGCGTGCGGAAACCGCGCAGCCGATAGAGCCGATCGGCGTCCATGAATCCGCTCTCGACCAGATCCTCGATCGCCTCGGCATAAACGACCACGCCGTCCGGATTGTCGTAGACCTCCCGTCGGATCTCCTCCGGGATGCCCTCCGCCGCCTCGGCCCAAGAGGCCTCGAGATCGCCGTTCCAGAACTGCTCGGCCATGCCGAGTCGCACGCCGAGCTGCAGGAAAATCTCGCCGTCCGGCCGCGCCTCGCCCTTGGGCGCGACGACCGGCCGGCGATAGCGCAGCTCGCCCTGGTAGGCGCAGCCGGGATAGGCGATCAGCGCAGGGCGCTCCAGGCTGGTCGCCGCGGGCAGCACGAAGTCGGCCATGCGTGTAGCCGGATTGTGAAAGAAGTCCGTCGCGACGAAAAAGTCAAGCGCGCCGAGCGCCTGCTCCATCCGCTTGGAGTTGGGCCACATGGCGGTGTTGATGCCCATCGCCAGCAGGGCGCGGATGCGTTGCGGGCGCCCGTCCAGGATGCAGTCGGGCAGCAGCATGCTCTGGGCCGCCGGCCAATAGCGGGTCCAGACCGGGTAGACTTCGTCGCCGACGCGCGGCGGGAGATGGGTGCGGCAGTAGTCGAACAGCTCGATCGGTTTGGGCGCGGCCTTGTCGTTGAAAAAGCGATTGCCGCCCTCGCGGTCCAGG
>NZ_JAABRP010000202.1 GCF_011390875.1 Thiocapsa sp.
CCGAGAGCAGGATCACGGCCCGGTGGTTCTGGAAGCCGTTGCTGTGCTGTACCGTCGCAGTGGGCGAGAGCGTGATCTGGGCCGGCGGGGTGGTCGCGAACAGCTCCGCAGCCTTACGCAGATCCTGTTCCGCGATCCCGCAGATCTCGGCGACACGCGCGGGTGTGAAGTCGCGGACATAGTCTCGGAAGCCTTCGACGCCGTTGGCCCATTCGTCCAGGAAGGCCTGATCCTGCCAGCCGTTCTCGAAGATCAGATGATGAAAGCCCAAGGCGAGTGCGCCGTCTGTCCCGGGTCGGATTGCCAGATGGATATCGGCCTCCTCGGCGAGCGGCGTTCGTCGAGGGTCCACCACGATGAGGGTCTTGCCCGGCCGGCGCAGCACCAAAGGATGGGTGTCGAAGGGCGGTATCGAGCCGCGCGGGTTGGTCGACCAGATGAGATGACAGCGCGTCTTCGGCGAGACCACCGTGGACGTGGTCTTGATCTTGTAGCCGAAGGTCACCTTCTCGGCCACCATGGTCGCGGAGAAGCAGCAACCGCTCTCGGTGAGGTAGTTCGGGGAGCCGAAGGCGTGTGCCAGACGCTGCAACTGGGGCCGCGCCTCTTTGGTGTAGCCGGCGAAGAAGCCCACGGCCGGTGCGCCGTGCGCGGCCTTCGCGGCGCTCAAGCGCTCGGCGATCGTGTCGAGCGCCTCGTCCCAAGAGACGCGCTCGAACTCGCCGCTCCCGCGCGGCCCGACGCGCTTGAGCGGATAGAGGATGCGCTCGGGATGGTTGCGCCGGTCCAACTGCACGTAGCAGCGCGGACAATCGGGACCTTGGACGCGGATCGGCTCGCCGTCGTCGTCGAGCTCGACCTGAATCCCGCAGTTGGCATCACACTCGTAACAGGTACTGGTTTTCCACGACATACGGCGAGAATCCTGAAGCTCCTTTTAACGATGCCCTGGAATTCGAGCCGATAGGCACGAATTCAAGCGGCTCATGCACAGTCGACAGGAATCAACCGATGCTGCGATTCGAAGGAGTCTTCAAGGACTACGGCGGGACACCCGCACTTGCGGGTATCGACCTGGATGTGTCGGAGACGCAGACAACGGTGCTGATCGGCCCGAGCGGTTGCGGTAAATCCACGCTGCTGCGGCTCGCCGCTGGCCTGATCCGGCCCGACCGCGGCCAGGTGTGGTTCGAGGGCGCCCGGCTGGATGCAGGCAGCCTGCGCCCTGCCCGACTGCGCATGGGTTACATGATCCAGGACGGCGGTCTCTTTCCGCACCTGAGCGTACGCGACAATGTGACCCTGATGGCGCGCCGGCTGGACTGGCCGCGCGAGCGTCGCGAGCAGCGTCTCGCCGAGCTTGCGGACCTGGTGCAACTCCCGACGGCGATGCTGGCGCGCTATCCGATCGAGCTTTCCGGTGGTCAGCGTCAGCGCGTCGCCCTGATGCGCGCACTCATGCTCGACCCGGATCTGTTGCTGCTCGACGAGCCGCTCGGCGCGCTTGACCCCATGATCCGTTTCGAGCTGCAACGTGAGCTCAAGGCGATCTTCGCCCGGCTCGGCAAGACGGTGCTGATGGTGACGCATGACCTGGCCGAGGCGGTCTTCTTCGGGCATCGGATCGTTCTGCTGCGTGCCGGTTGCATCGTCCAACAGGCCGAGCCGCGGGTGCTCCTCGACAGTCCCGCCGAGCCCTTTGTCGCGCAGTTCGTCGCGGCGCAACGCGAGCCGCAGCGGGTTTTGCTGGGAGCGGGAGGATGAGGCGCGGCATCTTAAGAAGGGCCTCCATCCGCCGGCTTCCGGCCACCAGCCTTGGGCTTGGAGCTGCCTTCGCTTTGCTGCTCGCGGTCGGACTCGTCGCCGGGTCGGCCGAGCCGCGCGCCGAGGAATCGACACAGCGCCCGGTCGTCATCGGCTCGAAGAAATTCACCGAGTCCGTCATCCTGGGCGAGACGCTGCGTCTGCTGGCACTCGACGCAGGCCATCCGGCCCGTCATCGCGCCGAGCTGGGCGGAACGCGCATCCTCTGGGGCGCGCTGCTGAGCGGCGAGATCGACGTCTATCCGGAATACAGCGGCACGCTGGTCCGCGAGATCCTCTCCGGCGAGGACGTGTCCTCACCCGAGCGGCTGGAGGCAGCGCTCGCGGCCCGCGGGGTGCAATCCTCGGCGTCGCTGGGTTTCGAGAATACCTATGCCATCGCGGTCCCCGAGCCGCTGGGGGATCAGCTCGGCCTGCGACGCATCTCCGATCTGCGCGATCATCCGGATCTGCGGCTCGGCTTCAGCAGCGAGTTTCTGGAGCGCGCCGACGGCTGGCCGGGCTTGAGACAGCGCTACCGACTCCCGCAGACCCGCGTACAGGGTCTGGATCACGACCTGGTCTACCGGGGCATCGCCGCCGGGCATCTCGACGTGACGGTGGTCTACACCACGGATGCCGAGATCGCGCGCTACGGGTTGCGCATGCTCGAAGACGATCTGGGCTATTTC
>NZ_JAABRP010000203.1 GCF_011390875.1 Thiocapsa sp.
TTGAGCAGATCGAAGGTGCCGAAGCTATTGTTGGCCAGCCAGTCCCAGAAGGCTTCGTTGCCGCCGGTCCAGATCATCCAGGTATTGCGCCCCTTGACCTGATCCGCGTCCAGCGCGATGCCGTTGTCCATTCCCTTGAAGTAGTCCACCGCCGATTCCGGGAAGTCGGCGGTCGTCTTGCCGGCCAGCTTCGCCTCGTCCTGCGCCGGGCGCGCGTTCCTTAAAGCGACAAAGATCGCGATGACAGCCACGGCGGCGATCGCAATGACGAGTGGGCGGCTGAGTATTCTCATGAGGTCTCTCCCATCCAGCGCCGGTGTAGCGGCGGTAGCGAATGTCGATTGAGTCGGCGTGGCCCGGCTTGGTCCCGGATCAGATCATCAGGAGGATGAGCAGCAGAACCGCGACCAGGACCCAGAACATGCGCCGGTGTGCGCGCTCCAGGTACGCATCGACCGGGCTGGAAAGCACCACGTCGGTCAGGACGCGTGTGGCGGTCTTGGTTGTTGCCTGCTTCGTGCTCATCGCCGCGAACCTCCAACGGGTGAAAGGGGCAAGGGATCGGCGCCTGCGTATTAGTGGAAGGGCTGCGGCCTGAAGACCGACATGACGTCCGCGATCATCTCCTCGTGGTTGGCGTAACGCCGCTCGTCGTAACAGCCAAAGGGATTCGCGGGCGCGTTGAGCAGACAGCGGTTGCAGAACGAGCAGGGGCGGTCCGGTAGATCCTGCCCCGAGGCGAGGATCCGAGGCAGATCGTTGTTCGCAACGAGCGGTCGTGCGATCGCCACCCCATCGAAGTAGTTTTCCCGGATGCCCCGGCGAATCAGCGCGCCATCCTGGAAGCCCCCGGTATTGATGACGGGTATCCCGACCCGCGCCTTAATCCGGCGGCAGCCATCCATGCTCACGCCCTCCAGCGGGTAGTCCTTCTTGGTGCGATTCCAGAGCCAGAGAAAAATCGGCCGCAGCGATTTGAAGTGAAAAAGAAAATAATTCGGGAAATAGGCGCGGACCCCGTTCGAGACCATGGCTCCATAGACGCTGTTTGCATCCTCGACGGGAAAGGCGCCGGGCGGGACCAGCGGATGCGGGAAGATGCTGCCGGCGGAGATATGCAGGCCATCGACACCGTCTTGCTCAAGCCATTCGCAGACCTGGATGTAATCCGTGATGTCGTTACCCTTCTTCTCCCAAGGGAAGAGGGCATTGTTGAGATCGAAGGCGTTCATCTTGATCTGCAGGTGGAAATCCGTACCCGCCTGCGCGCGCACGGCCTGAATCACCTCATGCAGAAAGCGGTAGCGGTTGCGCAGCGAGCCGCCATAGTCGTCCTTGCGGTCATTGATCGCCGAGCTGAGAAACTGCGTGAAGAGATAGCCATGCGAGGCGTGCAGCTCAATGCCATCCAGTCCGGCCTCCCTGGCGCGTCGCGCGGCTCGGCCGAAAAGCTGAACGAGCTCGTTGATTTGGTCCAGGCTGGCGGCCTCGCACAAGAGGCCATGAAAGGTGTCCATCCGAGAAGTGGACGAGAGTCCTTTATTGAACCGATTCTCCACTCCGCCGATGTCGCGCTGCCGCCCGGAGTGACTCAGCTGAATGATGAACTTGCAGTCGTATTCGTGGACCTTCTCCCCGAGCTTGCGCCAGAACGGAATCTTGTCGTCGTCATCGATCATCGCGTAGTTGGGAAGGATGCGGCCGCGGATATGGACCGGGGCGAAGGATGAAATGATGGCCCCGACGCCGCCGCGAGCGAATTTCTCCTCCCAGTTGATGCGCGCGAGAGAGCCGGATCCGTCGTAGTTATCCCAGCGACCGGAGATGCTGGATCGGAACAGGCGGTTCTTGACGGTCAGGTGGCGAAACGCGAGCGGCTGAAAGATGACATCGCTCTGCATACGAGAATCTCCATTCGACACGGACAACGGGATTGGGCGCTCGTGGCCTTGGTTCGAGCCACTTTCGGATGCAATAGGCCCTTGTGTCGGCGCTTTCATTGCCGGGTGCTCGGCGTGGGCTCAACGGCACGGTAGATCACGGTTCCGTCGCGCAAGACCTCTTTTCGCACCTGTCCCGCCGCCTCCATGAGGTCAAGCGCCTGTTGAACCTGCTCGGATGCCTCTTCGAAGCGCTGGCGTAAAAGCCACCAGCGTCGAATGCCTTCCGCACTATCGGCTGCGGATGGATGCTCTGACAGATATCGACCAATCTCCTCGGCGAGCCGATCAATCGCATCGTCTTGAGTTGCCATGTCGACCAGGAAGCTTCCAAAGCAGCACACTTGACGAGGGCTCCGCAAAGTCTGCGCCAATTCGAATGCGGAGGCTAACGTACTCAGTTATAGAGTTTTTTGTTGCGGTCTATGATGGGTGACTGCGGGAAATAATCCCCATTGTTTCAGTCAAGAAAAGCGATAGGCAGGGCGCTGCGCGCAGCAATCGAGACCCTGGGATTTTTCCCCCGGCCCGGGGAAGAAACACCCCGGCGTAACGCTCGGGTCGATGGACGCAGCGTCATCGGGTGGAGGCTCGCTGAAGGTTTGCCCGCGAGTCGAGTCGCGCTCGCTTCAAGTGAGATACGCAGACGGGGATTGGGCCGATTGATTTGAACCGGCTTTCGGGACGAGGAGCGTGCTCGCTAGCCGACAGACGGAACGTCAAGGTCTGTCGGTGCAGCCCTGAAAACTTTGGCGGGACAGCCCGTGCTTTTTGAGTAACTTGCCGAGATCGCTTCTGTCCTTTCCGGCAATTTGGGCTGCGAGTGTCATGTTCCCGGCGGTTCTGGCGAGGAGGCGTGACATGTAGATGCGTTCGAACTCGGCGACGGCAGATGCCTTCGCAATCTTATAAGTCTCTTGACCCGACTCCTGAATGGCCCCGAGCGGATCGACGTCGGCGGGACTTTCCTCGATCGCCCCGATGTCGATGACGGTACCGGTTGCCAAAAGCCATTCACGGTAGATCAGATTCTCGAGCTCGCGGACGTTCCCCGGCCATGAATGGGCCTCCAGCCGACCCATGGATGCACTGGAAAGCGTCTTGACGGGCGTATCGAATTCGCTGCTCAGTCGCCTTAAGAAGGCCGCCGTCAGAAGAGCGATATCCCCTGTCCGAACACGCAGCGCAGGAAGTTGGACGCAAAGCACGTTGAGCCGGAACAGCAGGTCCGACCGAAAGAGTCCGCGGGTGACCATCGCCTTCAAATCGGCGTTGCTGGACGCGAGCACGCGAACCTTCGCCTGTCGGACCAGGGTCCCGCCAACCGGACGATATTCACGATTTTGGAGAAAGCGCAGAAGCCCGGCTTGGGCGCGTGGACTGATCGCCTCGATCTCGTCGAGGAAAAGCGTCCCGCCTTCAGCCTGCGCGATAAGTCCGATTCTGGCCTCTTTGGCGTCCGTGAAGGCACCGCGGACATGCCCGAAGAGCTCGCTTTCGACCAAGTTGTCCGGGAGCGTGGCGCAGTTGATCGGGATAAACGCGGCATTGCGGCGCGCGCTCAGATAATGGATTGCGCGTGCAACCAATTCCTTACCGGTGCCGGTCTCGCCTTGGATCAGAACGGTCGCGTCGCAGATGGCGAACTTAGCGACAGCGGACAGCGCTGCAAGAAAAGGCGGCGACCGGCCCACCAAATTGAGCTGGGCGAAATCATCCACGGGCCAACCTCCAAGCGGGGGTTGAGGACGTCTCAGGATTGACGATCGGTACAACGCTTGCGTTGTCGCGGAAGCGCGCCCCGTTGCTTCCGGATAACTCTTGACTGAGCTGCTGGGTTACCTGAGAAGATAGCAGATCGGCCGACTTTCGGTATGGAGTAGGGCGCTCTCGATCTTTCCTTGACGCATTCACCCAACGTCATCCCTGTTTGCAGTCGGTCCGGACATCGCTCGAGCGCCCGAGGACTGGCCGGACCCGATTCGCCGCGTTTCACACTTTCCGTGATACGAACCAGACATTCATCGGGTCATGCGGCAGCACATGCCGATCGATCCCCGCGAAACCGGCCTCGCGCAGCATCCCCTCCGCCGTCTCCCAGCCCCACATCGTGCCGAGGCCCTCTCCGCCCTGACCGAGCGAGACGGGCGTGCAGTGGACGCACGAGATCGCGTAAAGCAGCGACGCCATCGGGAAGTCGAGGTTCTTCTCGAGGTGTGCGGAGCCGCCGATGTCCTGCATCAGATAGACCCCGTCGGGACGCAGCGCACCGTAGAGGCGGCGTAAGAGGTCTTGCGGATCCTTCTGATCATGAACCGCATCGAAGGAGACGATGAAGTTGTACCGATCCCGCTCTTGGAAATGGGTCAGGTCGCGCACGTCGAAACGGACGTTTTCGGTTCCGTTGGCCCGTGCGTCGCGTCTTGCATCCGCGATGGCGTCGGCACAGAGGTCGTAGCCGGTAAAGCGACTGCGCGGATAGCGCTCGGCCATCGCGATCAGGGCCCGACCGCGCGCGCAGCCGGCATCCAAGACATCGATCCCTGCCTCCAGACGCCGGCCGAGTCCGGGAACGAGCGGGAGCAGCGTGTCGAAGAGCTGCGCGACCACGGTCTGGTTGCTGTCCTCGCACATCACCTGATGAAAGTCCGGGAAGTCGCCGTAGCGTAGACCTTCCCCGGTCTCGAAACAGGCGAGCGTGCGGTCCTGGACCTGACCCATGAGGGTCACATACTGGGCGTAGACGGCGAAGTTGCCTAGGGTTCCGCCGCGCGTGAGACAGGCGGCATGCTCGGGCGGCAATGCGTAGGTTCGACGCACCGGATCGAAGTGGACAATCCGCCCGGCAGTCATGGCCGCAAGCCATTCGCGCACGTAGCGCTCCGACAGTCCCGCCTCCGAGGCGATGCGGTGGCTGGTGCTCGGCGGCAGCCTGGCCATGAGGTCGAGCAGACCGGTGCGATGCCCGATCGAAAGCATGACGGCGACGGCACCGGAATCGAGGATCTGCCCGACGCGGTCGGCAAAGGTCTCGGCGCCTTGTTGATCGAAGGTCGGTTTCTCTGCAAGTGACAGTGACATGGTTGTGCTCCGGCGTTGGTGACGGGGTAGGCTCAGGATCTACGAGATCGCCGGGGCGCGGGAGAGGCATGCTGGACAAAAACGGGGCATTTCGGTCAAGATTTTGCGATGAGCCGCGAACGCGACCCGTCACCTGTCTCCGCCCCTGTTTCCATCAGCCTGCTGGCGTTGCCCGAGAGCATGCCGGCCGCGCTCTATGGTCTGTTCGAGGTCTTCTCCTCGGTCGGCGTGACCTGGTCCGAGCTGACCGGCGAGCCGGCCGCTGCCGCGCGTCTGGACGTCCAGATCCTCGCCGCCCGTGCCGCGCCCTTCCCGAGTCCACTCGGCGTGCCGATCGCCCCGCACGCGGGCATCGATACGGTTACCGAGACCGACATCATCGTCGTGACCGACTTGGCGCTTGCCGCAGACACTGACCCGCGCGGTCGCTGGCCGGAGGAGTCGCGCTGGCTGCGCGAGCGCTACCGCTGCGGCGCAACCCTCTGCTCGGTCTGTACCGGCTCCGTCCTGCTGGCCGATGCCGGTCTGCTCGACGGCCAAGAGGCAACCAGTCATTGGAGTGTCACGGGTCTCTTCAAGCACTACTACGGCGGGGTGAGATTGCGTCCGGAGCGCATCCTCTCGCTGAGCGGAGAGGACGGACGTCTCGTCACGAGCGGCGGGGCGGCCGCTTGGGAGGACCTGGCGTTGTATCTGGTCGCGCGGTTTTGCGGCGAGGCCGAGGCGGTGCGCCTGGCCAAGCTTTTTCTGTTCGGCGACCGCAGCGAGGGCCAGATGCTCTACGCCGCCGGCGCGCGGCCTCGCCGTCATGAGGATGCCGTCATTGCACGCTGCCAGGCGTGGATCGCCGAGCACTACAGCCTGGACAATCCGGTGGCCCGTCTGGTGGCCGAATCCGGTCTGGCCGAACGCACCTTCAAGCGTCGTTTCCAGGCCGCGACCGGCTACTCGCCGGTGGAGTACGTGCAGGCGCTGAGGGTCGAAGAGGCCAAACACCTTCTGGAGACGACCGGGGAGACCACCGATCTGATCGCGCATCGCGTCGGCTACGAGGATCCAACCTTTTTCCGGCGGCTCTTCAAACGGCGCACCGGCGTTACCCCGGCACGCTATCGACAGCGTTTTCAGTCGATCGGCAAGCTCCCTCGCGGGTAAGGCCGAGCCCCCGACGGATCGCGCCTAAGATGCGTCGATCCATTCCCTCCGGACGTTCGCGCCGGCCTCACTGCTCAATAAGGTGCGTTCGGCATCGCCGTTAAACCCGAGGCTATGCGGTTGAAGACGCGGTTTGCGGTTTCCGGATGCCGAGTCGATAGACTGTTGCAAATACGCGATCAGCGGCCTATAAATTGTAAATGCCACATTTGATCTGCGGGCGAGACACCATGGAGCTTGCTGCCAACCCCGACCCTGACCCACGGGCCGTCCTCACGAAGGCCCTGTTGAACGCCGGCCGCACGCTGGGCCTCTCGCAGGAGGCGCTCGGCGACATCATCGGGCGTGACCGCAGCTCCATCGCCAGGGGGCTCGATCCCGACAGCAAGGCCGGCGAGCTGGCCTTGCTGTTGATCCGCTGTTATCGCAGCCTCTACTCATTGGTCGGCGGCCGGCAGCAGGACATGCGCCACTGGATGCAGACTGCAAATCGCGATATCGGCGGTGTTCCGGCCGAGCAGGTGCGCTCGGTCGCCGGTCTGGTGCGCGTTGTCGAATATCTGGACGCGATGCGCGGCAACGCCTGAGCCGTACCATGGATCTCTGGCCAGCGTGCCGCGAGACGATCCACATCGGTCCACTCGGCGGCGACCTGTTGCGCATGGTCGAGAGCCAGCAACAGATCGCCACGACATCGCTTGTCGACGACCTCGCCGAGCAGGCCCTGCTCGAGGAGCTGGTCGAGCGGTCCAAGCCTCCGCTGCGATCCGGAACCGAACGGCTCCACTACCTGCTCGCCACCCCGTTCCGTTACCCGCCGCTCCGTCACGGCTCACGCTTCGGGACGCGTTTCGAGCCGAGTCTGCTCTACGGTGCGCGCGGGCTCCCGACCCTGCTCGCCGAGGTCGCCTACTATCGCTTCCTGTTCTGGACCGGTATGGAGGTTCCCCCGCCGTCGGGCCGACTGCTCACCCAACACACTCAATTCCGCGCGCGTTGGCGAAGCGAGCGCGGTGTCCGCCTGCAGGCGCCGCCCTGCGCGGCATACGAGACACAGCTGCGTCACCCGAGCGACTACGGAGTCTGTCAACGTCTCGGAAGCGCGCTGCGCGAGAGCGGTGTCGGTGCCTTCGAATTCGTCTCCGCCCGCGACGCGGATCGCGGCATCAATGTCGCGCTGCTCGGGCCGGAGGCATTGACCAGCCGCGCCCCGCTCGGTGTCCGCGCCTGGCTGTGCGAGACCCGGCCCGATCGCATCGTCTTCGTGTCCGAAGGCGAGCCCGAGCCGCATGTCTTTCCGGTCGATCTCTTCACGGTCGACGGCGTGCTGCCGCGCCCTGCGGGTTGAGGCCTGTACCTTCGTGTCGGCCCCTTGGCGCAGGTACAACAAAGCCTCGAAGTGTCGCGGGCGAGCGTAGACCGGTACCTCGGTTGCATGAGGAATTTCATGGAGGGCCATTGAATACGAAAGCGGATCCTGTTGCAGCCCTTCGCTACCCGTGCGACGCACCGGGAACGTTTCGGCACCGTCGGAAGCGCCTTGATCGAAGGTTACCAATTCCGGAAACTGTGATTTGTCCCGTCGGGTTATGCGGAGTCGATACAATCCGACGAGCATCGAGCGTCATTGGTCTATCATAGGCTTACCCTAAGCCGACGCCCCCGCACTCTGAGTTTGGGAGACGCATGTTGATCGTCGCCCGCGCGCCTTATATCCCTCCGGCAGGAGCCGCCCTTGCCATGTCTATCGCCGCCGGACTCGCCCCCGGACGCACACCCGGCTCCGCGGTGCCGGCCGATCCGGAGCTCATCGAAACGTCCGGCCCGGCCCGGCTGCGCCGCTCCGCCATCACGCTGATCCGGCGGCGGCCATGACGCTCAGACGCCGTGCCCAGCTGATTGCCTTGGTCTCCGCGCTGGTCTTTCTTGCTCTGCTCGGTCTGTTGCTGGTCAACCACCGGGACTGGAGCCAGTCCGCACGGAGTCTGGCGCTGACGAATACGCTGAATGTGGATGTGATCCAACTGCGAACGGCGCTCTTCGGCTATTTCCTGCGCGCGCAGGATTATTCCCGCGCCCCGGTAGAGTCCCAGTTCGAGACGATCGTCGATCTGCTGACCCGC
>NZ_JAABRP010000204.1 GCF_011390875.1 Thiocapsa sp.
CGGGATGTTCTCGGCGTCCTTCAGGGCGGGGTCTGGTTCGTACTCGATGAATACCCCCTCTCCACCGGCCCCTCTCCCGCGTGAGGGAGAGGGGAGTTTGAAGAGGCCAAGCAAGGCGTGGAGGTCGTCCTTTGCGAGGTCGTCGGGTAGGGTCTGATCCGGGAACAGGTCGGCGCGGTCCAGCGCCTCGATCTTGTGGATCTTGGCGATCACCGGCGCGGCCTCGGGGTCTACGCTGGTGAAGCACTCGCGGAAGATCTTCTTCTGCGCCGTACCTTTGGCGCCCTTGGCCCAGCCTTCCACATCATCGGGCAGGGTCTTGAACACCTGCTGCACGTCCTCCCAGGCGCGGTTCCAGTCCAGGTGCGGTTCGCTGCCGAGCTGGTCCTGCACCGACTGCAGGGCATCGAACAATTCCGGGCAGGTGTTGAGGAAGCGCTCGCGGGCTTCGTCCGTCATCTCGAAGCGCAGGCGCAGCGGGCGCAGCACGCTGATGCGGCGGTAGCCGAAGTCGGTGTTGTCGAAGACGCGACTGGTCTTGGTGTTCTCCGGCGCGCCGTGTTCGCGGGTGATGGCGTCGATGGCGGTCTGATCCAGATAGCGGCGTTTGTCGCCGAGGCTGCGCTTCATCGGCGTGTAGCGCTCGCGGGCGTCGATGAGCTGGATCTTGCCCTTGCGGTGGGCGGCTTTGCGATTGGTGACCACCCAGATGAAGGTGCCGATGCCGGTGTTGTAGAACATCTGCTCGGGCAGGGCGACGATGGCTTCAAGCCGGTCGCGCTCGATGATCCAGCGGCGGATCTCGCTCTCGCCGCTGCCGGCACCGCCGGTGAACAGAGGCGAGCCGTTGAAAACGATGGCGGTGCGCGAGCCGGGTCTGTCGCGGTCGCCCGCTTTGTAGTCCTGGAACTTGCTCATCATGTAGAGCAGGAACAGCAGGGCGCCGTCGTTGATGCGCGGCAGTTTGCCGTTATAGCCACGGAAATTGGGCCAGCGGTCGATGATCTTCTTTTCCGCCTTCCAGTCCACGCCGAAGGGCGGGTTGGCCAGCAAGTAGTCGAAGCGGTGATCCGGAAACGGGTCGTCGGTGAGGGTGTTGCCCAGCACCACCTGGCCATCCTTGTGGCCCTTGATCAGCAGGTCGGAGGCGGCCACGGCGTAGGAGCGCGGGTTGTAGTCCTGCCCGAAGACCTTGACCGTGGCCTGCTCGTTGTGGGCGCGAATCCAGTTCTGCGCCTCGGCCAGCATGCCTCCGGTCCCGCAGGCCGGATCGCAAATGGTGACGATGATGCCGGCCTGTGTGAGCACCCGGGTATCGGGCTCCAGCAGCAGGTTGACCATCAGCTGAATCACTTCTCGCGGGGTGAAGTGGTCACCGGCCGTTTCGTTGGCGGCTTCGTTGAAGCGGCGGATCAGGTCCTCGAACACCAGGCCCATGGTGATGTTATCGACTTTGCGTGGGTGCAGATCGATCTCGGCGAACTGGGCGACCACCTGGTAGAGTCGGTTGGACTCCTCGAGCTTTTCGATCTCTTTGTCGAACTCGAAGCGCTCGAAGATCTTGCGGATGTTCTCGGAGAAGCCATTGATGTAGTCGGACAGGTGACGGCCGATGTTGTCCGGGTCGCCCTTGAGCTTCTGAAAATCGAGCTGGCTGTGGTTGTGGAAGCCGAGCGGCTTGCCGTCGTCATCCTTCGCCAGGTTGTTGAGGATGGCGTCGATATTGGGGATACCCTTATTGCGCAGCTCGGCATGGCGTTTGAGCACGGCCTCCTTGTTGGGCGCCAGCACGGCATCGAAGCGGCGCAGCACAGTGAGCGGCAGCATCACGCGTTCGTATTGCGGCGGGCGATAGGGGCCGCGCAGCAGATCGGCCACGGACCAAATGAAGTTGGCGAGTTGTTGGAAGCTGGCGCTCATGGACGCATCCCGACGGCGGTTGTTGCGCGGGCGGTGCCATTGGTGGTTTCAAGCATTGTTTTCATCCATCAATCGAGCACGACAAGGAATTTGGTCGCCAGCGCCTCGGGGCGCACGGCGCGGGTAGCCGGGCTGCGATTCAGGTGCACCAGGCCGTGCCGTCGCGGGGTCGAGTCTTTTCTTTTGCCCTCGAGGCAAGACGAGCTGCTTGTAGGTGCCTGCTGGTCGACCTAAAGCGGACAATCGTCTACCCAGCGCCGCTTACTGCTCCGTAGCTGGACGATCCGGAGAATCATTGTGCCTCGGACGCCGGGCCGTTCAGCCAATTCTCCACGCGCAGCCCGGCGACTCGCACGAATTCGTCAACGTTGTCGGTCACGAGGATTAGACCGGACTCCAGAGCATGCGCCGCGATCAGCAGGTCGTTGGGTCCGATGAGCGTCCCGGCTCGCTCCAGCCGAAGTCGTATGTCCGCGTAGGTCCGATCGGCGTTGGAGTCCAAGGGCAGGACGGGCAGCGAGGCCAATAGGTCGTCGACCTTGTCGGTCAGGGTTTTGGAGCCGAGCTTGCGGGCACCGAAACGCAGCTCGGCGGCCACGACGATGCTGGTACAGACACTCCCGTAGCCGCGCCGAGCAAGCGTCTCGGCCACCGGTCCCCGGGGTTGACGAATCAGCGCGGAGAGGATGTTCGTGTCGAGCAGATAGCGCAGGCCCGCAATGTTTGCCATGGCACTTAAACCGCGTCCAGCGCGGTATGCGATGTTTTTGGATGGGATCGGCTCCGGCAGACTTGACAACCGTTTGATTCGGCGCGGTTTAAAACATTAAAAAATATAAAAATTTTAAACCGCGTTCCCGCTAAGGGCCATGGATGCATCAAACGTCGAGCTCTCCCAAAAGTGAGCATCTCGCTCTCGACGCGGTTTAGAGTCGGATGTCGTCCAAGGGCAATAGGCCTTCGTCGACGTCGGTGAACGTCTCGTCCAGCGGCCCCCATCCGGCGAGCAGCGTGGCGAGGTCTGGCCGGCGCTTCACCGGCTCGATGATCAGACGCTCGCCGTCCTTGCGGATGATCGCCTCGTCCGCGTCCAGCTCGAGCTCCCGAGGGATGCGTAAAGCTTGATTGCGACCGTTGCGAAACAGGCGGACGTGGCGTTCAGGGTGCATAGGGGATCGATCCGACGGGAAGGGCGAAGACATCCGCGCGAGCATATGCCAATTGCTCGGGTCGCGCGAGATGTCGGGAGCGGCCGTTGTGGAAATGCATTCTGCGCTTCATGCGCTCTAACCCGTTTGTGTACTGGCCGGGTTAGGAGACATGCCTAAACCGCGCCAAGCGCGGTATGCGACGTTTTGGATGGGATCGGCCGCGGCAGATGTAACGACCGCCTGAGCCGGCGCGGTTTAAAGTATTAATAAATATTAAATTGTAAACCGCGCCTCGCCGGGATCGAGGACATCTCCGAAGCCTATCGCAAAACGAAAATTACGCATGTCGCTCTGGACGCGGTTTAAGTGCCGGTGGTCGATGCGCAGAAACACGTCGGCGGCGGTAAAGGCGAGACGCGTGTGTCTGTCCACGAAAGGATGGTTGATGCCGAGCCTCTCTACCATCGCGACCGCTTAGGCAAGGATGTCTTTCTGGTAACCGGTCCTGACGCAGGAACAACGCTGCTTCCCGCGTGCCTGGATCGCGCACACCGGGCGCTCCGCCGTAACGCCGTATCAAGACGGTGTGCATGCCGAGGACGTCGGCTACGGTTGGAAAATCGCGGTCGGTCACTTGGCCAGTTCGCGATAGAGGCTGTCGAACTCATCGAGACTGCAGGCGAACGCGGTCATGACATGCCGCCGCGGCCGCTCTTTCTGCTGGCGGTCGATGTAGTCGCGTAGGGCTTCGTCCAACACGGATTGGAACTGGCGCCCTTGTGCTTCCGCGATCTGACGCAGTTCTGCCAGGACCTCGGGCGCGGCTTGGGATGAGAACTTCTCTCGTGCAGTTGTCGTCATGGCCGATTCCGTCAAGATGAATCTTGATGCTGGAGGGTAGGGCATCGTGGAGCCGTTGACCACAGATCAAGGCGAATTGGGGCCACTTTCACCGCACAAGGTGCGGCGAATAACTTGAGCATGCGGAGAATCCGGCCCATAATCTCCGCATGAATAGCGGTGATTACACGTACGTCTGGCAGGCCAACGATTGGCCGAGGTGGCGCTTTGACTTGGCGGCATTGGCCAGTCCGATAGCGGACGTGAGTCGCGCCCAGGGTCTCTTGCTGGGACGCCTGGCCGATGTCGGGATGGCGCTGCGCGATCAGGCCAGCCTGGGCGCGCTCACCGCGGACGTGGTGAAGACCAGTGAGATCGAGGGTGAGCATCTCGATGTCGAATCCGTGCGTTCGTCCATCGCCCGTCGTCTTGGCGTGGATATCGGCGCCCTGGCCCCGGTTGATCGTCACGTCGAAGGCGTGGTCGAGATGGTGCTTGATGCCACCGCCGACTGCCATGCGCCGGTGACACGCGAGCGGTTGTTCGGCTGGCACGCAGCGCTGTTTCCCACCGGCTACTCAGGTCTATCCAAGATCAAGGTCGGCACTTGGCGCGACGATACTAGCGGTCCGATGCAGGTCGTGTCCGGCCCGATCGGCCGACAGCGTGTCCATTTCGAAGCACCGCCGGCGGATCGTCTGGACGCGGAAACGCGTCGATTCCTCGATTGCATCAATGATGCCTCGAAGGATCCTCCGCTCATCAAGGCCGGGCTCGGCCATTTGTGGTTCGTCACCCTGCACCCGTTCGACGACGGCAACGGCCGTATCGCCCGAGCCATCGGTGATCTGTTGCTGGCGCGCGCCGACGGCAGCCCCCAGCGCTTCTACAGCCTGTCGGCGCAGATCCAGCGGGAACGCACGGCCTACTACGACATTCTGGAACGGACCCAGAAACAGTCGATGGATGTCACCGAGTGGCTCGCCTGGTTTCTCGACACCCTCCATCGCGCCCTCGATCAGGCACAGCGCAGCCTCGACGCCGTGCTCTTGAAGACACGGTTCTGGCAGCGATGGGCGACCACGCCATTGAACGGGCGACAAGTGAAGCTGCTCAACCGGCTGCTCGACGGCTTCGAAGGCAAGCTCACCAGCAGCAAGTGGGCGGCCATTGCCAAGTGTTCGCCGGACACGGCCTTGCGTGACATCAACGACCTGCTTGCGCGGGGCGTATTGCGGAAAACGGATGCAGGCGGTCGCAGCACCGGGTATGAGCTCAGCGAGCTGCCTGAATAGCCGCGTCTCCCACAAATGAACTGGCTCGGGGAAGCAGAAACAAACGACGCCAACGATCACGTCTCTTCGGGCTCCTGCATCCAGGCCGGGATGTCCAGCTGTCCATGCAGCACACGCCAGACATCGATGTGGTCCGGGCGCTCGACGTAGAAGACAAGGTATGGATACCGGGTCAGCGGCCAGAAGCGGAGGCCAGGCAAGTTTAGCTCGTGAGCGTAGCGCGGTGAGCCGGTAGCCGGATGGCGGCCTATGTGGCCGTACGCCTTCTCCAAGGCGTTGATGAAGCCGAGTGCCGCTGCCTCGGCGTCCTCCGCCAGGTAGTGCGCGACCACGTCCTCGACGTCCTGGTGGGCCTGCTGGCGCGGGACGACGGGCTTGGCCTTCATCCCTGCGTTCAGGCCTTGGGTTGGGTCTTGATCCTACCGCGAACCCGCTCGCGCAGACTGTCGAAGTAGGCCTCGTCCACCGGCGCGGTAGGAGCAGACGAGGCGCCCGCGAGCAGCAGGCTGCGTAGTTGCAGCCGGTCTTGATCGCGGCGGATCAGCTCGCGCACGTACTCACTGCTGGTGCCATAGCCGCGCTGGTCGACCTGCTCGTCGACGAACGCCTTGAGGCTGTCGGGCAAGGAGATGTTCATCGTGCTCATGGCGCGAGGTTAGGTTGTTTGGCAAAATTTGGCAACGGATCATCCCGGCAGACGACCGGGGGAGGGGGCAGACGCGGCATCGCGGGCCGGAACCCCGCACGGCGCGCGAATTTCACGCAAGAAAAAGGGCCCGGAGATTATCCGAGCCCTTTTAGATGGTGGAGGCGGCGGGAATCGAACCCGCGTCCGCAAGCCCTCTGCCATTGGCCCTACATGCTTAGCCCGTTCTATTATTTTTAGCCTTCCGCCGCCCGAAGGGCAGGGCGATCAGTCGGCGATCTCGAATTAGGTTTTAGCGGATCAGGTCCGAGCCCCCGTCACCGCGATCCCATGTTATGTTACCCCTGGAATCCGCCCCCCATAGGCAGGGAACGGTCAGAGGCTCGCTGGCCTAAGCCGCGAGAGCGTAGTTGTCGTCGTTGGCAACTATAGTTTTGCGGTTGGATTTACGAGGTCACCCGCACCTCGGCATGCACCTCAGGTTTTGCGACCCACGTCGAAACCATGTCGCCCCCAGGTATCAGTACGACACTCTAGAGGAACCGCGGTTCCGCGGCAAGCTCAGCCGGTCTTGAAGAGACGTTCCTTGTCGCGCTGCCAGTCGCGGTCCTTCTCGGTGTCGCGCTTGTCGTGTTGCTTTTTGCCCTTGGCGAGCCCGATCTCGAGCTTGGCGTTGCCGCGCTTCCAGTACATGGCTGTCGGCACCAGGGTGTAGCCGGCACGCTCGGTTTGGCCGATCAGGCGGTTGATCTCGCTGCGTTTGAGCAGCAGCTTACGGCTGCGGGTCGGATCCGGGTTGACGTGAGTCGAGGCGGCGGCCAAGGCGGAGATGTGCGCACCGATCAGGAAGGCCTCGCCGTGCAGGATCTTGACGTAACCCTCTTTGAGCTGGATGCGGCCGGCGCGCAGGCTTTTGACCTCCCAGCCTTCCAAAACGAGGCCGGCCTCGATGCGCTGCTCGATGAAGTACTCGTGCCCGGCCTTCTTGTTGAGCGCGATGGTCGAGCCGCCATCGTTCTTCTTCTGTTTTCCTTTCGCCATTGAACCGCGTCCCGGAAGTCAAAACCGTCGTTGGATCTGAGGCCGGCCTGGGTAGACCTACGCGGGCCTCGTACCTGACGCGGTTCAAGAAATGTTAAAAGCAGATTGTTTGAAATGCGTCTGGACGGCGCTTGTTGGTGGCTCCGAGCGTGGCTGACGGGCTCGGATAAAACATGAGGCACCGGACGCATTTCAAAGTGTAAATCAAACGAGGCTTGATTTCCGCACGGAGGCCGGCTAAATTTGCGGGCTCGACTTACCTGGAGGGGTTCGATGCGCCAGCCGCTGATCGCCGGAAACTGGAAAATGAACGGCAGCAAGTCCAGTGCCGAGTCGCTTTTGAACGGCGTCGTCGCCGGGGCCGGCGGTCTCTCCAAGACCCACATCGCGGTGTGCGTTCCGTTTCCGTATCTCTATCTCGGCGAAGAGTCGCTTGCCGGAAGTTCGGTTCAACTGGGCGCGCAGAACCTCTGCACCGAAACCGGCGGTGCTTTCACCGGTGAGGTGTCGGGTTCGATGTTGGCAGATTTCGGATGCCGGTATGTGATTTGCGGTCATTCCGAGCGTCGCGAGTACTATGGCGAGAACGAAGCCGCGATCGCGCAGAAGCTGGCGCGCGCGGCCGAGAGCGGCCTGACTCCGATCCTGTGCGTCGGCGAGACGCTGCAGCAGCGCGAGGCCGGCGAGATGGAGTCGGTGATTGCCGCTCAGATCGACGGCGTGGTCGAACGCATCGGAATCGAAGCCTTCGCGGGGATCGAGATCGCGTACGAGCCGGTTTGGGCGATCGGCACCGGGATGACGGCGACACCCGAGCAAGCGCAGGCCGTTCATGCCTACATTCGCGGCCGGATCGCAGCACTGAAGCCAGCGATCGCCGAAAAGGTGCGCATCCTCTACGGAGGCAGCATGAAGCCCGGCAATGCCGCGGAGTTGCTGGCGCAGCCGGACATCGACGGCGGTCTGATCGGCGGTGCATCGCTGAGCGCCGATGATTTTCTAGCGATTTGTCGGGCCGGGGAACAGCTCGCGGCCTAAAGCTGCAGCAACGAGATACTCATGCAAACCATTTTGACCGTCATGCAGGTC
>NZ_JAABRP010000205.1 GCF_011390875.1 Thiocapsa sp.
CGCGACCGTGTTCGGGTCTCGCGGGTCGGGTTCGTTCCTGACGCGTGCCACGGGCATCATGGCAACCATATTCTTCCTAACCAGCATGGCTTTGGCGTATTATGCGACGAAGGGGTCAGAGCCGGTGACGATCATGGACCGTGTGGACGAGCGCACGATCATCGTCCCGCCGCCCGCGGCAGCGCCGACCTCGGACATCCCGGCGATCCCGGGTGGCGAGGAGATCAATTCACAGGCGGACGTTCCGGTCGGGCTTGCG
>NZ_JAABRP010000206.1 GCF_011390875.1 Thiocapsa sp.
CGCGCCCAACCCGGGATCTCCTGCGCGAGGCGGAGCGGGCCTTGTTGCGGCACCGCACGGAAGCGTCCGCGCCCTGGGTCGCCTACAACATCCGCATCCACGAGGAGACCCAGCAGCGCATCGAGCTGAGGCGCGAACTGCGCCGGGCGCTCGATGAGGACCAGTTCGAGCTGCACTTCCAACCCAAGGTCGATCTCGCCACCGGCATGCTCGTCGCCTGCGAGGCATTGCTGCGCTGGAACCACCCCGAGCGCGGGCGGATCCCGCCCGGCGTGTTCATCCCCATCGCCGAGCAGAGCCAGTTGATTACGCCGATCGGCGACTGGGTGCTGCGCCGCGCCTGTCGGCATCTGCGCGACTGGCGTGATGCCGGACTCGAGCCGGTACGCGTGGCCGTGGCCGTGAACGTGTCGCTGGTCCAGTTCCAGATGGGCGATTTCGCGACCCGTGTCCGGGACATCCTCGGCGAGTTCGGCGTGGCACCGCAGGAACTGGCGCTGGAGATCACCGAAAGCGTGTTCGAACGGGAATCCGACTCGCTGCTGAACCAGATGCGCGAGCTGCACGACATGGGTGTACGGCTCTCGCTGGACGATTTCGGCACCGGCTATTCATCGTTGTTGTACCTGCAGCGGTATCCCTTCGACGAGATCAAGATCGACCAGGCCTTCGTGTTGCATTTGCTCGATGACCCCTTCAGCCGCCACATCGTCGAGACGGTAATGATGCTCGCGCGGGCACTGGACGCGGAGGTCGTGGCTGAAGGTATCGAGTCGGCCGCGGTGGGCGAGGCCCTGCTGGCGATGGGGTGCCGTTTCGGCCAGGGGTTCTACTACAGCAAGCCATTGGAGGCGGAGGCCTTTCGTTGGTTGCTGGAGCAGCGCGGCAGCCTCCCGCTCACGGCCGACGCTGCCCGCTAAGTCTCGTCGCGTATCTCGCCGAAGCCGTGCATCGCAGTCGCAAGGAGCTCGAGCGGGCCGAATCAGCGTCGAAGGCCAGTACCGAACGTGAGCAATTCATCGGATCCATCATTAGAGACATACCCAATATGATCGGCTATTGGGACAGGGGTCTACGCTGCCGCTATGCCAACAACGCTTACTGCGAGTGGTTCGGAAAGTCGGATGCCTTGACCGACTTGCCGAATCGTGCACTGCTGACGGAACGGATCAAGGCCGTACGCGGTCGATTGAGACCGTCACCTGTGTGGAGCCGCTGCTCGGAATGGGGCCGGTCTCGCCCTCCAGATCGCCGGACTGGGGCATGGCCTGGCCGCTGGTTGAGACCCGGGCGCCGACGATGACCTGTGGGAAGCTGGACAGCTTCATGGTCGGCATCATGGCCATACTGTCATCGAGGCGTAGGGTCTTGGGAAGGTCTGCGACCCGGATGCGCTGCACGGCCAACGGCATCGGTGGACCTGCCGCGGCCTTGGCGTAGATGAAGACCTTGGTATCGGGCGGCGAGCGATCCAATAGCGCGGGGGCGAGTGAGACTTCGACCTCGATTGCGGGGTCTCCCGCATCCGCCTGGTTCGCGGGCTTGGATTCGGGCGGGCGCTCGTCGTCGCCGTTGGACGCCCGCGCGTCGCCCGCAGGTCCCAACTCCCCGGCGCCATTCTCTTCCGCCAGCCGAGCCGCGGACGGCACCCCGGCACGCTGCTCGGCGTCGTCGATGAGCCGTCGCAATTCGGCGGCGTCCTCGCTTTTAGGGTCGATCTCGCCCAAGACCCTTTTCCAGGAAACCGCCGCTGCGGTGAATTGACCACGTTGAAATGCCGCCATTCCGGAAAGCCAGCGCGCTGTAAGGTCGTCCGGGTCCATTTCCAACGCCTCGGCGATCAGCGCCGACGGCCGGCCTTCCAAGCTGTTGTCGTTGTTGGCGGCCAGCGCATCGGCGTATGCCACTAGCACCTGCGAGTCCTTCGGCATCAATTCGTAGGCCCTGGCCAATGCCGTCTCGGCTTTCGCGGCGTCTTGCATGGCAAAATAGGTGCGTCCGAGCATGATCCAGCCTTCGGTATCGTCGGGTGTCTGCTGCATCCGCTCCTCGAGCTGTGCGACCAGGACATCCAAAGACGGCATTCCGTCCGCCGCGCCGTTATGGCCCTGGGCCGCGACCTGGTCACCCGCGCCGGCCTCGAAGCGCGGAATCATTTCCTGGCTCCCCAGCATCAGATAGAGGGCCAACGCCGATGCGGGCACGGCCACGACCAGTGCCAGCGCTGTTAGCCGCGCGCTTGGCAGCGACATGGCGCGAGGCTGTTCCCCGGTCTTGCTGACCAGGTTGTTCAGCGCTTCCCGCTCGAGATCCCGACATGCTGAGTCATATTGGCTCTGATCCAGCTTACCCGCGGCCAGGTCGGCATCGAGCTCAGCGAGTTGCTGTTTGAACAGACCCAGGTTGACCTCATCGAGGCCGACGTCGTTGTGATCCGTCTCGCTCGTAGCGCTCAGCAGTGGCGCAAGCACGAACAGCAGGGCCAGGCCAGCGAGTCCGGCCACGAGAATCCAGAAGATGGTCATCATGATTGGTTCGCCTTGCCGTCGCGATCGGCGAGCATGTCCTTCAGTCGCAGGCGGTCGTCGTCGCTCAGTTCGGCGTCCGGCGCGGATTTCTTGCGCAGCAGTGCGCGTACCATGAACGCCGCACCGATGCCGATCAGCACGAATGGCCCGAACCAGAGGATGTACGTGGAAGGTTTCAAGGGTGGGCTGTAGAGAACAAAGTCGCCGTAGCGTGTTGTCAAAAAGTCGAGAATCTCCTCTTGTGACTGGCCGGCGCGCATCATCTTATAGACTTCGTTGCGCAGGTCCTGGGCCAGCTCCGCTTTGGATCCGGCAAGGGACTCGTTCTGGCAGACCAGGCACCGCAGCTTGCTGATCAACTCGCGAAACTCCGCCTGCTGTTCGGGACTGTCGAAGGTGAACTCCTCAAGCGTGAAGGCACCGGCGGTCAAGCTGGTTAGGAGCAGCATCGACAACAGGAAGGACTTAATCAGTGCTGGCATGCCGATTTCGTACATCTGAAAGTCCGGGATCTCGGAAAGGGCCATCCTGGATGCTGTTACCATCACTCAGGCCCTCGCCGCGATGCCGCCGACGGGCGCCGTGGAGCGTGAACGTGCGGTCCGATAACGCGGATCGCTGACGGCCAGTATGCCGCCAAGCGCCATCAGTATCGCGCCGAGCCAGATCCATCGGACATAGGGTTTGTAGTACAGGCGCAGCGCCCAGTCACCGTCTCCCACATGCTCGCCGAGCGAGATATAGATGTCGCGGAACAAACCGGCATCAATGGCGGCCTCGGTCATTGGCATGCCGCCGCCTAGATAGGACCGCTTCTCCGGGTAGAGCTCGGTGATCTGCTTGTCGCCATCATAGACCTTGAAGTGGCCTCGGTCGGCCATGTAATTCGGTCCGGGGGCCTTTTCGGCACCAAGGAATTCGAACCGGTAGCCGGCCAATTCGTGGCTGTCCCCTGGTGACATACGTACGTCTTCCTCAACCTGGAAATTGGACACCATGGTCACGCCGACGATGAACACGGCGACGCCCATGTGGGCTGTCACCATGCCGTAGAAGCTACGTCCGTTGCCGCGCAGATCAGCAATCCAACCGTCGAAGCCGCGCTTGTTCTTGAGCCGGTCGCGGACGATGGTGGCATGCGAGAACAGCAACCAGGCTCCCAGCGCGACACCGATGGGTACCCAGAAATGGCCGCCGCTGAACACCGGCAGCGCCGAGATTGCGAGCACGACGACGCTGAGCGCGAAGGCGATCCAGAGCGTCTTGATGAGGCGGCCGGGATCGTCGTGCTTCCAGCGAGCCGCGGGGCCGATGCCGAGGAGGATGGCCAGGAAAGGCGCCAATGCCAAAAACATCATATTGAACCAGGGGAATCCGACCGAGATCTTGCCCCAGCCGAAGGCCTCGTAGATCAGCGGCGCCAGGGTGCCGAATAACACCAGCACCGTGAAGGCGACGAACAGCAGATTGTTGCCGAGCAACGCGCTCTCGCGCGAAACCAGATCGAAGCGCCCGCCTTCGGATACTTTCGGCGCACGCCAGGCATAGAGTGCCAGGGAGCCGCCGATGACGATGCACAGAAAGATCAGGATGAACAGTCCGCGCTCCGGATCAGTGGCAAAGGCATGGACCGAGGTCAGTACGCCAGAGCGCACGAGGAAGGTGCCGAGCAGGCTCAAGGAGAACGCGAAGATAGCCAACAACAGGGTCCAACTCTTGAAGGCACCGCGCTTTTCGGTGACCGCCAGCGAGTGAATCAACGCGGTGCCGACGAGCCAGGGCATCAGCGATGCATTCTCGACCGGGTCCCAGAACCACCAGCCGCCCCAGCCGAGCTCGTAGTACGCCCACCAGGAGCCGAGTGCGATTCCGATGGTCAGAAACACCCAGGCCACCGTCGTCCAGGGGCGTGACCAGCGTGCCCAGGCGGCGTCGAGCCGCCCGCCGATCAGCGCTGCGATGGCGAAGGCGAAGGCCACCGAGAAACCGACATAGCCCATGTAGAGCATGGGCGGGTGGATGGCGAGACCGAAGTCCTGGAGCAGTGGGTTCAGGTCACGACCCTCCGGCGGCATCGGGAAATGGCGCTCGAACGGATTGGAGGTGAACAGCATGAACAGCAGGAAGCCGATCGCGATCATTCCCAGCACCGAGATCACCCGCGCCACCACTTCCAGAGGCAGATTCTTGCTGAAGGCGGCGACCGCCGCACCCCAGGCTGCCATGACCAACACCCAAAGTAACAGCGACCCTTCATGGCCGCCCCAAACCGCTGAAACCTTATAGGGCTTAGGGAGAAGAGTGTTCGAGTGCTGGGCGACATACAGCACCGAGAAGTCGCTGGCCAGAAACGCCTGTACCAGGCAGGCGAAGGCGATGATCAAAAACGTGAATTGCCCGTACGCCAGTGGACGTGCCATGGCCATCCAGGGGCGATTCCCGATACCGGTACCGGCCCCGTTGCCGGCGAGCGAGCCGACCAACGGGAAGGAAGCCTGTACGACGGCGATGACGAGCGCGAGGATCAGTGCGGCATGTCCGAGTTCCGGGATCATTGGGCAACGCCTCCGGATTTCAGCTGTTGAGCGGCCAACTCGGCAACCCCCTCGACATGGGCGTTCCGCAGCGTGTCGGCGACCTCTGGGGGCATGTATGACTCGTCATGCTTGGCTAGCATCTCGTCGGCGTAGAACATGCCGTCTTCGCCGATTCGGCCTTTGGTAACGACGCCCTGACCTTCACCGAACAGGTCTGACAGGATACCGGTGTAGCTGACCGGCACGACGGCGGCGTTGTCGGTGACATCGAAGCGCACCCTTAGGCCGTCTTCCTGACGCTGCAACGAGTCCTCGGCCACGAGTCCGCCGATGCGAAAAACCGCGTCGGATATCACGTCAGTTATCGGATGCGTCCCGGTGCGACGTACTGGCTCCGACAAAGACGCTGATCATTGACGGCATAAGCGTCCATTGCGGCACGAACAACGCCGCTCCTAGGTTCGGTTTGCGCCCCCAAATCCAGCGGGAAGCGACGGCGGTTTTCGTTACCGCCAAGCCGAGAGCTCGGCGTTGCTGCGACGCATCATTGCGATCCCTTCGGCAATTCGGCTCGCATGACACTGCGACCGTTCTATCGATGCACTCTGCATTAGGCATTGATCACTGGCCCGCCTTCATCACGAAGCACGATCGATGCCATGTACTCATCAGCGCAACGGATCGCTCGCAGGCGGCCGGTGACGCATTGGAGGCAAGCCGCCAGAGTCGTTTCTTTCGTCGTGCGGCAGAAGCGCATCGCGGCGGTGCCGCCTCGAACGCCGAGACAAAATGGCCGCGAAACGAGTTGGCCAAAGGAACAAAATGTCGCGCCTACGTGGCCAATGTCTCGGTGGCATTGCCGTGGCACGATCGCGGGCACCGCCTTTCCCCAGTCCGAGCCACTCGCGTGCCTGGAGAACCGATCAGCCTGAATAGAGCGGTCAGCTTTCAGCAATCCGCTCCTCCGACTCAACGGGGTGGATGCCGGCCATGCGCTGGTCCAAACAAACCCGGTGTCGCCGCGCACGGGGGTACCGCGACGCCACCACCCACGTCATCTTCGAGCCGCTGGACTTCATCGCGCTGCTGGCGGCCCTGGTGCCGAAGCCGAGAGTCAACCTGACTCGTTTTCACGGGGTCTTTGCGCCGTAGAGCCACTACCGCGCGCGAGTGACAGCGGCCAAGCGGGGCCGGTATGATCAGCCTGATACGAGGGAGGATCCACAGGGTGGCAGGTGCGCAGGAAAAAAGCGCGTCAGCGGAGCGGGGGTTGGACGGGTTCAGGGCCGAAGCTGTCGCGCCAAGTCACTTTTCGGGTCGCATCGACGACTGACCGGAGGCTCCGAAGGGCGCAACAGGAACTGCCAACAGGCAAAAAGGCGGCTATGCTTCCTATATCCCCAGATACAACCCGCCCTGCAACGTCCGGATGTAGGTGATGTCGGTCGTCCATACCCGGTTCTTGTCCGTCGCCGCACAGTGAGGTTCAACGCGTTCTCTGCCACCGGCGCGCGTGCTTGTTGTCCGTCGTCAGCACAAACCGTGTCTTCTGCTTCACCATCAAGCCCAGCTCTTTTTTCAGTTTACGGACCCGGAAGCGCCCAATCTCAAAGCATTCGTTTTCTCCCCGTCGTCATCTTTCAACTCGGTCGGTAGTATTACCACCTTAGCGAGGTGTCCGGGAGGATTAGACGATTTCACATTGTCGCCCGCACCGTCGCGGTAAGGGCGCAAACAGGAACTGCCAACAGGCAAAAAGGCGGTTAGGCTTCCTATACACTTACGTGACTCGAAGCTCTGCTTGCCTTCACCACAAAGCTGATCCACGATCACGGCAGCCTGGCGATTGATACACTCGACGAATGAAAACACCTGCCCCTTGTGTTCAGCACAATCACCGAGAGCATAGATATCCGGGTCGCTGGTACGCATGGTGTCATCGACATTGATGCCCTTGCCAACATCAAGGCCTGCTCGTGCCGCAAGCTCAACGTTGGGCTTCAGGCCGATCGCCGAGATCACGACGTCGCGCTCCATGGTGCGCCCATCCTCGAACTGGATCTGCAACCCACCGTCTCCTTTGGCGACATTGTTCATCGTGGTGCCGAGCAAAAACGCGATCCCGTTCTGCACGTATCGCTCGTGAACGTCGGTGGAAACACCCTCGGACACCACGGACGACGGCAGATACGAAGCTCTATCGTTGATCGCGACCTCATGCCCGGCACGAGCAAGGTGATCGCCCAATTCACATCCGATCAAGCCGGCACCCAGAATCAGGACCCGCTTGCTACCACTGTTGAGCAATTCCGTCAGTGACTCATACTGATCCAGGTCATTCAGCTGATGGATATGCTGCTGGATACGACGATCGTAGAGACGGAACGGCACCGCGCCCGTCGCAAGCACCAACTTGGCGTACTCGATCATGCCTTTGTCGGTTAACAAACGTTTTTTCTTACGATCCAGACCAAGAACCTGCGTACGTGCACGCAAGTCCACGTCCAGCAACTGCGCGCGATCCGGCCCTTTGGCAATGATCAGATCAGCACGCGACTTGCTGGTAACGGACACGGACAGGTGCGGCTTGTAGTAGTAGTCACCATCATCTTTCGTGACGATGGTGATCGGGCCTTCGGCACCATTCTGGCGCAGTTGCTCGGCGATGTACCAACCGCCGATCCCGGCGCCGACAATCACAATGGGATCGCCTTCCTGGTCGTTGTTGCGTTCGGCAGCGGCTTGCGCATGCTCGGACAAACCGGCAAATTCAAAACTCTCGCGAGGATCACCACAAACCGAACAAAACCATTCGGCCGGCAGGTCATCAAATCGAGTCCCCGAGGCCACCCCGTGAATCGGGTTACCCATAGCTTCGTCGTAGATATGCGCGCACGTGCCACAACGATAGCGTTTAAAACTCATCTTCCTTCTCCCCGGTATCATTGTGGTGATCGAAATGATCCTTAACCGCGCCCCCAACAACGGCGACCGATATTGGTCATTACAACACGAGGGCCTAAGCCAACAGCCCCGACCACCGGTAGAACCCCGGTACGAATTCTCAGCGGCTCATGCCGCTGCCTCGACGGTACCCTGAGAAGCCAGAGACTCCAGCCACGTCGCCCATACCTGCTGCGCCGGGCCTTGCAGAGTTGGCCCATAGCGCCGGCCATCTTCCCGTA
>NZ_JAABRP010000207.1 GCF_011390875.1 Thiocapsa sp.
GCGGCGGATGTCACCATGAAGGAGTCACGCAAGCTGATCCTGGTGATCCGCGAGACACCCTTCACGGCCATCCATCTCGAAAACATGCTGCGCCTCGCGCGCGCCGGTGCGGTCATCATGCCGGCCAATCCCGGATTCTACTTCAAGCCTACGCGCGTCGAGCAGATCGTCGATTTCATGGTGGCCCGAATCCTGGACCATCTGGGCGTGCCTCAGCGGTTGATGGCCCGTTGGGGTGAGTAGCGCTGCGTCGGTAGTACGAACGTGCCGGGCCGCATGGCTCGGTCAGCCGGTTGTTTCGGGGTAGAAGTCTTCGAGCCGTTTCCGGGCTCCCTAAACCGCGCCGACTCCAGCGGTCGTCAAGTCTGCCGGGGCCGATCCCATCCAAAAACATCGCATATCGCGCTGCGCGCGGTTTAGATCCTCAGCAGCAATCGCGCCGGATCCTCCAGGGTCTCCTTGATGCTGACCAGGAACTGCACCGCTTCGCGACCGTCGATGATCCGGTGGTCGTAGGTCAGGGCCAGATACATCATGGGTGCGATCTTGATCTCGCCCTTGTCCGCGATCGGGCGCTCCTGGATCTTGTGCATCCCCAGGATGGCGCTCTGCGGCGGGTTGAGGATGGGCGTGGAGAGCAGCGAGCCGAAAACCCCGCCGTTGGTGATCGAGAATGTTCCGCCCGTGAGCTCCTCGTAGCTGAGGCTGCCGTTCTGTGCCTTTTCGCCGAAGGCGACAATGCCCTGCTCGACGTCGGCCATACTGAGCTGATCGCAATTGCGCAGGATCGGCACGACCAGACCGCGCGGCGAGCTGACCGCGATGCCGATGTCGTAATAACCGTGGTAGATGATGTCGTCCCCGTCGACCGAGGCGTTGATCACCGGGAAGCGTTGCAGTGCCTCCACCGCGGCCTTGACGAAAAACGACATGAAGCCGAGCCGAACCCCATGGGTCTTCTCGAATTGGTCTTTGTAACGACTGCGCAGCGCGAGAACGGCCTTGAGATCGACCTCGTTGAAGGTGGTCAACATGGCCGCGTTCTGCTGGGCTTGAACCAGGCGCTCGGCGACGCGGGCACGCAGACGGGTCATGGGCACACGCTGCTCGGGGCGGCCGGCCTCGCCGGTTAGGCTCGGGCTGGGCGCGGGCGCCGCTGGGGTCAGCTCCGGATCCTTTTCCGGAGCGGCCTGCTCGCGCTCGTCGAGATAGGCGATGACGTCGGCCTTGTGGATACGCCCGTCACGGCCCGTGCCCGCAATCGCATTGGGATCGAGATTCAACTCCTTCACCAAACGCCGCGCGGCGGGTGCGACCTGCGGCTCGGCGCCGGCAGGTGCGGCCTTCGCCGGACTCGCCGACGCGGCTTTGGCAGGTGCGGCTTCGGCAGGCGGCGGCGATGCCTCGCGCGCCGGCGGCGTTGCTGCGGCGTCGCTCGCCTCGATCAGCGCCAGCACGGCGTCGGACTGAACGACATCGCCCTCGTTGGCCATGATCTCGCCGAGGATGCCGTCGATCGGCGAGGGGACCTCGAGCACGACCTTGTCGGTTTCCAGATCGACCAGGTTCTCCTCGCGCTTGACCGGATCGCCCGGGCGTTTGTGCCAGGTTGCGACGGTGGCGTCGGCAACCGACTCGGGGAGGGCGGGGACGCGGACTTCGCTGCTCATTGTGGCGGGATCCTTTTATTCATGCTGGGGTTCAAGTGCCCGGTCAGGGCCTCGTCGATCAACCGCTCCTGCTGCTCGACATGCGCGGCGCGGTGGCCGACGGCCGGTGCGGCGGAGGATGGGCGGCCGACATAATAGGGCCGCTTCCCGTCCTGCATCAGGTTGTGGAAGCGATGTTTGATCTGGTCCCAGGCGCCTTGATTCTGCGGCTCCTCCTGGCACCAGATGATCTCTTCGGTGGTGTCGTAAATCTCGAGCGCGCGGTCGAAGTGGTCCTTGGGGAAGGGATAAAGCTGCTCGATGCGGATGATGGCGACATTCGTCAGACCACGCGCTCGCCGCGCTTCGAGCAAATCGAAATAGACCTTACCGCAGCAGAAGACTACGCGCTCGGTCTGCGCGGGGTCGATCGGGTCGATCTCCGGGATGACGGTTTGGAAATGACCGCTGGTGAGCTCATCGAGCGCGGAGACCGCGAGACGATGGCGCAGCAGGCTCTTCGGGGTCATGACGATGAGCGGTTTGCGATAGTCGCGGACGATTTGGCGGCGCAGCAGGTGATACATCTGAGCCGGCGTGGTCGGCACGCAGACCTGGATGTTGTGCTCGGCGCAGAGTTGCAGGAAACGCTCCAGACGGGCGGATGAGTGCTCGGCTCCCTGACCCTCCAGCCCGTGCGGAAGCAGCATCACGAGTCCGCAGCACAGCCCCCACTTGGTCCCGGCCGAGGTGATGAACTGATCGATCACCACCTGGGCGCCGTTGGCGAAGTCGCCGAATTGGGCCTCCCAGAGCGTGAGCGAGCTCGGTTCCGCGGTCGCGAAACCGTATTCGTAGGCCAGCACCGCCTCCTCGGACAGCAGCGAGTCGATCGCGATGAAGGCGCCCTGATGCTCGCCGATGTGCTGCAGCGGGGTGTAGGCGTTGCCGGTCACTTGGTCGTGGATCTTGGCATGGCGATGGAAGAAGGTCCCGCGCCCGGCATCCTGTCCGGACAGGCGCACCGGCGTACCCGCATCGAGGAGGGTAGCGTAGGCCAGGTTCTCGGCGAATCCCCAGTTGAGGAGCTGATCGCCTTGGGCCATTTTGCGCCGCTCCTCCCACAGCTTCTCGACCCGCGGGTGGAGCTCGAAGCCCTCGGGCACCCGCAGCATGGCCTCGCTGAGCTCGCGGAGCTTCTCGACCGGGACGCCCGTGTCGACGCGTTGATCCCAGTCAGTGCCGCGGCAGAAGCCCCAATCGACGCGGTAGGCATGATCGAGCCCACACAGGACCGGGCGCGCGACCACCACGCCCTGCTCGATGGAGTCGCGATAATCCGCAACCATGGCATCGGCCTCGTCCTTGGAGATGATGCCGTCGGAGACGAGGCGATCGGCATAGACGGCCCGCGGGGTCGGATGACGGCGGATCTTCTTGTACATCATCGGTTGGGTGACCGAGGGCTCGTCGGCCTCGTTGTGACCGAGGCGCCGGTAACAGACCAGGTCGATGATGACGTCCTTGTGGAACTGGTTGCGGAAGTCCAGCGCCATCCGGGTGACGAAGATGACCGACTCCGGATCGTCGCCGTTCACATGGAAGACCGGCGCCTGCACCATCTTGGCGACATCGGTGCAGTAGAGTGTGGAACGGGTGTCGAGAGGGTTGCTGGTGGTAAAGCCGATCTGGTTGTTGATGACGATGTGGACGGTACCGCCGGTGGCATAGCTGCGTGTCTGCGAGAGCTGGAGCGTCTCCATGACCACGCCCTGACCGGCAAAGGCCGCGTCGCCGTGGATGAGCACGGGCAGGACCTGATCGCCGCTGCGGTCGTGGCGTCGCCGTTGGCGTGCGCGCACGGAGCCCTCGATGACCGGGTTGATGATCTCCAGATGCGACGGATTGAAGCCCAGCACCAGATGGACGATGCCGCCGGGGGTGTCGATGTCGGTGGCGAAGCCCATGTGATACTTCACGTCGCCGGCCATCTGACGCCAATCCATCTGGACCCGGCCCTCGAACTCGTCGAAGATGTCCTGCGGCGGCTTGCCGAAGATGTTGGTCAGCACGCTGAGCCGCCCGCGATGGGCCATGCCGATGACCATCTCTTTCTGGCCCTTGCGTCCGGCGCGCTGGATCAGCTCGTCGAGCATCGGGATGAGGGCGTCGCTGCCTTCGAGCGAAAAGCGCTTTTGGCCGACATAGCGCTGGTGGAGATACTTCTCGAAGCCCTCGGCGGCGGTCAGCAGGGTCAAGAGCCAACGCCGATCGGCAGTGTCGATCTCGGGTATCGCGCGATACCCCTCGAGCCGCTTCTGGATCCAGCGCTTCTCCTGGGTATCGGTGATGTGCATGTACTCGGAGCCGACCGTACCGCAATAGATCTGCTCGACCATCGCGATGATGTCGCGCAGCGGCATGCGGTCCGGGGCGTACAGTGAGCCCGTATGGAACACCTGGTCCATGTCGTCCGGCTCCAGGTTGTGGAAGGCCGGATCCAGGTCCGCGATCTTGGGGGTGTCGCGCAGCTTGATCGGGTCGAGGTCGGCGACCTGATGGCCGCGGTAGCGGTAGCCGTTGATCAGGGAGAGTACGGCGGCCTGTTTTTCCGCGGCGGCGGGCTCGAGCCGCTCGGTCGATCGAGTGCGCGCGCGCGTGCGACTCTCTTGAGCGAGCCGCAGGAAGTTCTCGCGCACCGGGCCGTGCGCGACCTCGTTGGCCGCCTCTTGGTGCATGACATGGAAGCGCTCGCGCCAAGCCAAATCGACACTCTCCGGGTCCTTTAAATAGCGTTCATAGAGGTCTTCAATAAAGGCTGCATTGCCGCCGTAAAGGGCGCCGGAACTGCGAAAGAGCTCGAGGATTGCGCTCATGCTCGGTGTTGTTTCTCTGAGTTGAATTTATGCATGGATAACCAATGTTTATAACACAAGTCCCGAAGCGCTTGGCAAGTCGGTTCAGGCTAACGGGTGTCGCGCCTGAAGGATCGGGCAAGCATCATCGCCGATCTTCGGGTGTGTCGTCACCCGAGCCTTGATCGACGGGGCCGGTGCTCACATGGAAACGCAACACTCCCCGACGGATCTGACCGAGCGTAAGCGTCGTCGTATCCGATTGGCGCGGCTCGAGGCCGATCTCGCCTATTTTCAGGCACGTCTGGAGATGATCGGCGAGCCGACGACCGCGAATCAACTGACCCAGCGCAAGGCGTTCGAGCTCTTGCTCAAGACGGTCTCGACCAAGGTCGCGAAGGTCCAGCGCGAACAACCGCGTTGAGCGGCGATCGACCGATCGAGACCTGCCTCATAAGCGCCTCGGACTGGCGGCAGTCTGTGACGACAGAGGTGAAACCGAATATAAGAATTTGATGATTTTTATTCGATTCGATTCGATTCGATTCGATTCGAGCCGCGACGCGCCCTCACCTTTGTTCGATGCGATGCGGATCTCGCATCACGACGGCGCATCGCAGGGCGAACCTGCACGAGGGGTTTCAATTCATGTGTACCTTCGTCATTCTGAGACGTCCGGGTCATGCCTGGCCGGTCTTGATCGCGGCCAATCGCGACGAGATGCGCACGCGTCCGAGTTGTCCGCCGGGCCGGCATTGGCCGGACCGCGCGCATCTGCGCGCCGGGCTCGATCTGGAGTCCGGCGGGAGCTGGCTCGGGGTCAACGATCATGGCCTCGTCGCCGCGGTCATGAACCGCCAGGGTACGCTCGGATCCCTGCCCGGAAAGCGCAGTCGCGGCGAGCTGGTCTTGGAGGCACTCGATCATGCCGAAGCCTCCGAGGCAGCCGGGGCGCTGGCGGATCTGGATCCGGCCGCCTATCGGCCCTTCAATCTGGTGCTGGCCGATCCGCGCTCGGCCTATTGGCTGCGTCACGGAGGCGACGGCGACATCCGTGTCCACCCGATCGCCGCCGGTCTGCATATGTTGAGCGCGGGTGAGCTCGACGATCTCGGCCACGCGCGTATCGCCGAGCATCTTCCGAGGTTCGTCGCGGCGCAGACCCCGGATCCGGATACCGATGATTGGGCGGCCTGGCGGGATCTGCTGGCATCGCATGGGACCGGTCCGGATGCGGACCCCGAGTCCGCCATGACGTTCGAGCGATCCGACGGATTCGGTACAAGATCCTCGGCGCTGATCGCCATTCCCCTCTATCCCGGCTACGGCAGCGGGTCAATCTGGCTGCATGCGGAGGGGAGGCCGGATGAAACCCCGTTTCTCCGCGTGCCCAGCTGAACTGCGTCCCCAGCTAAACCGCGTCCTTAGTGGGTCGAAATCCTTCAGTTGGTGGCGGCGGACGGAAGACCGCTCATGATCCGTCCGGGACGCGGTTTAAACCGCGCCCGGTGCGGTATGCGTAAATTTGTTGGAATGGCTTAGCCGCACCAGCCCCGACGACTGTCGGAGCTAGCGCGGTTTAGGATATAAAAAACAATTTTTTAAACTGCGTCCGCTCCGTCGTTCGTTGGTGCCTGCAGCCTTGAAAAAGGGTTTTAGCAGGCAGGTCGCTGCAAGACGCAGTTTAGCCGGTTCGAATCCCCGCGTCGGCTGTGACACAATCTCACCCTTTCGCCGCCCTCGTGGTCCAGTGGTCTCGTCCGCGCGGGCGTGATCGTACGTCCCTGTTTCCGAATCAGTCTCCGATCGAGACCCCCTTTAGGATCCGCCATGTCGAACATCATCCGTATCGCCACCCGTAAATCCCCCTTGGCCATGTGGCAGGCCGAGCATGTTTCCGCGCTGCTGACCCAACTCCACCCCGGACTCGAGATCCAGATCGTCGGGATGACCACCAAGGGCGACAAGATCCTCGATGCGCCGCTGGCGAAGGTCGGCGGAAAGGGCCTCTTTGTGAAGGAGCTCGAGCAGGGCATGTTGGAAGGCGTTGCGGACATCGCCGTGCATTCGATGAAGGATGTCCCGGTGGACTTTCCCGAGGGCCTTCATCTGGCCGTGATCATGGATCGCGAGGATCCGCGCGATGCCTTCGTGTCGAACCGCTACGAGGGTCTCGACAGTCTCCCGCAGGGTGCCTGTGTCGGCACCTCGAGCCTGCGTCGCCAGTGTCAGCTCGCCGACCGGCGCCCGGACCTGCGCATCGAGCCCTTGCGCGGCAACGTCAATACCCGTCTCGCCAAGCTCGACGCGGGCGAGTACGACGCCATTATCCTGGCCGCGGCGGGTTTGATGCGGCTGGGCTTCGAGTCGCGCATCCGCAGCCGGATCGCACCGCAGGACAGCCTGCCGGCAATCGGACAAGGCGCCATCGGGATCGAGTGCCGCAGCGCGGACCCGCGCATCAATGATCTGATCGCGCCTCTGCATCATCGCGACACCGCCGATCGGGTGCTCGCCGAGCGGGCGATGAACGCGCGTTTGCACGGCGGATGCCAGGTCCCGATTGCCGGTCACGCCCTGATCGAAGGCGACCGGCTTGTCCTTAAGGGGTTGGTCGGCACGCCGGACGGGTCCCGGATCCTCCGCGCCGAATCCGAGGGCCCGCGCGCGGATTGGGAGGCGATCGGGACGCGCGTTGCCGACGATCTGCTCGCGCAGGGCGCCGATGAGATCCTGAGTGCGCTGCAAGAGCCGTGATGACCGCGCCCTGTGATCTCGGCGGTCGTGGCGTCCTGGTGACTCGACCCGCGGCCCAAGCGGATGGACTCTGCCGTTTGATCGAGGCGGCCCACGGTCACGCGATCCGCGTGCCCAGCATCGAGATCGCGCCGGCCGCCGATCCGCGCGAAGCCGCCGCGCTGCTGGCGCAGTCCTGGGACATGCTCTATTTCGTCAGCCCCAATGCGGTCGAGCAGGCGCTCGCCTTGGTGCCGGACGGCTCGTGGCCGCAGGTCGAGAAGATCGCTGCCGTCGGGCGTGCGACCGCTCAGGCATTGAGCGACGCCGGACGTGCGCCGGATCTGGTCCCGGAGCAGCGTTTCGATAGCGAGACCCTGCTCGCGATGCCCGAGCTGGCCGATATGCGTGGCCGTCGGGTCCTGATCGTTCGCGGCGAAGGCGGGCGTGCACTGTTCGCCGATACGTTGCGTGCGCGCGGCGCCGAGGTGCTTTTTGCGGAGGTGTACCGTCGTCTGCGCCCGGCATTCGACCCCGCACCATTGCTGTCGCGCTGGAGCGACACGGTGGCGATGGTCACCGCGACCAGTGACGAGATCATGCTGAATCTGATGGAGATGCTCGGCCCCGAGGGCCGTGCTCCCTTGCTTGCTACACCCTTGGTGGTCGTGGCGGAACGCACGGCTGAGAAGGCCCGAGATCTGGGGTTTGTCCGGGTCGCGGTGGCCGAGCGCGCCGAGGATGCGGCGATCGTGCGGGCTTTGTGTGCGCTGGATCCGGCTGCCGCGGATTGAACCTAAACCGCGCCCAGAGTGACATGCGCCACCCTCATGTTGAGTCGGGCTCAAGGATTTTTCGGACCTTTGTCGTGACGCGGTTTAGAATTGAATATTTTTTAATGCCTTAAACCGCGCCAGCTCCGACAGGTGTCGGAGCTGGCGCGGCCAAGCCAATCCAAAAAACGACGCAGACCGCACC
>NZ_JAABRP010000208.1 GCF_011390875.1 Thiocapsa sp.
CGGTCATGATCGCAATCGCGATCGACGAGCATCTGGCGCCTGGACCGAGCGCCGGTCCTCGGCAACATCATGATGCCGGCCCGATCGGCTGCGCTGCCGACGCCCCATTTTGCCTTTAGCGACTTGTTGGCGAATTCTCGTTCCCGCGCAAACGCTCATGCACCCATCTTGATATCAGGTCCGCTTCAGAGAGGTGCTCGCGCCTTGCTCTTCTTCGGAGAGCGGAGATGTCTTCGGATGCCAGACGAATGGAAACTTCCTCTGCGCGCTGGAATACCGGTTCGCTGATTTCGACGAGTTCATCTTCGAAATCCGTGAGATCGTGGACCTGCCAAAAGGCCGCGAGCTCCGAGATTGAGTCGGTTGTCGGTAGGTGTTTCATTTTCTTTTCCACCGCAGATATCGTGCCCGTTCGCGATCGGTCATCGGACGAGCCGTAACGGGATATCCCTTGCCGTCGGGAAACTGGATGACAATGCAAAGCAGATGCTTGTGACTACGTGTTTCTCCGAGAACATGATAGACCGGGTTGGCGCCCTCTGACCTTGCTCGGAGAAGCAACGACGGCGCAAAGCATACTTCTTCGAATTCATCGGGGCTTACGCCATGCCGAGAGATATGATCGATTCTGTCCTCGGGCCAGAGAATTTCTGTGATCATCTGGGCGAAGGTGTTCTAGAGAGAAACGCGGGGTCAAGGAACCTGGGCGCAGGTCTCAAATGTACCACACAGCCGGGCCCGCTCATGGAGCAAAGCCATAAGTGCGGGAACAAGGGGCATCGGGCTCAGGTCTTGATCCGATCTTCGGCAGCGTCATGATGCTGCGCCCGATCGGCTGCGCTGACGATGCCCCGTCTTGCCGTTGGATCCCTTCTCCGCCGCGCGAAATCCGCCGTAACGCGCGATGCAGCTTTCAAGCTGGGTCTTCGCCGTCCGCTGAATCCGCCCGAGCAGGTCGTGATTAACCTCGGTGAGTCCGAACCGCTCCATCAATGCGCGCTCCAGATACAGCGTCAGATGCGCGGCCATCTCGGCATCGGCCTGTGCCCGGTGATAGCGGCCGGTGACCGGTAACCCGGCGTATTCGACCAGGGTGCCAAGCTTGTGGTTGGGCGCTTGGGGCATGACGCGACGGGAGACCAGCATCGAGCAGGCGAAGGCTTGCGGCGTCCTGCGCCCGATGCGTGCCAGCTCGGCATCCCAGAACTTGCGGTCGAACGAGGCGTTGTGGGCGACCAGGGGATAGTCGCCGACGAAGTCTGCAACCTCGGCCATGACTTGGCTGGCCGGCGGTGCCTCGCGCACCATGGCGTTGCTGATCCCGGTGAGGTGCTCGATAAAGGACGGGATGCGCCGACCGGCATTCATCAGGCTCTGGTATTGATCCACGATGCGCCCGTCGCGGATCAAGACGGCCGCGATCTCGGTTGCACGGTCGCCCATGTCCGGCGACAGGCCGGTCGTCTCGAAGTCGATCACTACAACCGGATCCATCCCTCTTTGTCTCCTCGTTGCCGCCGAAGCACTTGCTGGTCAGAGATGCCGATCCGATCCGGTCCTTGGCATGGCGAAGACGTCTCGACCGGCACGCGCGGATCCAATGGTGCACGACTGCCGTCCATGGATCCCAAACCCTGTCGGGAGCATAGCATTGTCGGCCATACCCCACCCATGACGATCCCTGACCTCGGTCAAAAACTCGACCCCGCAGGCCGTTGGGGCCGCGGAAGAGGACGACTGCAAGTCGTCGATCCCGGGGTGCTGTCGCTTCGCTACGATCACCTTCATCGCTCCTGGACGGGGCGGTCTTCGATCACGGATGGCTCATGGCAGATAGGGGATCAACCCGAGCCGCAATGCCTCTTCTTGAATCTCGCGAGGGGCCTGTCTGGCGTCGAGGATGAAGCCGTTCACCCGGATCATCCAGGCCAGCGGATTGGCGCCAAGGCGGCTGGGGAGTGTCCAATTGGGATCGCCTTGGTGGGAGTTGAGCCATTTAAGGATCGCGGTGGACTTCGTCGAGCCCGTGCTCTTACTGACGCCGAAGGGTGAGCAGAGCTCGTCGGCAGTCATGGTCGGGGTCTGGCTTTTGTCGAACAGAAAGTTGACTCGTCCGGCCGAGTAAACGATCCCGCAGGCCCAGATGTTCGGTTTGCCCGTGGCAAGCGGCGAGGGTCGTTTTCGGCAGAGCTTCGCGACCATTCGTCGACAGAGATCCCGGTACTCGGTATTCAAATGGGACTCGCAGAATTGGTCGGTCAACGCGGTGATCGTGTCGTACCGGCCCTGGAGCGCGATCGGCACCCGCTCTGTTTGTTGTCCTGTCATGGCGTCTTAACTTGTTAGCCCTGCAGATTCGGCGGATCCAGGTCCTCGGGCATACGGATTGCGACCAGGCGCTCGCGCTCGACCCAGTTGCCGACCAGCTCGACGTGCTCGTTCTCTTCCGCGGCCATCTCGGCGGCAAGGGCGCGGACCTGCGGCTGCGGTGAATCGGTCGCGACGAACGCGTAGAAGTCGCGACCGCGGATCTCGTTGAAAAGGGCCAGCTCGAAGGCTTGGAGCGGAGTCATCAGATAGCTGACGTCGATGTCGTCGCAATCGACCTCGGGGCTCCCGGGACAGGCCCATTTGAAGTCCCAGGGGGCGATCTCGGGGAGCCGGATGCCCTCGGCGCGCGCGGTCACCTCGGAGGCATGCGCTGCGCTCATGTCGGCGAGGAGTCGGAAGACGGCGGCGACCGTGTGGTTGTGGTGCAGGGTCATGGTCTCGGCCAGCTGGCGATAACGCTCGGCCGATTCGTGCTCGAGCTCGAGGGCATGCACCAGGAACTCGGCGACGGACTCGATGCGCTGCGTCGATGGCGGGCGCGAAGGGGTGCTCATAGCGCAAACTCCCGTTCCAGGTCCGCGGGGGTCGCGGTCGGTTGGTTCTGGGGCTGCCAGACCGGGAGCCGCCGGACGTAGAACAAGCCGAGCGCCATGCCGTCGTCGGCCTGGATAAAGCGGGCGGCATCGACCGGATCGTCGGTGGGCGCCGTCTCGACCGGATGGACCAGGTGCTTCCACTCCTTCTGCTCCGGGCGGAAGGTCTGGCAGGGACTCAAGACCTGTAGAAAGGCGAATCCGGGATGCTCGATCGCCTCCACCAGCAGCTTGGTCAAACCGTTGGGGTCACCCGCAAAACCGCGGGCGATGAAGCTCGCGCCGGCCGCGAGCGCAATCGCCGTAGGCAGGAAGGGCCGCATGCCCGTGCCGTGGGGCGTGAGCTTGCTCTTGGCCCAATCCGGCTGGGTGGTCGGCGAGGCCTGGCCTTTGGTCATGCCGTAGACCTCGTTGTCCATGACGATGTAGGTCAGGTCCATGTTGCGCCGGCAGGCATGTAGGAAGTGGTTGCCGCCGATCGAGAAGCCGTCGCCGTCGCCGCCGGCGACGATCACGGTCAAGTCCGGCCGGGCGGCCTTGAGCCCGGAGGCGAGCGGCAGCGCACGCCCGTGAATGCCGTGGAAGCCGTAGGCATCGACATAGGCCGGCAGTCGGGAGGAGCAGCCGATACCGGAGATCATGGCGACGCGCTCCTTGTGGAGCTTCAGATGCGCCAGTGCCTTGGTGACTGCCGAAAGGACGGAGAAATGTCCGCAACCGGGACACCAGACGGGTGCAACGTCGGACTTGTAGTCCTTGGCGCGGAGGGTCGGGGTGATGCCGGCAACATCCATCTCAAGTCTCCTCGCGCCCGTCACGATCGGTCAGCGCGCGCATGATCTCGGCGGGGCGCAACGGCAAGGGGCCGGGGCGCGCAAACGACCGAGCGTGCTCCGGGAGCGCGCGTTGGGAATGGAGATAGGCGAAGCACTGTGCGGCCTGGTTTTGCTCGACCACCAGGATCGACCCGGCCGAGCCGATGGCCTCGAGCAGCGCGTCGCGCTGCAGGGGTGCAAGCAGGCGCAGGGCGATCGCCCGTGTCGGAGTGCCCGAGTCACGCAGACGCTCCGCGGCCTCGAAGACCGGACCCGCCGAGGAGCCCCAGGTCAGGAGCAGATGGTCGCCCTCGCCTCGGATCTCGGCCCAATCCGGTCCATAGTCGAAGCCGGTCAGCTTATGCAGACGCTTGTCGAGCTGCTCGGCGTGGTCGATCGCGCGACTCGAGGGCGTACCGCCCGCGCCGTGCTCCAGACCCTCGGCCGTATACATGCCGCCCGGCAATCCGGGTAAGGCCATCGGCGAGACCCCGTCCGGCGCCGGCCGATAGCGCCGGTGATCGGGGTCCGCGTCCTGCGCGATCGGACGCAGCAGCCGCGGCCTCTCTCCTGCCCCGAACGGCCGGTCGCCGGGCGGGTCGATGATCGCGCGCGACTGGCCGAGCATCTGATCCGACAGCACGATCGCGACCGTCTGCAGGCGCTCGGCCAAACCGACCGCCCATTCGACCGTGTCGATGCAATCGCGTATCCCCAAGGCGGCCAGGACCAGATGCGGGGCGTCGCCATGCAAGCCGTAGAGTGCGATGTTGAGATCGGACTGCTCGGACTTGGTCGGGATGCCGGTCGAAGGACCGCCGCGCTGGACGTTGACGACCACGACCGGGGTCTCGCTCGCAACGGCCAGACCCAAACCTTCGACCATCAGGCTGAGGCCGGGGCCGGAGGTCGCCGTCAACGAGGGCACGCCGCCGAAGGAGCTGCCGATGATCATGTTGATCGAGGCCAGCTCGTCCTCGGCCTGGAGCAGCGAGCCACCGAGCAGCTCCAAGCGGGGCGCCAACCACTCCAGCACCTCGCTCGCCGGGGTGATGGGATAGGCGGCGACGAATCGCACCCCGCCGCGAACGGCGCCCAGTCCGGCGGCCTCGTTGCCGCTGATGTTCCAGCGCGCGACAGCCGGGGCAAGCGCCGAAGGAGACACTGGCACCGCATCTGCCGCCGAATAGCCCGAGCGGATGCAATCGAGCGACGGGGTCAACACCCGACCGCCCTTGCCGCCGAGCGTTGTCCGAGCGCCTGCTTCGAGCGCATCCAGCGGCAGTCCGAGCATTGCGCCGACCATGCCGAGCGCGACCATGTTCACCCGGCCTTCAGCCGCGGCATCGGCGAGCGCCTTCCAGGGGAGGCTGCGGACCTGCGCACCCGAACGGACGAGAATCTCGGGGATCGGCCCGGCCTGCGCGTCCGTCAGAATGAGACTGTCGCGATCGAGCGGAAGCTCGTCGGCAAAGCGGGCGACGTTCTCCCAATCCAAACCCACGAGCAGGTCAAAGCGATCGCCCATGCACTCGATCGGCCGCAGCCCGAAGCGCAGCATGGCTGCGGACTCCCCGCCGCGAATCTGCGGACCGGCCGAGCGGCCGAGCAGGCCGAAATAGCCGGCGCGACCGACGGCGGCAAGCAGGATGAGCCCCGCCGTGACCGCCCCGCTGCCGCCGGAGCCCGTGATGGCGAGGGTGGCGCCCCCGGCGAGGGTCGGTCGATCGGTCATCCGCACTCCGCTCGTTGAAATCGCACCGACTATTGGAACCGCAAAGGCGCGGCCGGCGCAAAGGTTTTCGAGCACCGTTGTCTGTGCGACACGGCCGCGTTGGTCAGGCCTGTCGGAAACCCTCCAACGCCCCGATGGCTCGTGCCCAAGATCATGATTCAAAAAATAAAAAAATATGGCACGCCGTATGCTTAAGGAGTCGCAACAACTTCGAGGAGCTGGGCATGGAACCGCAACAGGTCACGATCAACGACACCACCCTGCGCGACGGCGAGCAATCGGCCGGCGTTGCCTTCTCGATCGAGGAAAAACTCGCGATCGCGCGCGGTCTCGACACGCTCGGCGTGCCCGAGCTCGAGGTCGGCATCCCGGCGATGGGCGACGAGGAGCGCGAGTCGATCCGCGCCGTCGCCTCGCTCGGTCTCTCGGCACGTCTGATGGTCTGGACGCGGATGCGCCCTGCCGACATCGCGCAATGCCGTGACCTGGGCGTCGACATGGTGGATCTGTCGATCCCGGTCTCCGACCAGCAGATTATCCACAAGCTGGGACGCGACCGCGCCTGGGTCATCGCGCAGATCCGACACCAGGTCGCGGTCGCGCTGGACATGGGGCTCGAGGTCTGTGTCGGTGCCGAGGATGCCTCGCGCGCCGATCCGGAGCTGCTCTGGCTCGCCGCTGAGGCCGCCCAAGATGCCGGCGCCCGGCGCTTTCGCTTCGCCGACACGGTCGGCTTGATGGATCCCTTCACGGTCTACGAGCGTATGCGCGACCTGCGCGCCATGGTGGACATCGAGATCGAGATGCACGCCCACGACGACCTCGGGCTGGCTACCGCCAACAGCCTCGCAGCGGTGCGCGGGGGCGCGACGCACCTCAACACCACCGTCCACGGGCTCGGCGAGCGGGCCGGCAACGCCGCGCTCGAGGAGGTGGTCATGGGGCTCAAGCACATCCACGGCATCGACAGCGGGATCGACCTGCACACCTTCGCGGAGCTCTCCGGGCTGGTCGCACGGGCCTCCGGAAAGCCGGTCGCCTGGCACAAGAGTCTGGTCGGCGACGGCGCCTTCACGCACGAGTCCGGCATCCATGTCGACGGTCTTCTGAAGGATCCGCTGAACTATCAAGGCATCGATCCGGCCGAAGTCGGGCGTCGGCATCACCTGGTGCTGGGCAAGCATTCCGGCCGACACGCGGTCCGCCAAGCCTATGCCGATCTCTTGCACTGCGAGCTGGGTCTCGACGATGCCGACCGGCTGCTTCCCTTGGTCCGGCGCTTTGCGTCCGAGAGTAAGCGCGCGCCCGAGGCACCGGAGCTGATGGGCTTCCTCGCCGAGATCGGCAACCCTTGGGCCGTCCGGGTCCAGTAGGCCGGGGAGGAGAAGCCTGATGGATTTCTTGGATTTCGATGGCGAGCCCATGTATTTCGACGAGCCCGTCTCGCCGGAGGTGGAGCGACTCCTCGAGGAGGCGGCGGAGGGCTACGGCGACGACACCGCCGAAGATCGCCTGCTACACGCCTATTTCCTCCAGCCCGAGCACCTCACGGTCCTGGTTGCGCTCTATCGCTATTTCTACTACCGGCACAGATACCGCGAGGCCCTGATCACCGCCGACCGTGCGATCGCACTCACCGCGGCCCGACTCGACCTGCCGACCGACTGGCGCAACCTGCGCGAGTCCGATCTCGGGCAGTCCGTGCTGATCTCGATGAGCCTGACGCGATTCCTGTTATTGGCGCTGAAGGGCTCGGGATACCTCCTGTTTCGCCTCGGCGATGCAGCGGGCGCATTGAAACGCTTCGAGAAGATCGCCGAGGTCGACACCAGCGACCGGCTCGGCATCGGCGAGCTGCATGCGATGGCGCGGTCTGCGGTGACTCGATCCGCGCTCGATGGCGCGGGGGGGAATGTGCGGTACTTCAAGGGCTAAATCGCGTCCTGTGCGATGGTCGATGTCGCGCTTACCCTGACGCCCGCTGTACCCCGGTTGGTCTGCGCCGGACGCGATTTAGGATTGAAAGGATTTTTCGGAGACTTGAACAGCCACGTCGCTGATCGGATCGGTCTTATGAAAACGGCCCGCGACTCAATCATGCCACCGTGACTTTAATGAAGGAGATGATCATGACCGACGATGAATTCGACCTCGACCTCGAGGAGCTTTCCAGCGCCGAAGATTTTCTGACCTATTTCGAGATCGATTTCGATCCCGCGGTCGTCCATGTCAATCGCCTGCATATCCTTCAGCGCTTCCACGATTATTTGGAGCAGGTCGACGAGATGCCCGATTCGGGGATTGCCCGTCGCGCCCTGTATTCGGATCTCCTCAAGTCGGCCTATCGCGATTTCGTGGTCTCGGATGCCGCGACCGAGAAGGTCTTCCGCGTCTTTCGAATGAACGAGCCCAAGAGCGTGCGGGTCGCGCTCAGCGACCTGACCGAGCAGATGCCCAATGCGGCCCGGCTTTGA
>NZ_JAABRP010000026.1 GCF_011390875.1 Thiocapsa sp.
AGCCGGCGATGTTCGCACCGACGACATAGTTGCCCTTCGAGTCGAACTCCTCGCTGGTCTCGTAGCAGTTGCGATGGATGTTCACCATGATCTCTTTGAGACGCTGCTCGGTGTACTCGAAGCTCCAGGAGTCGCGGCTGGCGTTCTGCTGCATCTCCAAGGCGCTTGTCGCCACGCCGCCGGCGTTGGCGGCCTTGCCGGGTCCGAATGCAACGCCGGCGTCCATGAGCAC
>NZ_JAABRP010000027.1 GCF_011390875.1 Thiocapsa sp.
CTTGACCAACATCTGGGCATCCTTCGCGGTCAGCTCGTTCTGCGTGGCGCATGGCAGCGCGACTTGGCAAGGCACGTTCCAGATACAGCCGTCCTCCAGATAGGTCGCGGCAGTCTTCTCCTGAACATAGGCGCTGAGCCGCCGACGCTCGACCTCCTTGATCTGCTTGAGCAAGGCCAGATCAATCCCGTCATGGTCGACCACGACGCCGTTGGAGTCCGAGCAGGCAATGACCTTTGCACCGATCGCCTGCGCCTTCTCGATCGCGTAGATGGCGACGTTGCCCGAGCCCGAGACCACACAGGTCTTGCCCTCGATCGAGTCGCCGCGGACCTTGAGCATCTCCTCAAGGAAGAAGATCGCCCCGTAACCCGTCGCCTCCGTGCGCGCGCGACTTCCGCCCCAATTCAGGCCCTTGCCGGTCAGGACGCCGGACTCGTAGCGGTTTGTGATGCGCTTGTACTGGCCGAAGAGATAGCCGATCTCGCGCCCGCCGACACCGATGTCGCCCGCCGGTACGTCGGTGTGCTCGCCGATGTGGCGGTAGAGCTCCGTCATGAGGCTCTGGCAAAACCGCATGATCTCGGCGTCGGACTTGCCCTTGGGGTCGAAGTCGCTGCCGCCCTTGCCACCGCCGATCGGCAGACCGGTCAGCGCGTTCTTGAAGATCTGCTCGAAGCCGAGGAACTTGATGATCCCTAGATAGACCGAAGGGTGGAACCGCATTCCACCCTTATAGGGACCGAGCGCGCTGTTAAACTCGACCCGAAAGGCGCGGTTGATCTGGATCTGGCCACGGTCGTCCTGCCAGGGCACACGAAAGATGATCTGACGCTCCGGCTCGCAGATGCGCTGGATGATCTTCTGATCCGCCAGCTCGGGATACTTGACCAGCACCGGACCGAGGGTCTCGAGCACCTCTCGCACGGCTTGGTGAAACTCGGTCTCGCCCGGATTGCGACGCAACACGTCCTGAAAGATCGGCTCCAGCTTCTCGTCGAGGCCTGCGACCATGGTGAATGTCTCCTAAACCGCTCCAGCAGGTCGATCGACCGGCAGGCGATTCACATCAGTGATGGGGATCCTGGATCGGAGACGCCCCTGAGTTGCGACTGCGACACCAAGCATCGGTTGAAGACCGACTCAGCCGGTCAAACGCGCCACAGGCAGGCCGCGAGCAACATGCGGCAAACCCCGGGCGACCCGCAATGATGCCTGAATCGGTGCAGCCGGCGCTAGGGTTGCGGGCTGGCCGACGAGCATCACTTCGGCGAGACGCGTCCGATAGGATTTACGGGAGGGCGACCCAGATGAAGCAGAGGCACGTGTAACAGGCGCGAATAGGGTCATCTCGCACTGCCGCGGGGTGGCTTTGCACCGGACCCCGTGTCCGGGCCGGCGATTGACGCGAGGCATTGGGTGGGTAGACTCCACACCATGAAGAGCGGCGACGTGATCAAGCCGCTGGAGTCAGACGGCTGGGAGTTGGTGCGGGTGAAGGGCTCGCACCATCAGTTTCGCCGTCCCGGACGGCCCGGCCTGGTGACGGTGCCGCATCCAAAAGCCGAGATTCCGCTGCCGACCTTGCGCAGCATCTACCGTCAGGCCGGTTGGCCTTGGAGGTGAGTCGTGCGATTTGCGTTGGCCCTGCACACCGACGACGGCGTGGCCTACGGGGTCACGGTACCCGATCTGCCGGGATGTTTCTCGGCGGGGGAGACGCTGGACGATGCCGTCCGCAGCACTTACGCGGCGATCGACGCCCATGTCGAGCTGCTGCTGGAAGACGGGGAGGCGCTGCCGCCGGCGCGATCGCTGGCGCAGCTCCAGGCCGATCCGCTGCTCGCGGGGGCGCTCTGGGTGGTGATCGACGTGCCGGTGGAGCGTTACTTCGGGCCGTCGGAAAAGATCAACATTACAGTGCCGCGGCGCTTGCTCGCACGCATCGATGCGCACGCTAAGGCGCACCGCTTAAGCCGCTCGGCGTTCCTGGCGCAGGCGGCCCGGGAGGCGATGCAGCGGGAGGGCGTCTCATGACACCAATCCCTATTCTCGTGACACCGCTCTGCGGTGTCACGAATCCCATGGCGCTCCGCGCCACGTGCAACTGTACACAATAAAGCAACAGATCGTGTAGAGTGCAGGGAAACACAACGTTCTCGGCAGACCAATGGCTCGGACACGGTACCGTTTCGCCTCGCAGGATCACCCACATTTCTTGACGTGCACCGTCGTCGAATGGCTGCCCATCTTCACTCGACCCGAAACCGTGCAAGTGGTGTTCGACTCTTGGTCGTACCTACAGAAGCATTCCGGGCTTCGCATCTACGGCTTTGTCGTACTGGAAAACCACCTGCATGCCGTCGCTCAAGCGCCGAACCTGCCGGACGTGTGGAAGCGCTTCAAATCCTACTCGGCCAGAAACCTCATTGATTTGCTTGAGGAGAAGGGCGCAAGACGGCTGCTGGATCGCATGGGGTTCACGTTCAAGGCGAGGCGCAGTGATCGCTCGTATCAGCTCTGGCAAGAGGGATCCCACCCGGAATGCATCGAGGGGGACGTCATGCTGCGGCAGAAGCTGGAGTACATTCACAACAATCCGGTAAAGAGGGGTTTTGTGGATGATCCGGAGCATTGGCGCTGGTCGAGCGCGCGCTGCGATGCCGGGCGCGAGGGGTTGATTGAGGTGTTCAGGGATTGGTGATCCGTTCTCGGACGGGGCGCGGAGCGCCAATAGACGCGTGACACCGCAGAGCGGTGTCACGAGCGAACACTCATCGTGCTTCTCGGCATGACTCGGGCGAATGCCGTCGTCGTTCACTGCATCGAGGGGTTAGTCGCCCGGCATGCGCGGCGGTGCGGTGCGCCGGATGAGCGCGATGTCCTCCTCGCTCAATCGGTAGGCTTGATTCACCAGATCGAAGAGACGGCGTTCGAGTGCGCGGATCTCGGCAGCACCCTGCTGCATGGGGCTGGCATAGCGAGCGTGGGTATCGGTCAGCTCGCCGATCGCGGCCGGGGTCAGATGTCGGTGTGGATGATCTTCGGCGCATCGAAGACATCGTAACATCGGCTTGCACCCGACAAACTCGGCCAGCGGCACGCCGCGCTCGCGCAGCCGTCCCATCAGCGTCTCGACCTCGGGCGATCCCAGACTCCAGGGACCGGCGTCGTACCGGCTCCAGGGCACCGGATAGGCATGCTCGTGGACATAGTGCTCCAGCGACAGCTCGGTCGGGAAGGCGGCGCGCCAATCGAAGGCGCAGCGATCGGGCGGAAGTGCGGCGAAGGCGTCGACAAGCGCCTGATCAGCCGGGGTGTCAGCCGCGGCGCCGGGCGACTCGACGAGCGAGTTGCTGCAGCGGATGTTGGCGTCGAGATTATTGAGCGGCTTGTCGCGCCGGGCGGTCTTGAGCCAGAGACTCAGCTTGGTAATCTCGACCGATTCCGGTGAGCTTGCCGTAGCCGGCGCCCTGCTTGGCATCCAAGTCCGCGCCCGGCGCCTTCAGCTCCAGGACCGCGCGGGTGAGATCCACGGCGGCCCCGAACCAGCCCAGACGGGCTTGCCCAGAAGGCTTCCGTTCGCCGCACCGGCCGCCCAGCTCAAGGCGATCGCACGTTGCGCATCGGTCGGTGACGGCGGCAGCTCGCGCAGTGCCTCGGCGAGCAGGCGGGGGTTGAACAGGGGTTTCAGATAATCGGGCATGCCGTCGTTCCTCTCAGGCAGCGCATCGGGCCACCGGTCGGTCCCGTCCATCGCGGATCATGCACTCTCCATGATTCATCTCCCGAGCGTGTCCCGGATTCGCACGAGTCGGTCTTCCCCAATCGAACCAATGCACCCGACCAAAACAGCGCTGTCCAGGACCGCCAATCTGGACAGACGGAGCACGCTCGTCGCTTTTAGTCCCGAATCGCCAAAGTCAGGATCCGATTCGGTAACGATTTCATCGAGACCGAGCTCTGCTTGATGCAACTGCGAAGAAACCATGCAGACCAACCAGTCATCGAACCGACGTGACGCCTGACGGACGAGGAGCACCGGGCGTCGCTTCGAGATCGTAAGGTCGGTGTTGGGAGAAGGCGTCAACGCAATCTGGCCGGCGCGCTTCACTGCCAGCGCTCCTTGAGGTCTTTGTCGGTATAGCTGATCGGATCTTCATACATCCCGCGCATTGCCTGCTGCATCGACATGTCCTTAAACTCCTTTTCAGACCATTCGCCCGTAGCCGAATTCGGCCTGGATGCGAGCTGAGTCATCAGCGAATCGACAAACGCGAACACCTCGGTTTGCTTGTCGCGAGGCAATAACTTGATTTTTCGATCAGGTCGGCATAGCCCATCGTAAAACTCCGATATGAAGGCGTTCTTGAGACGACGCTCTTCCGACGGTTGCGGACCTCGGGCGTCGCCATCTCACAGCGTCAAATCGATCCCCGACACCAGGAGACCGGGCAGCAGTGCGCTATCGGTCGAGCGCCCGTCGTAGGTCTCGGCGGAGAGGAGCAGCTCGCGCTCGCGCGTCAGTCCCTCTAAACGATCGCCGAGCAGATGGTAGAGGCTGTCGTCGAAGCGCATGACCTTCACCGGGGCGACGATCTCGCCGGACTCGACCCAGTAGGTGCCGAAGCGGGTCATGCCGGTGACGCGGCAGTCGTTGGGATCGGACCAGTTGCAGTACCAGAGGTTGCCGATCCACAAGCCCGTATCGAGTTGACCCGGGACCTCGGCGGCGTCCAGCGTCCCGGCATCCAGACCGAGCGATCCGGGCGCATCGCTCGCGGCATTGACCGGCTCGCCGTATTCCTTGCCCGAGCGGGCGTCGACCAGGCAGCCGGCAAAACGACCGCCTTCCACCAGAGCAACGCGCGGCGGCGTCGGAAAGCCCTCGGGCGTGAAGCGGGGTGCAAGCCCGCGGTCGTGCGCTTCGTGGATCCCGATGCGCGGATCGAAGCTGCGCTCGCCGCGCACCATCTTAAGCAGCGGGGTCTGATGGGTACGGTGGCTCTTGAGATCGAAACCGCTCCAACAGAGCATGCCCATTAGCTCCTCGACGGCACTCGGCGCCAGATAGGCGCGGTAGCGGCCCGGCTCCAGGATGCGTGCCGGGCGGGACATGATGTGCAGCCCCTCGCGCATCGTCTCGAGCTTGCCGCGCAGGATCGCCGGATCCCAGTCGAACCCGCTGTAGGCCGATTTGACCGCTTTATCCGCCTCCAGATAACCACTCCAGTCCAGATTGAAGCTGGCACTCGCGTGCCAGTGGCGGTGCCCGATCGAGCTTGCGAGCCCCTCGGCGATCTCGCCGCTCGCCCAGATCCCGACCAGGTCCATTTCGTCGGCGGACGCGATGAGCTCGCCGATCGCCTCGGCGGCGGGCGGGACTCGTGCGTCGCCGCGATGGTCGCTCTCCGACGGCTCGGCTGAATAGCTGAGATAGGGATCGTCCGGCACGTGCGCCAAGCGCTCGCGCAGACGGGCGAGCAGACGCCGCGCGCGGGCCTGATCCTCGGTCGGATCGCCGCTTAAATCACAGCCGCCCTCGACCTGTCGGGAGCCTTCGATGAGGGTCAAGCCCAAGGCGGTCGAGCCAACATGACCGGCCTGACGGACCCGGTTGCGATTGAGTCGCACGAAGTCGGACGACTCGTTGGAGAGGTTGGAAAAGAGGATCTCGGCGCCGTGCAGCTCGGCGTTCAGATGATCGGCCAAGGCGAAAAATGCATCGGCGTTCATTCGCCACCTCCGAAGACCGCGACGTCCCGAAACAGACACGGCGGCGTGGCATGACCGACGTAGACCGATTGATTCGGCTCGCCTTTGCCGCAGTTGCACACCCCGCGGATCTCCAGGCTCTCCGGGCCGCCGACGCCATCGAGGCTGCGCCAGAAGCTCGCGGAGATGCCGCGATAGCCGGGGTTGCGCACCAGCCCCTTCAGCTCGCCGTCCTCGATCAGCCGACCCAGCTCGCAGCCGAACTGGAACTTGTTGCGGCTGTCGTCGATCGACCAGGAGCGGTTGGTGTCCATCAGCACACCCCGCTCCACCTGCGCGATCAGATCGGTGAGACCACCCTCACCCGGCTCCAGGTTGATGTTGCCCATGCGATCGATCGGCGGTCGATCCCAGCTGCTGGCTCGGGTATTGGCCGTCCCGGGCAAACCGGCGCGCGCTTGAGACAAGGATCCCCCGAGCGGGCGCTCCAGGATGCCGCGTCGGATGAGATATTCACGTACGGCGGGCGCGCCTTCGTCGTCGGCGACACCCGAGACCAGCTCCATGGGCACGGTCGGATCGAAGGTGACGTTCAGCAGTTCCGAGCCGTAGCGGTAGCGGCCGAACATGCCGGGCGTGACGAAGCTGGTGCCGGCATAGTTGCGCTCGTCGCCCAAGATGCGGTCGAGCTCCAAGGGATGGCCGATGCTCTCGTGGATCTGCAGCACCATCTGGCTCGGCAGCAGGACAAGGTCCCGCGTGTCCGCCGGACATTCGGGGGCGCCCAGGAGGGCGAGCGCCTCCTCGGCGACCCGCGGGGCATCTTCGAGCAGACGCACGGCGACAATCCGCTCCAGACCGCCCTGCTGCGAGCCGTCGGAGCCGCCTCCGTGCCTACGCTGCGTCTGGCTCCCTTCGTTGGCGACCGCGACGAGGCCCGGATGCACATAGTCCAGTACCTGGGAGACACGCCCCCCGTCGCTCGTGATCAGGAGCTGCGAGACCCGACGGCGCGCCAGCCAGGCGGACCAATCGACGATGCGATCGTCGATCGCCAAGGCGTCGTTGGCGGCCTGAAGAATGTCGAGCTTCTCGCCGATCGGCAAGGTCGACCAGGGTTCCTCGATCGGCGTGCGGTAGTCCGCGCGGGTGCTGCTGCGCGGATAGATACCCGCCTCGAAGAGTCCGAGCCGCGCATGCACCCGGGCCCAGCCCGCAGCCCGCTCGGCCGCAGCGCGCAGCCCGGCGGCGCTCAGATCGCTGGTCGCGCCGTAGCCGATACCGCCGTCCTTGACGAGGGTCACCATGGCGCCCGAGCTGTACGTCAGCCGACTCGGCTCGACCACGCCTTGGCGGACTTCCAGATGATCGTGCTCTTCCTCGACCAGACGCAATGTCCAGTAGTCACAGGCCGGTGCCCGGCTCAGGAAAAGATCGGCAATGTCGCAAAGGTGCTGCATACGGAGATCCTGTCGTTTCAGAATCGAATAACGGCACTCTGGTCGAGCGGCGCTCCCGCTGTCAACCGTGCACCGAGCGCTCCCCGGGCGCTTTACCGCCTGTCGGGCAGGTGCACCGCAGCCCGACTCAACGGCGCTGCGGTGCACCTCGATCCGATGGTGATAACATCCGCACGGCAGCATGAGGAGACGCCGGGACGCGACGACAGGATCGGGGGTTTCCGCCGGCCAAGACGTGCAGGGAATAGTATTTCGGGCGGAGCCCGATGTCTTGGGCGTCTGTCCCGCACCAATCGGGCACGCCAACCGGTTTTTCACGTCAACTGCCCTGTCGAGGATGATGACTCAATTCAATCGTCGGCGATCCGATCAAGGCTCCGCCGATCCGAGACAAGGTCCGGACACGCATCACGGCGCTCGATTCGGTGCATCTGGACTCGCCCTGATCGGCGGCGCGACGCTGACGAGCGTCGGCGTCTTCTTGTGGGACTTGAACGCACAGGCGCGTGCGCTCGGGTTGAGTCCGGAACTCTGGTCCGAGTTCGTTCGAACGGACCTGCCGACGCAGACCGCTTTCGTGCTCGGCACGGTCGCCCTCTCAGCGGCGGGCTCGATCCTTTGGTGGATCCTGAGAAGCCGAGCGGCAGGACGCGAGATCGCGTTTTTGGCCGAAAGCCGAGCGCGCAATCGGGCGATCGTCGACAACATGGCCGATGGTGCCGTTCATATCGATGGGGCCGGCCGACTTGTTGCCATGAACCGCGTCGCCGAACGCATGTTCGGATACGACACCGCCGAAATTCGCGACAAACCCATGTCGATCCTCTTCGCCGAGCCCTATCGCCGGGAGTATGAAGAGCGGATGCGCGACGCGCGCACGCTCGGCGACGCCGACGCCCTGACCGAAATCCGCGAGCTCGAGGGGCTGCGCAAGGACGCGACAAGCTTCCCGCTCTACCTGGCGATGAGCCGGGTCGATGTCGGCATCAGCAGCGTCTTTACCGCGATCGTGCGCGATCTCACCCAGACCCGACGGCAAATGGACGCGCTGGCCCGCGCGCGCGACGAGGCGATGTCGGCAGACCGGGCAAAGAGCGAGTTCCTGGCGATGATGAGCCACGAGATCCGCACGCCAATGAACGGCGTCTTGGGCATGCTCGAGCTGCTGCGCGACAGTCAACTCACTCGCCAACAGCAGGATTTCATCACCACTGCCGAGAAGTCCGGCGGCCTGCTGCTCACGGTCATCAACGACATCCTGGATTTCTCCAAGATCGAAGCCGGCAAGCTCGATCTGCAGGAGATCGAGCTTGATCTGCGCAACACCGTGGAGGAGATCACCGGCTTGGTCGCCTCGGGCGTGCGTGCGCGACCGATCGAAGTCGCGAGCTTCGTTCACCCGGACGTGCCCCGACTGCTGATGGGCGATCCCTATCGGATCCGACAGATCCTCATGAATCTGATGGGGAATGCCGTGAAGTTCACCGACAGCGGCGAGGTGGTGGTGCGTGTCGGCTTGGATCGAAAGACCGAGGACGGCTGGGAGGTTCGATTCGAGGTCTCGGACACCGGGATCGGGATCGATCCGCAGACCGTCGCAACCCTGTTTCGTCCCTTCACCCAAGCTGACGCATCCACGACGCGCCGATTCGGCGGCACCGGACTGGGTCTGGTCATCTCCAAACGCCTTGCCGTGCTGATGGGCGGCGACATCGGCGTGGAAAGCACGCCGGGCGTCGGGTCGCGGTTCTGGTTCACACTGCGCCTGAAGACGACGCCGTCGACTCCTGTCTGCGAGGAGACCGACCTCAACGGCATCCGCACGCTCATCGTCGACGACAACGCCACCAACCGGTTGATCCTGGAAAACCATCTTGCACGCTGGGGCGCACGGACCGAATGCGCGGAAGACGGACAGCAGGCATTGAAGGCGTTACAGCGAGCGCTCGAGCAGGATCAGCCGTTCGACCTGGCGATCCTGGACATGCAGATGCCGGGCATGGACGGGATCGAGCTCGCGCATCGGATCAAGGGCGACAATGCATTCGGCGCGACCCGACTGATCATGCTCAGCTCGCTCGGTTATCCCGGGCCCGAAGCGCGTCGAGTCGGGATCGAGGTGACGCTCCTCAAACCGGTCCGCGAGATCCTGCTGCACGATGCAGCCGCCAAGGTCTTGGGCATGTCGAGACCGGATGCCGGCATCGTACCCGTCCCCGCGAAGCGTCCCACACGGCGTTTCGACGCACGGGTTCTGGTTGCCGAGGACAATGCCGTCAATCAGAAGGTCGTCACCATGATGCTGCGCCGTTTCGGCATCGAGCCCGGAATCGCACCCGACGGTCAGGCGGCGATCGACGCCCTCGCGCAAGAGCGGTTCGATCTGATCCTCATGGACATTCAGATGCCGAAGCTCAGCGGACACGAGGCGGCGCGCCATATCCGAGCGGCCGAGCATGCCCGCGGCGACGGCGAGCATATCCCTATCGTCGCCATGACCGCCGGTGTCTCCGAGCGTGATCGCGAGGACTGCTTCAGCGCCGGAATGGACGACTTCATCTCCAAGCCCGCACAGATCGCCGAGCTCGAGGCCGTCTTGCTGCGCTGGCTACCGGGCCATGTGATCGGACCGATCGGTCACCTTCCCTCGGGCGCAAGCGCTCCGCAACAGCTTGCTTCGCGTCCCGCGTAACGCGACTGCTCACGCCCGATTCAGCTGTCCTGCGAGATCACTGCCCCGCGTTCGGCCCGAGGACGGATGCGCTTGTCGAATCCATCCGAGGGACGGCCGAACGCCAAGAGGTCAATGCTGCGGATGCGGCTCGCCCGATGCGGGCTCCGTGCGGGCAGACGCCCTGTCGATATAGGCCAGCAACGGGTCCGCCTCCTCGCGCTTGTCCGGATCGATCCGGATCGCCTCGTCCAGTGAGGCACGAGCGAGGTCGTAACGCGCGCTGTGGAGATAGGCCACGGACATCCCGACGAAGGCGTTCGCGTTGTTCGGGTCCAGTCTCACGGTCTCTCGGAACTGCTCGATGGCACCGGAATAGTCCTGGGTCATCAGGAGCGCCCCGCCGAGACGCAGTCGAGCCAAGGCCGAGCCCGGCTCGGTCGCGACGGCTTCGCGCAGAACGGTGACGGCGGCATCGAGCTCGCCGGCTTGGATCTTCGCCTCGCCGTCTCGGATCAATGAATCGGCATCGGCGCCAAATGTCGCTGTCGAGGCCAGCAACAGGGCAAGGAAGACGATCGGAGTCGTACGCATAGAGGGACTCTCGGGTGCTGGGCGCTCCGGGGAGTGGGGAGCGGAGGGTTGGGCCTGGAAGGAGCTGTCGGCTATCGGCTATCAGCTATCAGCTATCAAACGATTTTGGGATTTAAACCGCGCCGGCTCCAGCAGTCGTGAAATCCGCCGGGGCCGATCCCACCCAAAAACATTCCATACCGCACTAGGCGCGGTTTAGCGTACCGGCTGCTTGATTAAAGCGGCGGACCCGGGCCGTCTGGCCCGAGTCCTCCGAGTCCTCCGAGCGCTCGGAGCCCTACTTCAAGGACCCCTCACCGTAGCGGGCCTCGAAGCCCTTGCGCACCACCTCGAGCTGATCCTTGCTCATGCCGTTGAAGTACCAGTCATGCCCGTCGATGGGCTTGAAGTATTCCTCCAACAGCGCGACCGCAAACTCGTCGTTGCCGTCCTTCTTGACCACCACCTCCTTGAGCTCCGGAATCCATTTGAAGTAGGTGTGCTGGGCGACCTCGTACATGCCGTGCCACCAGGTATAGTCCGGGCCGCTCATGGAGGCACCGTGACGGGCGCGACGCCCTTCGTGGTGCCAAATCTCCCACCAGGTCCACTCGATCTTCTCGTCGAAGGGGGCCGGCGAGATGTAGCCGCCGTCCTTGAGTCGATCCATCATGGCAGCGATCGGCTTGGCAAATTTGTCGTTGTAGAGGTCGACCACGTCGTCGAACTGCTTGTAGTGACCCGTAATCACGCTCTCGGCATGGCATCCGAAGCAGACCTTTTCCATCTTGGCGCGACGATCCTTCCAAGTCAGCACCTCGACCACGGTCGATCCTTTGGCCGCGTCTCCGACCGCGGGAATCTCTTGCCCTTCGGGCACGTCGAACTCTTGGCCGTTTTCGAGCTTGACCAGGTTGATCTTGGTCGAGATCGGCGGACGCAGGGTCCAGGAGATGCGCTCGCCGACATTGTGCGTTGCCCCGATCCCGGGTCCGGCGCTCATGTGGCAGGTCGCGCACGTGGGTGCGGCCGAGTAGTCCACACCCGCGACCCATTTACGCGAGTCGAGGTTCATCTCGTCGACCTTGGCGCGGTAGATGATGCCGTGCTTGGATTCGTTGTAGACCTCGATCTGAGGATGATCCGGTCCGACATGGCATTTTCCGCAGGTATCGGGCGTGCGCGCTTGGGCCCGCGAGAAGCGATGCCGACCATGACAGGCCGTGCAGGAGCCGAGGCTGCCGTCCGGGTTGATCCGGCCGATGCCGGTGTTGGGCCAGGTCCCGGGTGTCGGGCGACCCTTGTTCTTACCTTCGGTGTAGAACTCCAACTCGCCGCCGTGACACTGCTTGCAGCCGGCGTTGACCGCGGCCGGACCGCCGATGACCTCGCCGAGCAGGTTATCCAGGGAGCCCAGGATCTGACCGGCCTTGGCGTGATGGGAGCCGTCCATCTCCTCGAACTCGGTCTGATGGCAGGTCGAGCAATTCTTGGGTGTCACCACGATGGAGATGAATTCACCCTCGTGTTTGAAGGCATCGACCGCCCCCTCATCACGCTGATGGCAGTCGAGACAGTTCACGCCGGCCTGACCGTGCGCGCTGTGGTTCCACTCCCAATAGAGACCGGGGTTCTCGGTCATATGACAATCCACACACTCCTCACCGCGTGGATCGCCCCAATCGACCCCCGCCTGTCCGGTTGGACGCGCGGCATCGACCGTCGTTGCGAGGGCAAGAAGCCCGATGGCGAGACCCAATCGGGTGAGGTCGACCCGACCGGGGCCCGCGGGACTCGGTCCGCGAGGATGTTGCTTCATAGTGCACTCCGGATTCTTTGTTATGGATCCCGTCCCAGGGGCAGTCGGCGAGGTCTCGCGTTGACGACACTCGCCCGATCGACCGACACGCCGAGAAACCCCAGGCGCTCATCGGCCTTACCGATCCTCCCTATCGACCCGGACGATGCCGAGGGGATCCCCGGGCGGCCTTGATGCAAGTCAAATTTCGCCGGCGGATGACGGATGATTGATCTTCGTCAATTCCCCTGCCTTTGATCGGACTTTCCCTGGAGAGACCGCCACCGCGCGACCGATGCCGGATGCCGGGACCAACCGATCCGCCTTGACTTGAATCAAGGCCAAGCCCTCGGGAGTCGTACAAGGTGCCGCGAAAACAACAATGATCCTCCGGTCGCAACCCTGCAGACGGTCGCAACCCGGAGGCCTGTCGACCCAAAGGAGAGAGTGCCATGCGAAGATCCACTTGGAGCCGCGCCATGTGCGTCGGGTTCCTGATCGGGACGTTCCCGAGCCTGCCGCTCCATGCCGAGGAGGTCCGCTCCGAGAGCATGCTCGCCAACACCTGCGCCGGCTGTCACGGCACGCTCGGCGCGAGCGCCGGGGAGGTGATGCCGATCATCGGCGGGATGGACAAGGGCTATCTCGTCGAGGTGCTCACCGACTACAAGACCGGTCGGCGACCATCGACCATCATGGGTCGCATCATGCAGGGCTACGGCGATGTCGTCGCCGCGATCAACGGCGAAGCCGCACCCGCGCCATCCTACGTCAACACCTGCTACAGCATCATCGCCCCCGAGCACGGCATCTCGGTCGCGGGTGTCTATCGGCTCGAAGACGGGCGGATCGTGGACATTCCCGGCGCGGGCGGGGTCTCGCCGGCCGACGCGGATGCCCGAACGCGCACGCTCGAGCAACAGTTCGCGCTGGACTGGTTCCGCAACATCACCTCGGATATGTTCACCTAAACCGCGCCAACAAACGACGCATTCCGCACCGGGCGCGGTTTAAGTGATCCGACAGCACGGGGGAACATCATGACTCCAGCACACCCAAGCCACGCGACGCTCCACTTTTCCCTGCTCGGCCTGATCGGACTCGCACTGATCGGGCCGTCGACGGTGGCGAATGCCCAGCCGAGCGCTCGGGCGGAGGTTGACCCGGCGGCGGCACCACAGGTCGACGCATCCCGTCTTCAAGCGGTGGAGCAGCGTGTCGAGGATCTGGTCCGGCGTCTTGAACGCCTGGAATCCGCGCCGAACTCGGGGGCGTCGACGCCGTCGACATCCAAGACCGGAGACATCCACTGGACCTTCGATGCCGCACTGAGCCGGAGTCCGTTCAACGTGACGCACCAGAGCTTCGATCGAGGATCCGGGCGCTTCGACATCCTGCTCAAGGTCGTGGAGCCGATTCCAGATCCGCTCCCCTGGCAGGTGGCGATCGGTGCAGAGGTACCCGTCGTCGCCCGAATCGGGCTTGCGGACGGCACCGCAAGCGAGAGCCTCGTCTTTCGCCTGGCCCGAGGGCCCCGGCTCGAGCCGGGCGCCATCCTTCACCTTGAGGCATACGTCCCGATCGAGCAGGCCGGGGCGATCAGCGGCCTGTCGGTCGGCATGCGTCGGGAGTGAGCAAGCCCAGGATCGGGACAACGCGGCGCGGCAACCGGCCTAAACCGCGCCCGGTGCGGTATGCGTCGTTCGTTTGATTGGCTTGGCCGCGCCGGCTCCGACAACTGTCGGAGCCGGCGCGGTTTAGAGTATTAAAAAAATAAAATCTTAAACCGCGTCTCCACCGAGGCCGGTGAACTCCCTAAGGCCGAATACAACATGAAACGGACGCATGTCGCTCTGGACGCGGTTTAATGCGTGCCGAGGCGACGCGTTTGGACGAGATCGCCGCGGTAATCGACAAAGTCCATCATGTGCGCCCCGAGACGCGCGGCATAGTCCTGCGGTGACGGCGTATTGTGCGGGTCGATCTGGCGGTCGTGGGCCAGATCCGGCTCGACCATCTCCACGGTGACATAGGCAAGCAGTCCCTCGGCGATCAGATTGGCGGCCTCGCACTGCCACTGAGGGCGCTCCCGGTCCAAGAGCGCCTGTTGATCCTCCCCGAGGGTACCGGCGCGCAACGCCGTCCAGCTGTCGATCAGGAGTCGGATCAGGTCGTCTTCGCTGGGTTCAAGGTCGCTCATCGGGCTCCGGGGGTGCTGTTCGGGGCTTCCCGCCTGTCGCTCGGATTCGCAGAGCGGTTGGAAGCGGCCGCTTCGGTGTCGAGCGACAGGCGAGTCGCTCGTTATAAAGAAACGATCTCCAACGCTCGTCACGCTCCCGCACCGATCATGGCCGGTCCCGCGGCGGCGATGACGACCGTCGCCAAGCCAAGGCCCAGATTCACGGCCATCAAGCCGCGGATCCAGCCGAAGGCCGACGCGGCCTTCGGCCATTCGGCCGTGGCAACGCTGCCCTGCATCCGGCGGAACGGGATGAAATAGATCACGGCAAAGATCAGCGTCATGATCAGGGCGATGCCCATCATGGCGTGGACATAGACACCGGCCTTGGCGCCCATGACCCCGAGAAACACCCAAAGCCCGCTCAACCACAGAACCGCAATCGAGCCCCAGACCCAGGGGAAGAAGCGCTGAAAGACGCCGAGTGCAACCCGCAGGCGGGGTTGCGGATCCAGCGTCTCTTTGAGCGTCGGACGCAGCGCAAAATGGGCGAAAAACATCCCGCCGACCCAGACGAGGCCGGCGGCTTGATGCAGAGCGATGGGGATGGCGATTTCGAGATTCATGGTCGGTATCCTCGTGGTCAAGCTGTCTGGTCGTCATTGATGCCGGGCACACGACAGAGGCGTCACGTATCCGCAGCGGGGTCAGGCAATCGATCGAAACAAGTCGGCGACGGACGGTGGAGCAGAAACGCCCGACCTTCGGGGTCAATCTCCTGCGGCATCGGGGTCTATTAAAACATCCGTTTTGCCCAGTGCGGCGACCCGCGCGACCGGCAGATCCGCACCGCGACGCCACGCCGCAAGTGCCTCGCGTTTGCCTGCGCCCGTCACCAGGATCAAACGCTCGGGAGCAGCCGCCAGGGACAATGGGGTCAGGGTTACTCGATCCGGCGGCGGTTTCGGGGCCTCGTGCACGGGTGCCGCGCGCACGCCGGTCGGGGTCGCATGACCGGGGAAAAGACTTGCGGTGTGGCCGTCCTCGCCCATGCCCAGCAGGATCAAATCGAAGGGGAGCAGATCGGCGATCAGCGCGTCGTAGCGGACCGCCGCGGACTCTGCCCCCGACTCCGCGGGAATCCAGTGCAGATTATCCGACGGGATGGCAACGCGCTCCGTCAGGGCCAATGCGATCGCGCGACTGTTGCGCTCCGGGTCATCGGGCGGAAGACAGCGCTCGTCGCCGAGAAAGAGATGCCAACGCGCCCACTCCTCGGGCCGATGGACCAAGCGGTCATAAGCGGCCAAGGGGGTGCGCCCGCCGGCCAAGACACACAGAAATCGCCCGCGCGCTTCGATTGCACGGCGCGCCGCCGCGCTCATTCGGCGCGCCGTTTCCTCGGCCACCGCATCCGCCGATTCGAGACGAATGAAGTGGATCATTTGCTCGCCCATGGCACTTTGCCCCCTCCGACCAGTAAACTGACGGCGTTTTCACTCCCGACCGATACCGCCCGTTACGACCCTATGAAAATCCTCCTGATCGACGACTCCAGAGTCACGCGATACGCCTTGCGCATCGAGCTGAAGAATTGCGGTATCGATGTCGATACGGCCGACTCCGCGGAGGCGGCCTTGGAGATGCTCAAGAGCCGAGTTCCGGACGCGATCTTCATGGATCATATCATGCCGGGTTTGAACGGCTTGGAGGCTTTGGAGATCATCCGCGCAGACCCGCACACGGCCCATGTGCCGATCGTGCTCTGCACCTCGCAGGAGGACAGCGACTTCGCCGCAGCGGCGCAAAGGAGGGGCGTCCTCACCGTTCTGCCCAAATCACTCGCCGCCGAGCGGCTCCCCGAGGTTCTCGAGTGCGTGCGCGCAGCGATCCAGAGCGACACGCCGGCCCCGCTCGCTCGGGTCCCGCAGGCCGCCCAATCCGTCGCCGCCGCGCCGTCCCTGCCCGTACCGCCGAGCGAGGCCGAGCTGATCGCATTGATCGACGAACGCCTGGAGGCCGGCATCAACCGGCGCTTGACGATCCTCGTCGAATCGCTGCGGCGCGACCTGACCGAGATCCTGATCGCGGAGGCACGCCACCTCGTCGAGGAGCGACTCGCCGAGGAGCGCGCCGCGAGAGCTGCCGCACCGCCATCTGCATGCCAGCAGGATCTTCGTGATCTCGAGGTGCGTCTGATCGGCGAGATCCTTCCTGAACTGATCGGAGAACACGTCGCCGCATCACTCTCACGGCAGCGCCCCGAGATCGTCGAAGAGTTGAGGCAATCGCTCCCTGCCGCGACGCGACAACCGGCAGCAGCGAGCGACGGGGCCGAGTCCGGCGAGCATGCGCCTGCGCGGCCGCAAGCCGGGTGGCGCCGCAACGCCTCCGACATAGATGTCGCGGAGGCAGCGAACCGTCTGCGCGACATGGCCACAACAGCCCTTCAATCGCTTCGCGCGGCCATCAAACGTGACGACCGCTGAGTCTGTCCTCCTCGACTTGCGCCGCCCCGACCGATGGGTCAGCTGGGCGGTTCCTCGTCGTCGTCTCGTTTGCCTGTGCTCGAAGGGTCATTGTCCATTCGATTCCGATCGCGTCGCGAGGCGATGAATTGGGAATAGACCAGCCAGGCGGCGAGTGCCATGAAGCCGTAAAATTCGATCGCTTTCAGTGCATTTCCGTCCATTCGATGTCCCCCGATCAAGGTGGCGCAGGTTCAAGGCCGCAGGGACCGGCCCGCTGCAAGCCCATTGTTCACCGTCACACGAGCGCTTCCCGCGACCGCTCCCCGTCACCTCGCGTTCATCCGAGTCATTTACTATGCTGAAACGATCGCCGACGGACACACCGAGAAGCCCATGACGACACGCAGCCTCTCCACGACCGAGATCGCCGCCAATCCTTTGCCCCCCGAGCTTCTGACCAAGATCGACGCCTACTGGCGCGCCTGCAACTACCTCGCCGCGGGCATGATCTATCTGCGGGACAACCCGCTGCTGCGCGAGCCGCTCGCCGAGAGCCACCTGAAAAAGCGTCTGCTCGGTCATTGGGGCGCGAGTCCTGGCCTGTCCTTCATGTATGTCCACCTCAACCGCATCATCCGGGAGCATGCACGGGAGGCGATCTTTCTCGCCGGTCCGGGCCACGGTGCGCCGGGCGTGCTCGCCCCAGTGTATTTGGAGGGCACCTACTCCGAGATCTACCCCAACAAGAGCGAGGATGAAGAAGGCATGCGCGCCTTCTTCAAACAGTTCTCCTTCCCGGGCGGCATCGGCTCGCATTGCACGCCGGAGACGCCGGGCTCCATCCACGAAGGCGGCGAGCTGGGTTACTCGATCTCGCATGCCTTCGGTGCCGCCTTCGACAACCCGGACCTTTTGGTCGCCGTGGCGGTCGGCGACGGCGAGGCCGAGACCGGCCCACTTGCGACCTCCTGGCATTCGAGCAAGTTCCTCAATCCCATCCGCGACGGTGCGGTGCTGCCGATCCTCCATCTGAACGGCTACAAAATCAACAACCCGACCCTGCTCGCACGCATACCGCGCGAGGAGCTCGCCGAGCTGATGCGCGGCTACGGATGGTCGCCGTACTTCGTCGAGGGCGACGACCCGATGACGATGCATCAAACCATGGCGGCCACCCTGGATGCCTGTCTCGCGCGGATCCGCGCCTTTCAGCAGGAGGCCCGCACGAACGGCACGGCGACGCGCTGCCATTGGCCGATGATCGTGCTGCGCTCGCCGAAGGGCTGGACCGGACCCGCGGAGGTCGACGGGAAGAAGGTCGAGGGCTTCTGGCGCGCCCATCAGGTGCCCTTGTCCGGCATGCACGACAACCCGGCCCATCTCGAACAGCTCGAAGACTGGCTGCGCAGCTACAAGCCCGAAGAGCTGTTCGACGGCGCGGGCAGGCTGATCCCGGAGCTGCGCGCGCTTGCCCCGGAGGGGACGCTGCGCATGAGTGCCAATCCGCACGCGAACGGCGGTCTGTTGCGTCGCGCCCTTCGCATGCCGGACTTCCGCGACTATGCCCTTCACGTCGCCGCGCCGGGGAAGATCCGCGCCATGAACACCAAGCCGACGGGCGAGCTGCTGCGCGACGTCATGGCCAAGAACATGGACAACTTCCGAGTCTTCGGCCCGGACGAGAACACCTCGAACAAGCTCGACGCCATCTACGAGGTCTCGAAAAAGCTCTGGCTCTGCGACTACAAACCCGAGGACGCCGACGGCGGCGAGCTATCGCCGGACGGGCGCGTGCTCGAGATGCTCTCCGAGCACACCTTGGAGGGCTGGTACGAGGGCTATGTCCTGACCGGTCGGCACGGCTTCTTTGCGACCTATGAAGCCTTCGTCCATGTCATCGACAGCATGTACAACCAGCACGCCAAATGGCTGGCGATTTGCGAGGAGATCCCCTGGCGGGCGCGCATCTCCTCTCTGAACCTCTTGATCACCTCGACCGTCTGGCGCCAGGACCACAACGGCTTCACCCATCAGGATCCAGGCTTTCTGGATGTCGTGGTCAACAAGAATCCGGAGGTCACGCGCATCTATCTGCCGCCGGACGTGAACACCCTGCTCTCCACGGTCGACCATTGCCTGCAGAGCCGCGACGACATCAACGTGATCGTGGCCGACAAGCAGAACCATCTTCAGTACCTGGACATGGACGCCGCCATCAAGCACTGCACAAAGGGTATCGGCATCTGGGATTGGGCGAGCAACGACCAGGGTGTCGAGCCCGACGCGGTGATGGTCGGCTGCGGAGACATCCCGACCAAGGAGGCACTGGCCGCCACCGCACTGCTGCGCGAGCACTTCCCCGACATCCGGCTGCGCTTCATCAATGTCGTGGATCTTTTCAAGATGCAGCCCGCGGGTGAGCATCCGCACGGACTGAGCGATCATGACTTCGACAGCCTCTTCACCAAAGACCGGCCGGTGATCTTCAACTTCCACGGCTATCCCTGGTTGATTCATCGCCTCGCCTATCGCCGCACCAATCACAAGAACCTGCACGTGCGCGGCTACAAGGAAAAGGGCAATATCAACACGCCGCTGGAGCTCGCCATCGAGAACGAGATCGACCGCTTCAGCCTGGCCATCGACGTGATCAATCGGGTCCCGCGCCTGCAGGTCGCGGGTGCGCATGTGAAGGAAAAGTTGCGCGACATGCAGATCGACTGCAGAAACTACGCGCACGAGCATGGAATCGACAAGCCCGATGTCGATGAGTGGATCTGGCCCTTTTAAACCGCGTCCAGAGCGAGATGCTTATTTTCGAGTGAAATCGAGATGTGGTGCATCCACGGCCCTTATCGGGGACGCGGTTTAAAATAATATATTTTTTAATATCTTAAACCGTGCCGGCTCCAGCAGACTTCAAGCCTGCCGGGGCCGATCCCATCAAAAAACATCGCATGCAGCGCCGGGCGCGGTTTAAGTTCCGAACGCTGCCCTGCCGACGAGACGCCGCCATGAACACCGCAGTCGCCCCCGAAACCGAGGTCCCCGTCGAGGTCCCGGCCACAACCCCCGAGCACACGCGCACTGGCATGTCGAAGGCGTCTCTGAAGCAGGCCTACATCGACAATCTCTTCTACATCCAGGGGCGTTTCCGTGAAGTCGCCACGCCCCACGACCTCTACATGGCCGCCGCCTACACGGTGCGCGATCGCATGCTGGACCGCTGGGTCAAGTCGGCCCAAGTCTACAAGACATCCCGGGCACGCACCGTCTGTTACCTTTCGGCCGAGTACCTGCTCGGGCCGCATCTGGCCAACAATCTGGTGAATCTCGGGATCGCGGAGGTCGCTCAGCGCGCGGGCGAGGAGTTGGACCTCGATTTCAAAGCCATCCTGGAGGAGGAGGAGGAGCCGGGCCTGGGCAACGGCGGTCTCGGTCGGCTCGCTGCCTGCTATATGGATTCGCTGGCGACGGTTCAGATCCCGTCGATCGGCTACGGAATCCGCTACGAATTCGGAATCTTCGACCAGATCATCGAGGACGGCTGGCAAGTCGAGCGCAGCGACACCTGGTTGCGCAACGGCAACCCCTGGGAGATCCCGCGACCCAAGATCAGCTTCCCGGTCATGTACGGCGGCCACACGGAGCACTATCGCGATCATGCGGGCCGTCCGCGGGTGCGCTGGGTTCCGGATATGGTCATCAGCGGCGTCGCCTTCGACACCCCGGTGTTGGGTTACGGGGTCGACAACGTGAATCTGCTGCGCTTGTGGAAAGCCGAGGCACCCGAATCGTTCGACTTCCAGGTCTTCAATGTCGGGGACTATTACGGTGCTGTCCACGCCAAGATCGAGGCCGAGACCATCTCGAAGGTCCTCTACCCGAACGACGAGCCCGAGGCCGGCAAGGAGCTGCGCCTCAAGCAACAGTATTTCTTCGTGTCCTGCTCGATCCAGGACATGATCCGGTTGCATCTGAACACCGTCGGACCTCTCGAGACCTTCCACGAGAAGTTCGTCGCCCAGCTCAACGACACCCATCCGGCGATCGCCGTGGCCGAGCTGATGCGCCTGCTGATGGACGATCACGAGATGCCCTGGGATACCGCGTGGGCCATCACCCACGCGACCTTCTGCTACACCAACCACACCCTGCTGCCCGAAGCCTTGGAGACCTGGTCGGTCGGCCTCTTCGAGCGACTGCTGCCCCGCCATCTGGAAATCATCTACGAGATCAATCGGCGTTTTCTCGACGAGGTGCGCGTGCGATATCTCGGCGACGAGGAACGGGTTGCACGCATGTCGCTGATCGACGAAGCCGGCGGGCGGCGGATCCGGATGGCTCATCTGGCCGTGGTCGGCAGCCGCGCCGTCAACGGGGTTGCTGCCCTGCATTCGGAGCTCATCAAGACGACCCTGCTCAAAGACTTCTACGAGATGGCGCCGGAGCGCTTCCACAACGTCACCAACGGTGTGACGCCGCGTCGCTTCATCGTGGTCAGCAATCCGCGTTTGGCAGACTTGATCACCGAGGTGTGCGGACATGACCGCTGGATCCGGGATCTCGACTGTCTGCGCGACTTGGAGGCACACGCCGATGACCCGGGACTCCAGGCGCGTTGGCGCGAGGTCAAGACCGCCGCCAAGCGCGATCTGGCGGTCTGGCTGAAACGCCACGCCGGCGTGCTTCTCGATCCGCAGACCATGATGTTCGACATCCAGGCCAAGCGCCTGCACGAGTACAAGCGTCAGCACCTGAATGTCCTGCACATCATCCGCGTCTATCAGCGCCTGAAACAGAACCCGAATCTCGGCATGGTCCCGCGCGCCTTCATCTTCGGAGGCAAGGCGGCCCCCGGCTATTACATGGCGAAGCTGATGATCAAGCTCATCAACTCGGTCGCCGAGGTCATCAACAACGACCCGCAGGTCAACGGCTCTATCCGCGTCGCCTTCATGCCCGACTTCAATGTCAAGAACGGGCAACGGCTGTACCCGGCCGCGGATCTTTCCGAGCAGATCTCGCTCGCCGGCAAGGAGGCGTCGGGCACCGGCAACATGAAGTTCTCGATGAACGGTGCGCTCACGGTCGGCACGCTCGACGGTGCCAATATCGAGATCCGCGAAGAGGTCGGTGCCGAGAACTTCTTCCTGTTCGGTATGACCGCCGAGGAGGTCCGTCGCAAGCAGGCCGAGGGCTACCGGCCTCGGGACTACTACCACGACGACAACGAGCTGAAATCGGACATCGACCTCATCGCCTCGGGACTCTTCTCGCACGGAGACACCAACCTCTTCCGCCCCTTGACGGATCACCTGATCAATCAGGATCCATTCATGGTCTTGGCCGACTATCGCGCCTATCTGGACTGTCAGGACAAGATCAGCCAGGTCTATGACCGGCCCGCCGACTGGGATCGTATGTCGCTCCTCAACGTCGCCCGGATGGGGAAATTCTCCTCGGACCGGTCGATTCGCGAGTATGCCCAAAGAATCTGGGGGATCGAGCCGAAGCCGATCGTCAACTGATCGTCATCCTAGACGCCGAACGACGTGACTCCCGAGGCCATGTCCCCACGACGGGGCACTCGGCACGTCCCGGCACGCCTCGGCACGCTCGTGACATCGCTTCGCCTGCGTCACCTCTCTCCCGGCGCTCTGCGCCCCGTGCCGGCTTAGCACCGAAGTAACGAGCGAGGCCACGCTCGACGCAGAGCACCTCGACGACGCATCACTCCACTGGAACGGAAAAAGCTCTTTTATCATGGCTTTCCGGATCCGGAACCGCGGTGTCGAGGGGGTCTGCCTTAATCTCCCATTGATCCAGGACAACAAAAAGCCGTAACAACCGAGTTCTCCGATAGTAATGATTCGGACACCTCCGCATACTGACGACTACCGAGCGTAGGTGGTTTTTTCCGAAAGCAGGGTGCCGCATGGATTGCCTCTCAGCACGCCAGACATCTCGTTGCGATTTAGCCGGTCATTGCAATCGGAATCGTTGTTCTCGGCGCCGTCTTGCTCGAATCGGGCTCGCTCGGGTGAAACGCTCGCCTACATTCCGGCTCGGCGCGAAGCCTTCCATACCCGAGGGCCGACCGGCGCCGCCCGAAGACACATCAGTGCTCAACCCCGCTCTATCCCCTCTCGCAGCGACTTTCGAGCACACCCCTGCACCACACCTCCCGATACGACGGATCACGCGGCTTTGCCGTATGTGGCCGCGCAGGAGGCATCTCGTACACCGCCCTTAAAGGGCACATCATTCCGAACCCAAGGATTCAAACTACCAACGAAGCAAGGAGGAAGGCGATGACCGCAACACCCAAGACACTCGTCGATATCACGGTCTTGATGGACGCACTCACCAACGAGCAGGAAACGGACAACGCATCGAACGCCATCCTCTCCCTCGCCGCCAAGAGACGTATTCAAGGCTTTGTCTGCGCCGCAGCCATCGACCCGCTCCATACCGAGCTTTCACGCAACCGCGGCGTGGCCTACGCACGATCGGCGATTCAGCGCATCTGTGCAATCCTGGCAGTCGCTCCGGTCGATGCCGCGGTGATCGACGGCGCCATGGGCCGCGGCTGGCGAGATCTCGATGATGCACTGACCTTCGAGAGCGCGCGCCGGAACGGACTCGACTACCTCGTTACGCTCAACGGTCCCGATTTCGACGATCCGTCGTTGACCGTTCAGGCACCCGAGGAGTTTATCCAATTCATCGAAGAACGGCCTTAGGGTTTATGTGGTTCGGTTTCTCTCATTCAGCGTGAACCGCTCGGATGGTTTCAGCGTGGATGATCCCCGAGCCGCATCCCCGCAGCAGATGGGCCTGACGGCGCTCATTCGGCGCAGTCGGTAATCGCCAACTCGCAGTCCGATGAGCCCGTCTCGCAGAAATCCAAGCAGGTGAAGAGCCGTCCTTCAAAGGCGGCATCGACCGCGACATGCCCGGAGCCGGCACGCACCGCGAATCCGGGCTGCGTAGCCGGTTGGTGATGCACGAGCGCAAGTCGATCGGCCGGGTAAGACACGTCCAATACCACTTGCATGGGGTAGTAGCCATCGAGAAAGCGGCGCATATATGGCCCGTTGCGCAGCCGGTAACGCCCGTCGCCGAGGGCGAACATGGCTCGGCTTTCGGCGCGGATACAGAGTCTCGCACCGGGCGCGATGTCCGTAAGCTGGACCGAAGGACCCTCGACCCAGGCACGTCCGATCCCCTGCGCGCTGACGACCTCCAAGCCGCGTATCCGTTCGACGCTGAAGATGATCTGAGCCGCGCCGACCGCATCGAGATTCTCGTGGCATTGGGTCAGCTCGATCCAGCCCTCGCGCAGACTCTCTGCTCCGATGCGGATCCGATTGACGTGCCGATGGGTCGCGGCGGCGCGCTCGGGTCCGACAAACCGAAGCTCGCCGTCGCTGACCGCCGCAATACGGGCCTCGAGATCCATCTCCGGCCAGTCCTCTTCATCCGGGAACCCGGCCTCGGCGTGCGCGTCTTCGGCGAACGCGGACGCCCCCGCCAGACCCCAAATCAGGATCAGGAAAGCGCAACTCAGCGGCACGGCCGAACGCGCACGCTCGCGGATCCGTGAGTCGACGATCGGGGTCATGGTCGGTGTCATTGCTCGCAACATGCTCGCTCCTCATCGCACGGGTGTATCGAAAAAGTGTCGGGATAGACCTCGTCGACCAGAATATTGCTTCGCCACTCCTCGGAAAGGTTGCAAAAACCCTGCTCTCTCATCGTGGATCTCAGCAGCAACCGATTCGCCATGGCCTCATCCGCAATGGTCGATTCGGGGTATGTGAGAGCGGACTGAAGCAATCGAAACGAATCCCCGTGTCGACCAGACGACCGGTCATGCGATTCATCCCGGATCCGGCAGTTGAGCGGCGCACGGAGTGCGTCCCGCAGGCGTCGGGACAAAGCGCACCGACAAGACATGGCGGTCTCAATACGGCGAGGAGGCGCTACGCCGGCCCGGCGTGCGCAGGGCGTGCAACGCGACGAAAAACCCACGTGCGCTCGGTCTATAATGCTCCGGTATGCCCGAAGGACATCCGGTAACCGGCCCATGCCCCGTGCAACCTTGCTGCGACAACGCCTGCTGCTGCTCTTCCTGGGCGGGATGCTCCTGCTGTTCTCGCCCCTGGTCATGCAGTTCGAGACGCTCGGCCGCTGGCTCGGGGCGCCTGTCCTGTTGATTTATCTGTTCGTGACCTGGGCGGCGTTGATCGCCATCGCGGCCTGGATCGTTTCGCGCACACGCGACTGATCCGCACGGACAACGACGAATGATCAACGGCCCGCTGATCATCGGCATCTCGTTCACCTACCTGGGGCTCCTCTTCGCGGTCGCCTACTGGGCCGATCGGCGCGCCGAGCAGGGCCGTTCAGTCATCGCGCGCCCGACGATCTATGCCCTCTCGCTGGCCGTCTATTGCACCGCCTGGACCTTCTACGGCAGCGTCGGTCGGGCCACCCAGAACGGCCTGGGATTCCTGCCCATCTATCTCGGCCCCACCCTGATGGCGTTCCTCTGGGGCTCGCTCCTGCTCAAGATGGTGCGGGTGAGCAAGTCTGAGCGCATCACCTCGATTGCCGACTTCATCGCCTCGCGTTACGGCAAGAGCCAGGTTCTCGGCGGCTTGGTGACCGTTATCGCCGTGATCGGCGTGGTGCCCTATATCGCGCTGCAGCTCAAGGCGATCGCCTGGAGCTTCACCATCCTGTCGCATTATCCGGAGGTCCGAATGCCGGTGCACGGCGACGGACCCTTTTGGGCCGACACCGCCTTCGTCGTCGCGCTGTTGCTCGCCGCCTTCACCATCCTGTTCGGCACCCGTCATCTGGATGCGAGCGAACGCCACGAAGGGCTGGTCGCGGCCATCGCCTTCGAGTCCATCGTGAAGCTCGTCGCCTTCCTCGCGATGGGACTCTTTATCGCATTCGGCCTCCTCGGGCTGGGCGGGCCGGAGTTGCCGCCTATCGAGGATAGCCCGCTGCTGCTTCCGTTGCTCGAGCCCGGTATCTCGCCCTTCGCCGACTGGTTCGCCATTTCACTGCTGGCCGGTTTGGCCGTGATGCTGCTGCCGCGCCAGTTTCAGGTCGCGGTCGTGGAGAACAGCGACGAGCGCCATCTGCGCCGTGCCATCTGGCTCTTTCCGCTCTATCTGTTGCTCATCAACCTCTTCGTGGTCCCGATCGCCATCGCGGGTCTCCTGACCTTCCCGGACGGGACGGTGAACGCCGATACCTTCATGCTGACCCTCCCGATCGCCTTCGAGCAACCATGGCTCGCGCTCTTGGTCTACATCGGCGGGCTCTCGGCAGCGACGGGAATGGTGATCGTGGAAACCATCGCACTCTCGACCATGGTCAGCAACGACCTGGTCCTGCCCGCACTCCTGCGACGCTGGCGCCGCCGTCCGCCGGCTGCGGACCTCGGGCGTCTGTTGCTGACCATTCGGCGCGGCGCCATCGTGGTGATCCTGCTGCTCGGTTTCCTCTACTACTGGCTGGCCGGAGAGGCCTACGCCCTGGTCGGCATCGGATTGATCAGTTTCGTGGCCGTCGCACAGTTCGCGCCCGCCGTAATCGGGGGGCTCTATTGGCGAGGCGGGACGCGCGAGGGCGCACTTGCGGGCCTGTCCGCGGGCTTTTTGGTCTGGATCTATACACTCCTGCTGCCCTCGTTCGCGAAGTCCGGTTGGCTCCCGCCGGCATTCATGGAATCGGGGCTCGGCGGGTTCGACATCCTGGCTCCGATGGCGCTGTTCGGCCTCACCGGCTGGAACGAGATCACCCACGGTCTCTTCTGGAGCCTGACCGCGAATATCGGTGCCTTTCTCTTCGTCTCCTCCCTGCGCGCACCCAATGCGGCGGAGGCATCTCAGGCCGGGATCTTCGTCGATGCCTCGCGGCGTACCGCGCTCGCAAGCGCACCCCTGTGGCGCGGGAGCGCGGAGATTACGGAGCTGATGACCCTGGCCGAGCGCTTCCTCGGATCGGCGCGAACCCGCGCCGCCTTCACGCAATACGCGCGCGTGCGCGGACTGGACTCGCCCGACACGCTCCCGGCCGATGCGGAAACCGTCTATTTCGCCGAGACGCTCCTTTCCGGCGCGATCGGCGGCGCCTCGGCCCGAGTGATGGTCGCCTCGGTGACCGACGAGGAGCCGATTGGGCTCGACGAGGTCCTGAACATCCTCGACGAGGCGTCGCAGATCCGCGCCTACAGCCGCCAGCTCGAGCAGAAGTCGCGGGCCTTGGAAGCTGCCACCGAGGAGCTGCGCGCGGCCAATATCCGGCTCCAGGACCTGGATCGCATGAAGGACGATTTCATCTCCTCGGTCACCCATGAGCTGCGCACGCCGCTCTCCTCCATCCGAGCCTTCTCCGAGATCCTCTTCGACGACCCCGACATCGATGGCGAACAACGCCGACGCTTCCTCGGCATCCTGGTCAGCGAGACCGAGCGGCTCTCGCGCCTCGTCAACCAAGTACTCGACCTCGCCAAGATCGAATCCGGCCATGCCGATTGGCGCACCGAGGTGGTGGAGCTACAGACCGTCATCCACCAGGCCGTGTCGGCCACCGAGCAATATGTCGAGGAGCGCGGCAGCAGCGTCCATCTCGATCTTCCCGACGGGTCCGCCATGGTTTGGGGCGACCGCGACCGAATCGTGCAGGTGCTGGTGAACCTGTTGTCCAACGCCGCCAAGTTCGCCCCGACCGGATCCGGCGAGGTCCGAGTACGACTCTCGCCCTCCCCCGCCGGTTGGCGGGTCTGTGTCGAGGACAATGGTTACGGGATCCCCGAGAGCGACTTGGAGCTGATCTTCGAGAAGTTCCATCAAACCGCCCGCGGCGGCGCGAAACCCGGCGGGACCGGGCTGGGTTTGCCGATCAGCCGCCGAATCATCGACAATCTGGGCGGCCGCATCTGGGCGGAAAGCGCGCCCGGAAAAGGTGCTACGCTTTGCTTCGAGCTGCCCGCCCATCCGGGTAACCCTTCGGACCGAAGGCCTGACCATGAGCCTGACCATGAATAAGCGGATCCTGATCGTCGACGACGAGCCCAACATCGTCATCTCGCTTGAGTTCTTAATGATGCGCGAGGGTCACGAGGTACGCGTGGCGCGCGACGGCGAGGCCGGCCTGGCCGCCGTGCGGACGCTCCGCCCGGACTTGGTGGTACTTGATGTCATGATGCCCAAACTCGACGGATTCGCCGTTCTCGAGGCGGTCCGCTCCGATCCCGGGCTGGCCGGCACACGGATCCTAATGCTGACCGCGAAAGGGCGCGAGGCCGAGCAGAGCAAGGGCCTCGCACTCGGTGCGGACGCCTACATGTCCAAACCCTTCTCGACCCGCGACCTGGTCGACAAGGTCAAGGAACTGCTTGATCGCACCTGACGAGGACGGAGCAACAGCATGCCCGAGACCGATCACCCGGTGAGCGAAATTTCCGATCTCCTGGCCGCGGGGGGAACCGACCAGGGTCTTCTGCGCAGTTTGGCGCGGCGGGAGCCTTTGATCGTCGGACCGGGGACCAGCCTGCGCGAGACCCTCTATCATTTCAGTCAGGATCATCTGGACGCCGCCGTCGTCTGCGATCCTGCAAGCGGCCTGCCGCTTGGCCTGATCCGGCTGCGCGACATGCTGCACGTGATCGGCTTCGAGGGCGGCGGGCTCGACGACCCTGTTGCCATTCACATGATCGGCGCACCCCTCACGCTCACCGCGGATGCACCCGCCCATCGGGCTCGGGTGATGATGGCCAAGCGCGGGGTCGAGCATCTGCTGCTGACCGAGCATGACGGGCGCCTCTTCGGGCTGGTCAACCAGGCCGACCTGCTGGGGCTTCGCGCCGGCGGTGCGGAGGTCCTGATCGCGGGCATCAAGGCCGCTCGCGACGTCGAGGCCATGGCGTTGGCCGCGGATCGGGTGCGGCGTCGCGGCGCCGAGCTCTTCCACTCCGGCATGGGCGTCGAGACGCTCTGCTCTTGGATGTCCGGGCTCAATGATCTGATCGCCATGCGGGTCATCGAGCTGATCGAAGACGAATTCGACCTCCCCGCCGTGTCCTGGTGTTGGATGGCCTTCGGCTCGGAGGGTCGCTTGGAGCAGACCTTCTCGACGGATCAAGACAACGGACTGCTCTTCGTGCCGCCGGACCCGGACAGCACCGAGACGGTCCGTCGGGCCTTTCTACCTTTCGCCCAAGCGGTCAACCAGGCACTTCATTTCTGCGGCTTCGAGCGCTGCCGCGGCAACATCATGGCCGGCAACCCCGATTGGTGTCTGAGCGCGGACGAGTGGCGCAAGCACTTCAAGACCTGGCTGCGCGAGCCCGACCCCGAGGCCCTGCTCAACGCCGTCATCTTTTTCGATTTCCGCCCGCTCTACGGCAGCGACGAGCCGGTCGACCGTCTGCGCGACTGGCTGAGTCGAACCGCGCCGGAGCAGACGCGCTTCTTCCACTGCCTCGCCGAGCAGGCGCTCGGTGTCGCCCCGCCGATCGGCTGGGCCGGACAATTCGCGTTCGATCGCAATCGCGATTTCCCGCACACGATCGACCTCAAGACCCAGGGCGCGCGTTTCTTCATGGACGCAGGCCGACTGTGGGCGCTCAAGCACGGCATCTGGGCGACGAGCACGGCCGAGCGTCTGCGCCTCGCCGGTGCTGCAAAGCGACGTGATCCCGAAGAGATCGCCGCCGAGATCGAGTCATTCCACCTCATCCAGCGGTTCCGCATCCACCAACAACTCACGACCAAGGACCCGGACGCCGTCAACCGTGTCGACCCCGACGACCTCAACGAGCTGCACCGATTGATGCTCAAGGAAGCCTTCAAGCAGGCGAAAAAGCTCCAATCGAGGCTGAAACAGGAGTTCGCCCCGTAGTTGTGCTGACGATAGGAGAGGCACAACGTGCGCCGACGGTGAACGATCTGGCGCAAGATCTACACCGGTGGTGGGAGGTGCCTCGCTACCGCTCGGCACATCCTAAGAGATTAATGTGGCTGCGAGGACGACGGCGAGGAGGAGCCCCGTCTCGGTGATTTCGACGAGGGCACCTGCGGTATCTCCGGTAAATCCGGCGATCCGGCTCATCATGGTTCGGCGCGACAGCCCAAAGACCGCAAGGGTCATTAGGCACAGCGCAAGCCCGATCCAGCCGGCGATCGCGATACTGACAATCCCCGCGATCAGGGTTGCCGCCCAAGCCGCGCGACGCGGCAGTTGCGCCATCTGCTCGGAGGCCATCCCCTGTGCACGCGCATAGGGTGTGGTCAGCATCAGCAGCGGCAATTGCGCCCGTGCCAGCAGCGGAATCAGCAGCAAGATCCAGGCGGAGCCGCTTGCGATCAGGGCCTGAATCCCGGCCCATTTCGCAATCAGGACGAGCCCGATCGCGGTCACCGCGGCCGGTCCGCTGCGCGGGTCCTTCATGATCTCGAGCGTCCGTTCGCGGCTCGCGATCCCGCCGACCCAGGCGTCCGCGCTGTCGGCCAAACCGTCCAGATGCAACGCCCCGGTGGACCAGACCCAGAGGATCAGGACGCAGCTCGCCGCGACACCCGGATCCGCAGTCGCAAGCGCGGTCCCGGCCAAGGCAATCAACACCCCCAACAGCACACCGATGGCAGGATACCAAGGCACCGACAAGCCCGAGAGTCGAGGCTCGAATGGGCTCGGCTCGGGAAACGGCAGACGTGTCAGGAGACGTCCGGCAAGCCAAAGCGGACGCAGGTCCACTTAGGAAGAACCGTGGCGCATGAGACTGGGTCGCCCGGGGAACTCCGGAACGCGCAGGCGCGACAGACAGGCCGGCGGAACCTCGATCAGGAGCGATGCCGCGGGCGGCATCCGCAGCACCTCGGCGAGCACGACCCGGATTACGCCGCCGTGGGTGACAGCCAGAGTGAAGGGCTCGCCCGCCTCGCACATCTGCCCCCAAGTCACCGTGACCCGCTCGCGAAAGACCTCGAACGGCTCGCCTCCGGGCGGCGCGTAGCCGACCGGATCATCCCAAAACCGGGTCAGCTCCTCGGCCGGGATCTGATGGGCAGCCAATCCCTCCCAGGCGCCGAAGCCGCGTTCGCGCAGACCTGGCAGGATGGCTAGGGGGAGTTTTTTGCTCTCGGCGAGGCGGTGCGCAAAGGCGCTGCAACGCAGCGACGGCGAGCAGACCACCCGCGACCAATCCGGGTTCACTGCGGTTGCACGCGTCATCTGATCCCAGCCTTCAGCACTCAAGGGATCGTCATGGCCGCCCCGAAAACGCGCGCCGCCCTGCGCCTCGCCATGGCGCAGCAGATCCACAAAGCGGTCCTGCATCAGGCCTCGCTCACCCCGGCCTCGCCGAAGGTCGCCATCTGCTGGTGCAGCGTGCAGGCCAAACGCAACAGGGGGACGGCGACGGCGGCGCCGCTGGCCTCGCCGAGTCGCAGACCCAGATCCAGCAGCGGGTCGGCATCCATCGCGGTCATGATGCAGCGATGTCCGGGTTCCGCGGAGCCGTGCGAGAACAACAGCCAATCGCGCACATCGGGCTGCAGGCGCACCGCCGCGAGGGCCGATGCGCTCACGATGAAACCGTCGACCAGCACCGGGAGACCGCGCTGGGCGGCCGTAATGAAGGCACCGACCATGGCGGCGAGCTCGAACCCGGAAAGGCGAGCCAGCAGCTCCAACGGGGTGCGATCGGAAGTCACATGACGTGCCAGCGCCATGGTGATGACCTCGGCCTTGTGCATGACCCCGGGCTCATCGAGCCCGGTGCCGGGTCCCACCAGTGCACCGGCCGGCAGATCCAGCAGCGCACAGGCCAAGGCCGTGGCCGGGGTGGTGTTGGCGATCCCCATCTCCCCGCAAATCAGCAACCGCGCGCCGCTGTCCACCGCACGCTCGGCCGCGGCGCGGCCGGCATTCATGGCCGCGGCGAGCTGCTCGTCGGTCATGGCCGGCTCACGCGCGATGTTTCCGGTTCCCGGACCGATGCGCTCGGGGCGTACGTTCGGGATCGACCCCGGATCCTCGACCGTCCCGAGATCCGTGATCTCCATGCGCGCATCCAGAGCACGAGCAAGCACCGAGATCGCGGCACCGCCACCCGCGATGTTGCGCACCATCTGGTTGGTCACGGCCTGAGGGAAGGCCGAGACGCCTTCGGCCGCAACCCCGTGATCAGCGGCGAACAGCAAGATCTGCACTGGATCGGGCGACGGTGTAGGGGTTCCCTGCAATCCGGCGAGCCGGATCGCGAGCTCTTCGAGTCGGCCCAGCGAGCCGCGCGGTTTGGTGAGCTGATCCTGCCGGCGTCGCGCCGCATCGGCGGCCATGGCATCGATCGGCAGACAGGGTTGGCTGATCCAACGTAGACCTTCAATCATGCCGCGTCTCCTTTGAGCACGAGGGGCAGACCGGCGACGGTCAGGATGACCTGCTCGCAGCGTGCAGCCAGATCCTGGTGCAGAACACCGGCCAGGTCGCAGAACCGACGCGAGAGCGCACCGAGCGGGATCACGCCCATGCTCGTCTCGTTGCCGACCATGATGAGGCGCCCGGGCGCCCGTGAAACGACATCGAGCAGTGCCCGGGTCTGATCGTGCAGACCCGATTCATCCGTTTTCATAAGCCAATTCGTCAACCAAAGTGTCAGACAGTCGACCAGGATGCAGCGATCGGGCGCACATTCGCGCGCCAGCACCTCGGCCAACAAGAGCGGTTCTTCAATGAGGCCCCAATCGGGTGGGCGACGTTCGCGATGCCCGGCAATCCGCCGGGTCATCTCCGCGTCCCCGGCGTGGGCGGTTGCCACATAGACGACCGGAAGGGCGCTTTCGATGGCCAGACGTTCGGCCAGTCGGCTCTTGCCCGAGCGCACCCCGCCGAGGATCAGGCTGCGTCCGCCCCCCTCGCAGCCGGACCTGAGCGGATCATCCCCGCTCAGAGCTCGACCCCTTTTTGCGCCATGATGCCGGCATCGAAGGCATGCTTGAGCGGGCGCATCTCGGTGACCGTGTCGGCGATCTCGATCAACTCCGCGGGCGCCGCACGACCGGTGACGACCGCATGCTGATGGATCGGGCGGTTCTGCAGGGCATCGAGAACCGCATCGAGCGGGACCAGGCGGAGCTTGAGCGCGATGTTGAGCTCGTCCATCACGACCATGCCGAAGGCGGGATCGGCGAGGAAGGCAGCCGCTTTATCCCAGGCCGCCATCGCCGCACGCCGATCCGCCTCGGCATCCTGCGTCTCCCAGGTGAAGCCCTCGCCCATCACGTGATACTCGAGCTCGGGAAACCGCCTGAAGAAGGCCTCCTCGCCGGTCGCGAAGCTGCCCTTGATGAACTGGACCACGGCGACCTTCATGCCGTGGCCCATCGCACGGGCGACCATCCCGAAGGCAGAGGAGCTCTTGCCCTTGCCGTTGCCGGTGTTGACGACCAAGACCCCGCAGTCCTGGTCGGCCCGCGCGATGCGGGCATCGACGATCTCCTTCTGGCGCTGCATACGCCGGCGATGGCGCTCCTGTGCGCTGTCGTCGGTCATTGCGGGCGGGCACGCTCGGAACGCGTCCCCGGCAAGGCGCGCGCCAAGGTTAGATGAACGACCGCAGCCAGCCCCACATAGACCATCAGGTGCAGCAGGGTCGCCGGCATGTAGGTCGCGAAACGTCCGAGCAGCTCGACCACGCTCAGGTCGGCAAAGCGACCGGAGAAGAGATAGAAGCCGCCGCTGGCGAAGAGCTCGGACAAGACACCGCCCGCGAGCAGCACGCCGAAGAGCAAAGGCAGGCTTTCCTTGGTCATCTCGAGCCGACCGGCCGACCAGCGACCCATGCCCCAGACCACACCGTAGGCCGGAACCAACATCCAGTAGGCCGGGGTCATGCAGTAGCCGCTGACACCGCCCCAACCGATGGCGGTCAGGTCGATGACGGTCGCCAAACCGAACAGGGCCGGGAAGCCCCAAATGGAGCGCAGATACAGGCCGGCCAGGAAGAAGACGGCCAGCGAGGCATCCGGAAGATGGTGCGCCAGCGGGGCAAACTGTTGACCGCGGGTCGCCGCCATGAGCGCGGCCAAGGCAAGGCCGATCAGGATACGGCTGCGAGAGTCGGTGATAGGGGTCATGAGGTCGTGATCTCCTGTTCGCGTCGCCGGGGCGACAATGTGGTGTTGCTCAAGTCCCGTGCGGCCATTGTAGGTGGTCGCACGGGGTGTCGAAAGCGATTCGATTGTGGGAGACATCCTGCCTCCTGTCTCCTGTCTCCTGTCTCCTGCCTCCTGCTTCCTGCCTTCAGCTATCAGCATTCATCAATCAGCTGGCGGCTGGCGGCCATTCTACGGCTCGTACCTCAAGGTCAGGTAAAACGCCCTCCCGGGCTGATTGAACAGATACGCGGTCTGGTAGTCCTCGTCGAGTGCGTTCTCGAGTCGGGCCTGAATGCGTACTGCGGGGGTGAAGGCGTACTCGGCGCGCAGACCCAATAGGGTATAGCCGTCCAATCGCTCGTCGTTGGCTAGATCATCGAACGTTCGCCCGGCGACATAGACGCTCAAGCCCGCCGACCAGCGTTCGAACTGACGGTCGAGGTCGAGCTGGACCATCTGCTCGGGGCGCCGCGGCAAGAGGTTACCCTGATTCGGGCCGTCCGAACGATTTTCGGGATCCAAGAGCGTGAGGCTCGCGCCGAGATCCCACTCCCGGATTCGGAAGATACCGGACGCCTCGAAGCCGCGGATGCGGGCCGATGCGATATTGGCCGGGGCGAAAGTCACCGAGTCGAACGTGATCAGGTCGTCGATGTCGGTCTCGTAGAGACTCAGCTCCCAGCGACCCAGCGGGAGCGTTCCGGTCAAACCCAGCTCGACGCTGGCCGAGTCCTCCGGGGACAGATTCGGGTTGCCGAAGCCGGGATAGTAGAGGTCGTTGAAGGTCGGCGCCTTGAAGGCGGTACCGTAGGACAGGGACACGCGAATCCCCTGATCGAAGAGGTAGCCCCAAGCGACATTGCCGGTCGTCTGTCCACCGAACTGCTGGTAGTCGTCGTGTCGCAGGCTCGCGGCAAGCTCGTTCGCCCCGATGGAGCCGAGATACTGTCCGTAGACACCCGTGTTGCTACGCGAGTCGTCCGTGTAGTCGACGGTTCCCGAGATCCGGTCGACCTGGTAGTCCAGACCCACGGTGAAGAGTTGATCCGGGATCAGGGCGAGATCGTTCTGGATCCCGAAACTGTCGCGCTCGGTCTCGAAGTTGTCGACGAACTGCTCAGGTACAAAGGCGTCGGAATAAAACGCCCGATACTTGTCCTGACTTCGACCGGCCGAAAGGATCAGGGTCCAGGGATCGAGCGGACGCAAGGTGCCTTCCACGCCGAACACCTGCTGCTCGGAGCGCGAGAGATTGCCCGAGAAGATGGAGCCGTCGAAATCGGTACGACTATCGGAGGTGAGGAGACTGAAATCGACCTTGGCCTTGTCGCTGAACTCATATCCGGCGCGCGCACTCACGCCCAGGTTGCGGTAGCCGTCGCGATCCGGCTCGTCCACGCCGCAGCCGGCGAAGGGGAAGGCGCGGCCGTCGCACGCGTTGATACCGTCGGTTTGCTCCATGTTGGCCCCGAGGTCGAACCAGCCACGCTCGCCGCCGCCGGAGATGCCGCCCGCGATACTCGCGGTATCGAAGCTCCCGGCGCCGACGCTGAACCGCGGACGCAACGGACCGCCGCCGCGGCGCGTGAAGATCTGGATCACGCCGCCGATCGCCTCCGATCCGTAGAGGCTCGAGCGCGGGCCGCGCACGACCTCGATGCGCTCGATCTGAGCGATCGGCAAATCCTGCAACGGCGCGGTGCCGAGGGTCGCCGAACCCACCTTTACGCCATCGATCAAGACCAGGACATGGCCGGCATTGGTCCCGCGCAGGAAGATCGACGCCGGCTGACCGGCTCCGCCGCTGCCCGAGATCGAGACGCCCGGCAACCCGCGCAGCGCATCCGGAACAGAGCGAAACTGACGACGCTCGATCTCCTCGCGATCGATCACGCTCACGGAGGCCAGGGTCCGATCTTCGGACTCGGGCGTTCGCGTTGCAGTCACCACCAGGGGATCAAGGGTCACGGTCTGCGTGTCTGCATAGACAGGCAGGCCGAGCGGCAGCGACACGGCCGCCGCCATAAGAGGGAATCTCATCGACAAACTCCGACAGAGGCCCGAGCGCACCCGCAAGGGCCAGCACATGAAGAGGTCGACAGAGGCAGAACGGACGAGAGCGGAGCCGCGAAAGTGGGACGGGGCCAGCATCCCGGCCGGTCGCCCCGCGCGACCCCGGTTCGAGGCTCCGCTCGATGGCTCGAGGACGACAAGGTCCGACAGCAGGTCGACACTTGCACGCACGCGAGACGCATCGAAACGGTCCCCGATTATCCGGCCGGTCTCCGGGCTTACGAGCGGGGTCGGATCCCGGACGCGGCGCCTTCCCGTGATGACTCACAGTGGCATTTCGCCGCGTCTTGACTCGTCTACCGTTGCGGGGGCAGCGCCGGCTTTGCGGGTCCCGAGGGCACCGCGCACCGACTTCCCGTTTAACCCCGAAGGCGAAGGCCTTCGAGGCACCGGACAATCAGCGCGGAACTGTAGGGTTTTCGGGATCGCCGCGTCAATGTGTCGACACGCAGGCCGACATCAAAGACTGACTTGGATCAATCGTAGGCTGCCCTCGGAGTCGATTGCTCGGCATCCGTGCCGACCTTCCGGGTCGAATCCGGTTTCGGCAGAATCCATGCGCCGGGGTCGATACCGCATTCAGGCACTCAAGGCGGTTATGCCCCGAAGACGGTTCCGATCAAGTAGGCGGTGTAGCCGACGTAGCAGGCAAGCAGCAGCATGCCCTCGACCCGGTTGATTCGACCGGGACCGCGGAATCCGTAGCCGATCACGAACAGGGACAGCGTCAGCAGGCCCATCACCAGCATGTCCCGGGAGATGACCTCCGGCGGCACGGCCATCGGATGGATGGCCCCCGCGATCCCGACCACGGCCAGGGTGTTGAAGAGATTCGACCCGATCACGTTGCCCAAGGCGAGATCATGCTCGCCCTTACGCGCGGCGATGATCGACGATGCCAACTCCGGGAGCGAGGTGCCCACCGCAACGATCGTCAGACCGATGATGAGATCGCTCACGCCCAAGGCGTGGGCGATCTCGACCGAGCCCCAGACCAGCATGCGCGAGCTGATGATCAGGAAGACCAGACCGACGCCCAGCCAGAGCAAGGCGCGGCGCAGCGGCATCCGCGCGTGATCGAGCTCCTGCGTGACCTCCCCGGCCAAGGCATCCGAGCGTTCCCGCAGACCTTGCAGGATGGTCCAAGCCATCAATGCCGCAAAAACGCCCAGAAAGGCCCAGGCGTCCATGTGGGTCAGCTCGCCGTCCATGAGCAACACCACGGCGAAGAAGGTGACCCCCGCGAGGATCGGCAGCTCTTTGCGAAGTACGCTCGAGTGAACCGCGATGGGGCTGATGATCGCGGTGAGACCCAGGATCAGCGCAATGTTGGTGATGTTCGACCCATAAGCGTTGCCGAGCGCAAGCCCCGGGTTGCCCTGAAAGGCCGCAATGGCCGAGACCACCATCTCCGGGGCCGACGTCCCGAACCCGATGACGACCATCCCGATCAGCAAGGGCGGCATCCCGAGATGCTTCGCGGTCACCGCGGCGCCTTCGACGAAGCGATCGGCACTCCATAGAAGCAGCGCCAGACCGAGGAAGACCGAGAGTGATGCTAGGACCATGGGACGCTTGACGCCTCGAAGTGGGATGCGGGGGTGCGGAGGTTGCGGAGTCTACAACGCAGGCGCAGGCATGCGAAGCACCGGCACGCGAGGGCATCCTCACCGAGGGCTAAACCGCGCCCGGTGCGATATGCGTCATGTGTTGGAATGGCTTGGCCGCGCCAGCCCCGACGACTGTCGGAGC
>NZ_JAABRP010000209.1 GCF_011390875.1 Thiocapsa sp.
TTGTTGGAATGGCTTGGCCGCGCCAGCCCCGACGACTGTCGGAGCTGGCGCGGTTTAAAGTCTTAAAAAATATTAAACTCTAAACCGCGTCTCACTGGGGTCGAGGACATCTCCGAAGCCAAACGCAGAATGAAAACTTACGCATGTCGCTCTGGACACGGTTTAGCGCGTTGCGCTCCCTGCGTCCGATGGCCTCAAGCTCCTCGGCAAGCAGATCGCTATCGATGTCCTGCAACCGCCCATGCCCTAGCAGGGCAGCCTGCGCCTCGACCCAGGCGCAGAAGTCGCCGCGATAAAGATCGGCCATGGTTGGCATGAACTTTCCCTCGGCGCCATGGGTCGGGGTTGCAGCGTGAGCCGCATTTGCCGGCCCTTGGAGCGTGAAGGCAGTGGGCGTCGTACGGTGCGCGTCCAGTCTAGCGGCTCTGTTCGCTGACGGCCACGACGCATGGCCGACCTCAGCGACGGTCAGCCTCGCGCCATGGACCTAGGGTCGCGCAACCCACGCAAGCTCGAAAGGGTGCCGACCGCAATCCGAAAATCCGCTCCGCGATCAGCTCGCCGGTCTCTTGGAGATCCCGCAATGCCTCTTCCGCAAACTCCCTGTACAAGAGGGCCGCTTCCTGCTCGGCAATCAGTGCATCAGCGCGCTCTTCGAGCTTGGCACAAAGCTACGCAGGCAACGCACCGATGATTTCGTCAAGATCTTTCATGCCCGCGTCGTCAAGCAGAACCGTCCACTCTTCCATACTCGTCTTCATACTCGCTCGCCCGACGCGCGTCCCCGCGCACCCTGTCGGCCGGATAACGGGCTGCGTTGATTGCAATTTTCTCGTCGGCGGCGGCGAGCAGGTCGATATCCAGCCGCTCGGCAAGGCGGACGAGATAATTGAGGATGTCGGCAAGCTCATGGGCGACCTGCCGTTTCTTATCGCCACTCAGCTCGACGCTCTGTTGCTCGGTCAGCCATTGGAAGTGCTCGAGCAGCTCGCCGGCCTCGCCGGCGAGCGCCATGGCCAGATTCTTGGGTGAATGGAACTGCTCCCAATCGCGCTCGCGGGCGAAGGCGAGTAGACGGGCGTTGAGCTGATCCAGACTATCCGGCATCCGGGCCTCCGGCGTCGGCCACGCGGGCGCGTGCCCGTTCGATCGCGGCACGGACTTGGGCCGGGGCCGTCCCGCCGAGGTGATCGCGCGCGGCGACCGAGCCATCCAGGGCCAACACCGTAAAGACATCGGCCTCGATCGCGTCCGAGAAACCGCGCAGCTCGTCCAGCGTCAGCTCGGCAAGGTCGCGACCCTCGCGCACACCCAGTCCGACCGCCTTGCCGACGATCTCGTGGGCATCGCGGAAGGGGATGCCTTTACGCACCAAATAATCGGCGAGATCGGTCGCTGTGCTGAAGCCTTGCGCGGCGGCTGTGCGCATCCGCGCCCGGTTGCAGGCGACCTCGCGCATCATCTCGGCGTAGACCTTGAGCGAGCCCTTCAGATTGTCGACGGTGTCGAACAGGGGCTCCTTGTCCTCTTGGTTGTCCTTGTTGTAGGCCAAGGGCTGGGCCTTCATCAGGGTCAAGAGTCCCATCAGGTGGCCGAAGATGCGCCCGCTCTTGCCGCGCACCAGCTCGGGCACGTCCGGGTTTTTCTTCTGCGGCATGATCGAGGAGCCGGTGCAGAAGCTGTCGGAAAGCTCGATGAAACCGAACTGACTCGACGACCAGAGGATCAGCTCCTCGGAGAAGCGCGACAGATGCACCATGAGGATGGCCGCGGCCGCCGTGAATTCAATCGCGAAATCCCGGTCTGACACGGCATCGAGCGAGTTCTCCGCCGGCCGGTCGAAGCCGAGCAGCTCGGCGGTGTAGGCCCGATCAATCGGGTAGGTCGTGCCGGCCAGCGCGGCGGCCCCGAGCGGCATCACGTTCATGCGCCGTCGACAATCGGCAAGGCGCTCGCGGTCGCGATTCAACATCTCGAACCAAGCGAGCATGTGATGGCCGAAGGTGACGGGTTGAGCAACTTGCAGGTGGGTGAACCCGGGCATGATGGTCTCGGCCTCGCGCTCGGCGAGATCCAGCAAGGCGGCTTGAAGGCGCGCGATGGCCTCGCGGATCAGATCGATCTCCTCGCGCAGCCAGAGCCGCACATCGGTTGCCACCTGATCGTTGCGCGAGCGCCCGGTGTGCAGCTTCTTGCCGGCATCGCCGATCAGCTCCGTCAGGGCGGATTCCACGTTCATGTGGACATCCTCCAGCGGGATCGACCACTCGAAGGCGCCGGCATCGATCCGCTCCCGCACCGCTTCCAACCCGGAGACGATGGCATCGCGCTCCGCAGCGTTCAGGATGCCTTGACGGGCCAACATCGTGGCGTGGGCGATCGAGCCCTGGATGTCGTAGCGATAGAGCCGCCGGTCGAAGTCGACCGAGGCCGTGAACGCCTCGACGAAGGCGTCGGTGGGCGCGTTGAATCGCCCGGCCCAGGGTTTGGCGGAAGAACTTGGCTGGTGCATCTGCGTGATCCGAATGGGTGCGATCCGAGGATTCTACACGCAGGCGTTGCGGTGGAATGGATCGCGCGCGCAGCTATGAGACCGAGCACGTGCCCGAGGCCGGACACGCGATGTCGGCATCGGATCAAACCCGAGTAAAATGGTCGTGGGCTATCTTTAACGCGAGGATGCTTGGCGACGGAAGGTCAGCCCGAAGATGCGCTTGGCGAGGCTCGATACGCGCATCCTGCAGCACTTCCAGTTCGAGCGCGGAAGTACCATTGTCAACCCGGTCCAGACCTGATCCATGGAAAAGGTTATGAACATCCTGGTCGTCGACGATGAAGCACAGGCACGCGACCGGCTTCGTCGGCTGCTGCTCGCCGACACCGACGGGCGGTACACCCTGGCCGGCGAAGCGAGCGACGGTCTGCAGGCGATCGAGATCTGCAAAGCGCAGCGCATCGACCTGGTGTTGCTCGATGCCCAAATCCCCGGCATGAATGGGCTGGACACGGCGCGAACACTGGCTGCGCTCGATCCCGCCCCCGCAGTTATCCTGTTGACGGCATTCGAGCACGACACCTTGCTTGCATTCGCAAACCGACTCGCGGGTTATCTGGTAAAGCCGGTGTGTCGCGAGCGCCTCTTCGAGGCCCTGTTGCGCGTGCAGAATCCGACGCCGATTCATTGTGTCGGGCCGGTCAAACCGCCCGATCAAGATCCAATACGAACCGCCCCCCGGCGCCAGATCAGCGCCCACTACCGGGGCGGGCTGCGCACCGTGCAGATCCAGGACGTCATCTATCTGCGCGCCGAGCACAAATACGTCACGGTGCGCCATGTCGATGGCGAGCTCTTGATCGACGAGTCGCTACGCGCTTTGGAGCAGGAGTTCGCGGGGCACTTCCTGCGCATTCATCGCAACGCACTGGTCGCGCGCGACCGGGTCTCCGGCGTGGAGAAACGCCCGGACGGAGGCTCCTTCATCAAGCTGCGCGATTGTGCGGAACAGCTCCCGATCAGCCGCAGGCATCTACCCGAGGTTCGCCGCTGGATGCGGGAAGACGAGCCCGAGCAGCGGATGCACGACTGATCCCTCCCTCCTACCGACGCTCGGCCCTCAGACTCCGTTGGCTCCCGAGCGTCGCGTCCATCTCCAAAAGAGCAGCGCCAACAGGCCGATCCAAACCGCCGCCAACCAGCCGATGACGCCGTCGTAGCTCCCGACCAAAAAGGCGGCCGGGGCATCGGGGTTGCCGTCGGTCATGCGCCGCGTGACCTGGATCACGAAGACCCAGCCGGCATGCAACCCGATACCCCAGGCAATGTGCCCGGTGCGCTCGCGCACCATGGCCAGAAAGACGCCGACCATGAAGAGCGCCGCCATCGAGCTCAGATGCTTCCACTGGAAGACGTCGACGAAAACCGCGCCGAACATCTGCCACGCGCCCGCCCAATCGAAGGGCACGCCCTCGGGCAAGGCACTCGGCTTCAGGAAATGAACCAGCATGTAAAGCAACGCGGTCCAAATTACGGCCGAGGCGACACCGTCGCGCCGACGGATCGCCGTGTAGAGCGCACCGCGGAAGAAGGTCTCCTCGAGCACGCCGATCAAGAGCCCGCCGATCAGGGCTTGGAGTGCCTTTTTCGCCAGATAGGGCCAGAGCTCAAGATCCGCGTCGGGCAGGCGGATTTCCAAGGCGACGAGCGTCACCGCGAGCACCGCGAGAATCGCGACCCCTTCGACCCAGCCGAGAGCGAGTGCGCGTCGGAAAACCGGCTTCTGAATGCCGTAACCCAGCGCGGTCCGGTCCGCGAGCTGCAGGCGCTTGAGGAAGGGCCAGAGCCCGAGCAGGATGAAGACCTGAGCCAAACGACCCATGACCCGCTGCGGGTCTTCGTCAAGCCAGCCGGTCGACATGACGGGATAGGTCAGGAGCGCCCCCAGCAGGAGGCAGACGAAGAGATAGGCGAAAAAGAGTGCGGTCGGGCGCATCGGCAGGATCGGAAATTCCGCCAGTCTACTGATAGGCTCCCGGAGGGGACAAGCCCCGAACTGCCCCGGACCGCTTGAACGTCCGATAGAATCCGGCGCGTGGCTTGTCAGCGTCTTGTCCGCCGGTCGACAATGCGGATACCTCCGGCGGGGTCTTGCACCCTGCTTTGCCCCCGCGGCCTCATGCCCGGGCCCACCGAGCCATCCGATGCCGCAGGTCTGGACCCGACGACACGACCCGAAGGCGACCCGCTGATGTGCGGGATCGCAGGCTTCGTGCTTCGCGCGGGGTCACGCCCGAACCCGGACGAGCTGGGCAGGATGGCCGCGGCGCTAGCCCACCGCGGCCCGGACGATCACGGCATCCATTGCTACGGCGCTGTCGGGTTGGCGCAAACGCGGCTGTCGATCATCGGGCTCGCCACCGGGCATCAGCCGATGGTCTCGGCAGACGGGCATCTCGCCTTGGCCGCCAATGGCGAGGTCTACAACTACATCGAGCTGAATGCTGCGCTGCGTGCGCAGGGCCGCGAGCCGCGGACCGACTCGGATTCGGAGACCATCCTGCACGCCTATGCGGTGCACGGGCTGAATTTCCCCGTCGAGCTGCGCGGCATGTTCGCCTTCGCGCTCCACGATGCGCAGGAAGGTCGGCTGATCCTCGGGCGCGACCGGCTCGGGATCAAGCCGCTCTTCTACGTGCGTCTGCCCGACCGCATCGCCTTCGCCTCCGAGATCAAGGCACTCTTGCCCATCCTGCCGGGGCAGCCCCGCGTGAACCCGGTCGCCTTGCGGCAGTTCCTGCAGAACCAGTTCGCGAGCGGCGAGGAGAGCATTCTCGAGGGCATCCGACGGGTACCGCCCGGCGAGATCCTGATCGTCGATCGGGATCTGCGCATCGAGCACAGGCGCTACTGGTCCGCGCTCGACATCGCGCCCCGCGCGATCGGACTCGAGGAGGCGCAAGCCGAGCTGGACCAGCTCATGCACGCGGCCATGCGCGAGCACATGCGCTCGGACGTGCCCTTCGGCCTGTTCCTTTCGGGCGGAGTGGATTCCGCCGTGCTGGCCGCACTACTGCACACCCACGGGGCCGGGCGCATCAAGAGCTTCTCGGTCGGCTATCGCGGCACGGCGATGGCGCACGAGCTGGACGAGGCCGCGCGGGTCGCGGCGCATTTCGGGCTGGATCACCACCCCTTGGCGCTCGATCTCGATCAGGTCTTCGCACGCATCCCGCATACGGTCTGGGCGGCCGATGAGCTGATGCGCGACTATGCCAACCTGCCGACCTCGATTCTGGCACAAACCGCCGCGGCCGACCTCAAGGTGGTCTTCTCGGGCGAGGGCGGCGACGAGGTCTTCGCCGGCTACGGCCGGTATCGCCCGCCGCCGGCCGAGCGCTGGATCAAGGGCCTGCTGAGCCCGGGCAGCGGCGGTTTCCGCACCCGTGGTCAGTGGTCCGGACACTGGTCGCGACGACTGTTCGGGCCGGCGCTCCGGTCGGTCAGGACGCCGGATCGCGCGCCCTTTCTTCAGGCGTGGCAGTCGACGCCAAAGGGCTGGTCCGACCTGCAGCGACGCCAGTACACCGACCTGGTCACGGCCCTCCCGGACAACCTGCTGGTGAAGACCGACCGCATGCTGATGGGCTTCGGGCTGGAGGGGCGTGTGCCCTTTCTCGACCATCGCATCGTCGAATTCGGCCTGTCGCTGCCCGATGGGCTCAAGATCAAGGGCCGTCAGGGCAAATGCCTGCTCAAGCGTTGGGCCGAGCCCATGCTGCCGCCGGGACACCTGACGCGCCCCAAGCGCGGTTTCCACGTCCCGGTCGGCGACTGGCTGACCGGAGATGTCGCGGCCCGTGTCGGCGCGCACCTGGCGCGGAGCCGGGGCATCCGCGAGTGGTTCCGCGCCGAGTCCATCCCGGATCTGGTCGCCGCCCGTCAGGCCGGCAAGGGCGGCAGTCGCGAGCTGTTCGGCCTCATGCAATTCGCGATCTGGCATCGGCTCTTCATCGAGCAGCCCGGGCTCGCACCCTCCCCCGACGAGGATCCCTTGGATTGGATCGCGAGCGGCACCTGACCATGGCGACGAGCGCCCCACGGATCGCCTGCTTCTTCTCGACCTCCGGTCACAGCGGGGTCGACCGCGCGGCCAAGCATCTGATCCCCGCCCTGGCCCGTCGGGGCTATCGGGTCGATCTGCTCAAGGTCCGTCGGCACGGGCCACATCTGGACGCCATCCCGGACGGGGTCTCGGTGGTCGATCTGGGCTCGCGGCATACCTACGCCTGCGTGCCGGCGCTGGTGCGTTATCTGCGCCGCGAGCGCCCGGCGGTGATGCTCTCGGACAAGGATCGAGTGAATCGCACCGCACTGCTTGCCGGCTGGGTTGCCCGCCGACTCGCAGGGAGGGCGACGCGCCTGGTCTTCAGCTCGGGCACGACGATCTCGATCGATCTGGCGACCCGCGGTGCGCTCGAGCGCTGGGTCCAGCGCACCTCGATGGGGCGACTCTATCCCTTCGCCGATCAGGTCATCGTGACCAGCGCCGGCGTGGCCGACGACATGGCACGCTACACCGGCTTGGCGCGCGAGCGCATCCGTGTCGTGCCCTCGCCCGTGGTGCCCGCCTCGCTCTTCACGGAGACCTTGGCGCGTCCGGATCACGCCTGGTTCGGCCGGCCCAACCTGCCTCTGATCTTGGGCGCGGGCGAGCTGTGCGGACGCAAGGACTTCGAGACCTTGCTGCGTGCCTTCGCACGGGTCCGGGCCCAGCGACCCTGCCGTCTCATGATCCTGGGCCAAGGCCGTGCCCGCGAGCGCCTGCTCGCGCTCGCCGCCGAGCTGGGCGTGGTCGAGGATTTTGCCCTGCCCGGATTCGTCCCCGAGCCCTATGCCTTCATGGCCCATGCCGATCTCTTCGCCTTCACCTCGCGCTGGGAGGGCCTCGGCTTCGTCATCATCGAGGCACTCGCGGTCGGCACGCCCGTGGTGGCGACCGATTGCCCGAGCGGCCCGCGCGAGATCCTGCAGGACGGACGCATCGGCCCCTTGGTGCCGGTCGGCGACGCTGCCGCCTTGGCGGCGGCCATGCTGCAGACCCTGGACGCACCGCCGCCCGCAGCACTGCTTCGGGACGCCGCCAGCCCCTACGAGATCGAGGCGAGCACGGATGCCTATCTCGATGCCATGCGGCTGCCACGGTGGGCGGGGTAGGAAGGATTGTCTCTTTCCGATCCCGCGACGGGCACGGACTGCCATAGGATCAAACCTCGGCAATCAGCCCGAATGCCGCGAGATAGCGCCGTGCGCTGATGTCCATCCGATACTCCCGCACGGCTTCCTTCAAGACATCGGGCGGCTGCGGATTGCGCAGGGTCTCTTCCATGGCGACCGCCAGTGCCTCGACATCGCCGA
>NZ_JAABRP010000210.1 GCF_011390875.1 Thiocapsa sp.
CTAAGGACAGTGGATGGACCGAACGTCGAGCTCACCCGAAAGTCAGCATCTCGCTCTGGACGCCGTTTAACTGAGATCGGCGGGTGGGCCGTGCGATCCCTGAAGCGGCCCCGAGCACCGCATTCTAGCGCCTGCCGCTCGGATTGAAAGGGTTCCGGGCGGCTCGGGATCCGCGCCCTAGGCCATCGCGTGGACGACGCGCTCGCCGCGGCGAGTTGCGCTATCCTGAGCAACCGTCCGTCCTGGACAGACTCAACCCGATCGAGGTTCTCATGCTGGTGACATTTCGAACCAAGGCGTATGCCGATATCACGATGTTCGGTGACGTGGCCGTCACGCTCCTCAAACTAATGGGGCAAAGCGGCAAGGTCCCCGGGGCGCTCATGCCGGAGGACATCCCGGCGGCACTGGCAAAACTCAAGGCCGCGGTGGAGGAGCATGCACAAGAGCCGCTGGACCCGATTCCGAACGATACTCAAGCTGCTCCGCAAGACGGCAAAGAGGGCCAATACGTGAGTCTCGCGCACCGTGCACTGCCTTTGATCGAGCTGCTGAGCGCAGCGGCGGCGGACAACGCCTATGTGATGTGGGACTGAAGCGCGCCCGACGTCGTTGCGGATTTCCATGACAAGGCCAGCGTTGAGTCGCGGTCCGGTTGAAACGATCTTGGAGGAGCCGCGCGGTCCTATCTGCGCAAGCCGGCGGCTCGATCACCAACCGTCAAACCGCGATTCAGGCAAACGGAGCCCAGATGGAATACTCCACCTTCAAATCACTCCAGGCCGTCTTGTTCTTCGGCAGCGCTATGGGCTTTTGTCTGTGGCAGCTCGCCGTGATTCGCCGGATCCGGCGCGAGGACGCCGCGGCGCGGGAAAAGGAGCAGGCTGCGACGCCGGGCGCCGCGCCGACCCTCTCCGAGCAATCCGCCGAATCCACCTGAAGCCGTTCGAGTGGGCGAGACAAGCGCCTCGCTCCGGCCGAGCTCCGATCGGCTCGACTCCGAGCCGAGCCGATCAGGGTTTCGACCCGGTCTGCGCCACCTCGACCATCACCTCGTTTCGCCGCATAAACCAAAGCGAAAAGGGCGAGTTGTAGCGCGCATAGACGGGCGCGGCGACGGGCCTCAGGCCGGCCTCTTCGACGGCACGCAGGAGACGTGTCTCGTTCTCGCGATAGCGCGTCTCGGTCCAGCGTCCGGAATAGCGCCGCGCGGCCATCAGCTTGCCGGACTCTTCACGCAACCGTACACGCGGGTCGACGGGCTCGGGCAGGGTGTCCAGCGTAAACCGATTCGGCATGACAAAGCTGACCACGAAGGTCTCGCCCTCGGTCCCGCTCGCCGGGCGCTGCACCACGGGTGCCGTCATCTCGATGCGCTCGCCCTCGCGCGCTGCCGGACGTTGACTGACCGGCGCCGTCATCTCGATCTTGGTGTCCGCGCGATTGTCTCCGAAGATGTATCCGGCGAGGATGCGAAACGCCTGATTCCCAGCCTCGTCAAAGGGGCCCGCGACCTCGGTTTCAGCAACCGCATAGGGCGGATAACGACGAAGCTCGAAATCGGCAAAGGTCCGAACGATCGTGTAATCGGGTTCCTCGACTGCCATCGCTTCGGTCCCTCCGAACAACATGAGAAGGGCGCAGACCAGGGTCGTCGTGCGCAGAGTGTTGGATCTTGATCCGATCATCAGAGGTACCCCTTGTTCCCGGTTTCGACGTCGCCTTCGACGGAGGAGATGGAGGTGTGAGCGAGAAGGAGAAAGGTCGATGCCGAACCGCCAACAACGCCGGCAATACTCTCCCGGATGGCCGCGCCCACCTCGCCTGCGCACTCAGGCGTCGCCCGGGCGATCGGGCAAGTCCGGCGGATTCAGCTCGAAAGCCCGCTTGATCAAATCCGGATCATCGACCCGGACGACGAGCTGGAAACGGCCTCCCGGTCCGACGCGGTAGGGGTGTCCAAAGAGATCGATCAGTGCGCCGGGTGCAGCACAGCCGTTGACGCGCAGCTCGGCCTCGATCAACAGCTCGGCGCCGCCGGGTGTCGGCTGGCCGTAGCGCATCGGCGCTGTGGGTGATGGGCTCAAACGCTGCTCGGGGGAGTGAGCCGGCTCGGGTCTGGCACCTTCGCTCTGCGATGCCGATACGGCGTCGCGCGACGGTGGAAACTCGGAATCCGGGGGGCGGTTCGGCGATTGGCCGGAGCGATCGGGCTGCACCGGGAGCTCGGCGGACGGCGTGGACTCGTGATCGGGAACACGATCCGGATCGCGACCAGCCCCGGGATCAAGGCGCGCACCGCGCCGGGCCAAGACGTCGACGGCGCGGATTCCGGTCTGCTCGGAAACGGCAGATCGCGCGCCCATCGGATCGCGTGCCGTTGACGACGGCGGCGTCGCCGATCCCGACTTCGGAGGATCGGTTCGCGGCGTGGCAGCCGGCGCCGGAGCCTCGGTCATCGCACCGGAGGGTGTCCTGATGCTCTCGACGGTCGAGAAGCGGACATCGACCCGCGCGCCGTGATCAAGGACGTTGGATCGGGCGAGCATCACCCAACCACCGGCCGCATCGCTCAGGCCCAGCTCGGCGTCATACCGTGCCGGCTGTGCATCGACCGAAAAGACCTGCTCCCCGTGGCCGCCCGGGCCACGCAATTGCAGGGTGACTTCCTGCACCTGCGTGGTACCACCGGCATGAACACACCGCAGACGCAGCACGGGCACCGGCGTAGGGCCTTCGCGCCCGAAACCGGCCGCGGCGGGGATGAGATCGTCTCCCGAGAGGTGCCAGAAGGCGCATATTCCGCCGTCCCCCGCGCTCGCGAGCACGAGACGCGTCCCGCGTTCTCGTAAGGGAAACCGTGGAACGAGCGCCCGCTTCACTCCGCGAGGCCGCCCAAGCCAAGCCCGGCCGCATCGGCATGGGACAGCTGCACGAGCGCGATCTCCGCCTCGTCCAAGGCAAGCGATGCGTTATGGGTACGTGCTTGCAGGTACGGGATCCAGGAATCGCCCCAAAAGAGAAAGCAACTGGTCTCGGCCTCGAGAATGAAACGACGGGCACGCGACAGGGGCTCGCCGCACGGAGCGGTCGCGTCCGCAGATCCACGCATGAGCTGCCAATAGCGGGCACTCAGGCGTGCCACGTCCGCAACGGCTTCGCGTTGACGCTCGGTTCCCGCCCACTGGGAGAGATCCTCCCCGGATGTGGATCCGACATTCCATGCGCCGGTCTGGACCTGCGCGTAGGCGGTCGGAGTCACCCGACCGAGATAGTCCGCGAGACGGACCGGGATGATCGGGCAGGTCCCGTCGCGCACCTGCTCCATGTAAGGCGCGAAGAAGTGACCGAAGAATCCGGATGGCTCGTGGGTCTGGCGCAACCAGCCGCCGTTCTCGCCGTCCGACCAGGTCGTGACCAGTCGTCTCTCGTCCGGCCGCGGCGAGCCTGCGGTCCGCCACAGGACCTCGTCGCGAAACCAACGCGGATTGAGCCCGCTCTCCTGGGCGTTGGAGACATCGCGATCGCGCGGGACGACGTTGATGCAGACGCCATCGTGGCACGCGATGTAAGGGCGAAAGATGTCGCTGATGCCGTCCTCCGGGCGGACATGCACGCCGTCGACAACCACGTAGTCGTAGCCGGCCTGTACCAGCGCCGGGATCATCGCCATGGTGAAGGCCATCTCCGGGGGCCAGAAGCCGCGCGGGGCACGGCCGAACGCCTGCTCCATCTGCGCCCGCCCCAAGGCAAGCTGCTCGGACCAATCGGCATGCGGAATCAAGGGGAAGATGGGGTGGGAGTAACCCATGCCGATCAGCTCGATGTTGTCGGCTTCGCGGTAGCGTCCGAGCATCTCCGGGATATCGACGATGTGACGATACCGATCGACAATTTCGGGATCGAGAAGCTGCTCGAGCAGGATTCCCGAGAAACCGACATGAAGTCGCGCGACATCGCGATACTGCAGGGCGTAGCGCGGCACGCGCTCGTAGCAGCGGATGATCTCCTCGGCCTGCCAAGGATTGGCATCGATCAGGAGGCGCAGATTGCCGGGCGGCTGGTGCATGTGCAACCCGAGGGCGTGATAAATGTCGGTCCGAGTCATGAATCACCACAGTCAGGGTGCCTGGATGGATCGTCGGCGCCGGGTAGTGATGGGTTTCGCTGTGCTCTACCCATCCTACGCCATCGGAGCATCGGCGCTCGTTTTGATTCTCCTCGGTCAGCGTCCCTCGAAGATCTGAATACTGCGCGAGCGTACCAGGACGGAGGCTGTTTCGAGCACGATCTGATCCTCTGGCGGGATAAGATCGGTCGGGCTGGCCCGTCCGGTGTCGAGCGCGGTGTACCAACGACACTGCTCGAGCGTCGGGATCTCGAAGCGTTTCGCATCCGCATCCATGTTGATGAGCACGCAGAGTAAGTCGTCGTCTTGGCGCGCCCGCGCCAAGGTGAAGGCGAGTACCCGAGCGTCCGGGTCGCCCCAAGGCGGATTGCCCGGCGTGGTTCCGTGCCACACCACATCCGGAAGATCGCTGCCGTTGCGCGGCTGACCGGACAGGAAGTGGCGGCGATGCAGACTCGCATGACGTTTGCGCAAGGCGATCAATCCGCGCACGAACCGCAGCATGTCGCCATTGCGCTCGACCAACGACCAGTCGAACCAGCCCAGAGGATTGTCTTGGCACCAGGTGTTGTTGTTGCCTTGCTGGGTGCGCAGCACCTCGTCTCCGGCCAAGAGCATCGGGATACCTTGGCTCATGAACATCAGGGTCAAGAGGTTCTTGGCCTGACGCCGACGCAGCGCGAGGATCTCGGGATTCTCGGTCTCGCCCTCGACCCCGCAATTCCAGCTTAGGTTATTGTCGGTCCCGTCGCGATTCTCTTCGCGGTTGGCGCGATTGTATTTACGCTCGTAGGAGACGAGGTCCCAGAGGGTGAAGCCGTCGTGGCAGGTGACGAAATTCACGCTGTTGATGGGCTGACGCAGGTTGGCCTGATAGAGGTCGCTGCTGCCTGCAATCCGGGTTGCGATCTCCGGAACGAGCCCCGGGTCGCCGCGAACGAAACGCCGCACACTGTCGCGAAAGCAACCGTTCCATTCCATCCAGCGATAGCCGGGAAAGCTGCCGACCTGATACAGGCCGGCGGCGTCCCATGCCTCGGCGATGATCTTGGAGGCGTTGAGCGTATCGGAGAGCTCGATCGCCCACAGCACGGGCGGATTGGACATCGGCCGGCCGTCGGAGTCCCGCGCCATGGCGCTGGCGAGATCGAAACGGAACCCGTCCACGTGCATCTCGCGGACCCAATACTCCAAGGCATCGATGATGAAGCGGGACACGACGGGGTGATTGGCATTGACCGTATTGCCGCAGCCCGTGAAGTCCAGATAGATGCCCTTGTCGAGGGTATCCAGGCAATAGAAGGTCTCGTTTCCGAGCCCCTTGAAGCTCATGGTCGGACCGCCGTTGCCGCCCTCGCTGGTGTGATTGAACACCACATCCAGGATGACGCCGATCCCGGCCTTGTGCAGGGCCTTGACCATGTCGCGGAACTCGCGCCGATGCGTGCCCTGCTCGGGCGTGACACAGTAACCGGGATGGGGCGAGAAGAAGCCGAAGCTGCTGTAACCCCAGAAGTTGCGCAGCCCCGCCTCCCAGACGCCCGGCGGGACGTCCTGCTCGTCGAACGCCATGACCGGCATCAGCTCGACATGGGTGATGCCGAGGTCCTGCAGATAAGGGATCTTTTCGATCAGACCGAGGAAGGTGCCGGGATGATGCACGCCCGAGTTGGCATGCCGCGTAAAACCGCCGACATGAAGCTCGTAGATGATGGTTTGCTCGGTCGGACGGCGAATCGGCGCGTCGCCTTCCCAGTCGTACTCCTCCGCGAGGACCAGGCCGCGGGGCGAGTCATGCGGCTTCACGCCGTTGTTCAGGCGATTCCAGCGATCCCAGTGCGAGAGATTGACGGCACGCGCCCAGGGGTCGAGCAGTTCGGTTCCGGCATCGAAACGCCAACCATGGGCACGGGGCTCGAACGGACCGTCCATGCGCCAGGTGTAGTGCGTTCCCGGCGGCAGGTCCACAACCAGGACGTGCCAGTAGAAGAACGTGTGGTTGACCTCCGGGTCCAGCCGGATGACCTGGAAGGGCTCGGGGCTGTCCGCGCTCCGATAGAGAAGCAGCTCGGCGCCGCAGGCATGGCGGCTGAACACGGAGAAGTTGACCCCGTCGTCTTCGACGCTTGCCCCGTTGGGGTAACGTCGACCCGGAAGGATCTGAAAAGGACCTTGATCGACTGACATGGCTGTGATGGCTGAGGTCGAACCGAGCGAGCTCGGTAGGGTTGGCGGCGTCGGCAGACCCGCGAAAGAAAATAGAATAACACGCGACCCGTTAAACCGCGTCCAGAGCGAGATGCTCGTTGTCGAGTGTGCTCGACGTTTGGCGCATCCACGGCTCTTGGCGGGACGCGGTTTAAGATTCAATGTTTTTAATCGTTTAAACCGCGCCAGCTCCGACAATCGTCGGAGCTGGCGCGGCCAAGCCGATCTAACAAACGAGGCATCCCGCAACGGGCGCGGTTTAACGGCCGGCAACCTTCGTCGGGGAGCGATCCACCCAGCGCCAGGCCGCAAGCAGTCCAAGCGCCGCGGCACCGGAGGCGATCCCGAAGGTGACCCCGGCGCCCTCGGCGCTCCAGAGCAACCCTCCGATCAGACTGCCGAGCGCCCCGCCCGCGCCGAAGCTCAGGCTGTTGTAGAGCGCCTGTCCGCGCCCCTGGGTGCGTCCTCGGAAGTACTGATGAACCAGATGGATCGCAGCGGCATGGAAGGTGCCGAAGGTGGCGGCGTGCATGAGTTGGGCAAGGATCGCAACGGCCGGGATCGCGACGAAGGCGCCGATCAGGAGCCACCGCACGACCGCTATCGCCAGGCTCCAGATCAGGACATGGCGCGCACCGAAACGCTCGAGCAGGTTGCGCATCACCAGAAACACCAGGACCTCGGCGATGACGCCGAGCGCCCAAAGCGCGCCGATCGCGGAGGTCGAGTACCCCACTGCCGCGAGATGGATCGAGTAGAAGGCGTAATAGATCCCGTGACTCGCCTGCATGAGAAAGCAGGCGGCGAGGAATGCGATGACGTCCGGACGCGCCAGGATCGAGCGCAACGACGGGGTGGCATGCTCCCCGGTGACGGGTGCGCTGTCCGGGACGGTCAGGGTCGAGAGCCAGATGCCGACGAAGAGGATCAGCACCCAGATCGGCACCACGCTCATCGGTGCCGACTCCAACTGAACGCCCAGGATCGCAACCACCAGGATGAACCCGACCGAGCCCCACAGCCGGATCAGGGCATAGCCCGCAGGCCGGTGGCGCAGATGATTGAAGGTGACCGCCTCCATCTGCGGAAGCGAGGCGTTCCAAAAGAAGCTGAACAGGACCATGGCCGCGGCAATGGTCCAGAAGCCGTCGGCCGGGAAGACGCCGAGGAAGGTCACCGCCGAGACCAGCGACGCGAAACGCACGATCGGCATGCGCCGACCCGTGATGTCGACAATATGACCCCAAAGCATCGGCGCGACGATCTTGGTGCCCACCAGGATCGCCATGAGCTGGCCGATCGCCAGGGCGTCGAACCCCTTCGATTGCAGATACGGCCCCCAAAAGGGCACCAGTGCGCCGAGCGCAGCGAAGTAGAAGAAGTAATAGCCGGAGAGTCGCCAGTACGGCATTGCGTCTGGCCAAGCGCTGAACCGCGTCCGCTGTGACATGCTTTCTTTGCGCCCTAAACCGCGTCCAGACCGACATGCGTCGTTTTCGTCGTTCGTTTGGCTTCGGAGATATCCTTGATCCCAGTGAGAC